>NZ_JBHXRD010000074.1:0-1110 GCF_042717325.1 Streptomyces sp. NPDC058637 | reverse complement strand
GGGTGCGGGCCCAGTCGTCCGTGACCCCGCCCATGTTCGGCGCGGCGCTCTTCTTTGTGGCGTTCACGCGTCCACCGCCTTGGCCAGGTCCCGGTACCAGTCCGCGGCATCGCTCTGGGGAGCGTGCTCGATGATGGTCTGCTTCGCCCGCCAGGCTTCGCGGATGATGGTCCGCTTGCGGATCTCCCCGATCACGGCAGGCTCCCCGAGGTTCCGGAACGCCTCCAGCATGGAGGTGACGACGTTGCCGTCGCGGATGTCGAACCGGGAGGGCACGAGGCCGAGGACGTCCAGCACGATGTCCATGTCTTCCGACAGCAGGCCGATCTGACGCAGCAGCAGCCGCAGCGCGCGGACCGAGGAGTCCTCGGCTTCCACGGGCACCACGATGCCGCTCTTGCCCTTGCCCTCCCGCTTGCGGGCCGCGTAGAGCGCACAGTCGGTGATGACGCCGAGGGAGGGCGCGCAGTCGATCAGGCAGACGTCGTAGTCGTCGTCCACCTTCTCCAGGAACCGGGACAGCCGGCGCTCGCGGTCGGCCACCGTGTACAGCGTCCGCTCCAGGAGGTGCATGTCCACGTTGGTCGGGATCACGTGCAGGTACTCCGAGCGCTGCACGATGATCTGCCGAGGGTCGGCGCCGCGCCACTCCCCCACCAGCGCCATCCGCAGAGTCTTGTCGTCCGGGGTCTCGTCCACGCCGAGGGCCTCGGACATGTGGCCCTGGGGGTCGAAGTCCACCAGGAGCACACGCTTCTGCTCCGGGTTCTGCACCGACTTCTCGGCCAGGGCCGCGCCGGTGTTGATGGTGTTGGCGGTCTTGCCCACACCACCCTTCTGATTCGTCATCGCGTAGATCCGCATGGAGGGCAGCGTAGAGCCTTGTGGGCGCCTTCTGGTGACGTCACGGGCTCACGGGCCCACGGCCCCACCAAAGACCCTGTCGCGCCCGTCTGTCGCGTCCGCCGAGGGGCGGGGATATCGGGGCGTTGGCCCAGCTCAGATCACACGACAGCACTCCGGCGCGACAGTAGACGCGACAGGCCCACGCCACATCGGCGCGGGCCTGTCGGTGGTCAGTCAGTCCCTGCCTGCTGCTCGGTCCAGGGT
>NZ_JBHXRD010000073.1:0-1209 GCF_042717325.1 Streptomyces sp. NPDC058637 | reverse complement strand
CTGTCTGTCCCTGCTGGACCAGCAGGGACAGACAGACGCGCCTCGCGCCATCCGGACGACGCCCCACCCCGGTGAGTGGCGCGGATGGGGGTATACGGGCCGCATGGCACCGAAGACCGAACACCTCATGTCCCTGCGGGCCGTACGGCAGCTGCGCCGAGTCCGCACCTTGTACACGGCAGGTGTCCTGCTGTGGACGGCCGCTGCGGCCTGGACGGGGTGGGTCCACCCCGGGAGCCGGCAGATGTGGGTGTCCCTCTTCCTCCTGGCGGTCTTCACCGGCCTGCTCGGCGCCGCCTCTTTGTGGTTGCGGCGCCTCCAGGCCGCCCCGGTCCACAAGCCGGCGCATCACGCCACACCCCGACGGACCACCGCCCCACGCCACGCGGGCGCCTGAGCCTGGCACCCACAAATTCAGGGCGTGGTTGCACGTCAGGCGTGGCCCGGTGGGTTCACCTATGTGAGGAGTCGTCATGACCACCTTTCTCATCACCGTTCCCGGCACGTTCATCTCGGACATCACCGACTCCGCGCGCTCGGTTCTTGAACGGAAGCTGGCCTCACAGCACACGGACGTCAGTGAGAGTGAAGGCCTGAACCTCCTCACGCTGAACGAGGACAACACCTTCTCCGTCTGCCTCGAGGTTGATGCCCCGGACCGGTACGAGGCGGAGCTGGACGCCGCAAGGCTCGTCTCAGCCGCGCTGAAGGAGGCAGGGATCCCGGAAGGTGACGCGCCGCTCGGCCCGCCGGCCGTCACCGGGATCGACAGTGACCTCTGACCCCTTTTCGCCGCAGTCGGCCCATGCCGGACGTTGGAGGTAGTAGGCCGCCCCCTAGGAGGAGGTACGGGCCGGGGGTGGACTCCACCTTTCGCCACTCGGGTCGGGCGTCCTTTACGCCACGCGAAGGCCCCGACCGGCATGAGCCCTCTCGCAGTCAGCACGGCCCGCGGCAGCGGGCCCCAGGGACTGAAGGCGAAGCCGAAAGTCCCTTCGAGCGGGGGAGCGCAGCGGACCCGCCACAGCCGGTCTGCAGCGAAGCGGAAGACCGGCTGTGGGACAAAGTCCCGTTCGCTCCGGACGCGCAGCGAACGGAGCGGCAACCCGACCGCGCAGCGGTCGGGTTGAGCGGGGCACGCAGCGTCCCGCTTCCACCCCGCGAAGCGGGGGTGTTCGCTTGCATATCGCGCAGCGATATGGTACCCGC
>NZ_JBHXRD010000072.1:0-1305 GCF_042717325.1 Streptomyces sp. NPDC058637 | reverse complement strand
GCAGACCGCGGGCGTCCAGCTCACCGCCCAGCAGCCCGAGGTCAACCTGGTCCGGGTCGCCGTGCAGGGCCTCGGCGCGGTCCTCGGCGGCACCCGGTCACTGCACACCAACTCCTTCGACGAAGCCATCGCCCTGCCGGACGTGACGGCCACCGTCGCCCCCTTCGCGGGGTCCTGTGTCATCGAGAAGATGACCGACGACATCGAAGGCGTGGCCCTGGAACTGATGCGGAAGATCGAGGACCTCGGTGGGGCCGTCGGGGCCATCGAACACGGCTTCCAAAAGCGGGAGATCGAGGACAACGCCTACCGCATCGCGAAGGAGACCGACGCCGGCAAGCGGGTCGTCATCGGCGTCAACCGCTTCCAGCTCGACGAGGAGGAGCCCTACGAACCCCTCCGCGTCGACCCTTCCATCGAGACCAAGCAGGCCGAACGCCTCGCCAAACTCCGCGCCTGGCGGGACCAGGACCGGGTGGACCGCCACCTGGCCGACGTGCAGAAGGCCGCGGCCGGGGACGACAGCGTGATGTACCCGATGAAGGAAGCCCTGTCCGTCGGGGCGACCGTGGGCGAGGTGTGCGACGCGTTGCGCGAGATCTGGGGCACCTACACTCCCGGCGACCTCTTCTGACCGGCCCATCGGCCGGACCGCCCTCGGACCAGGTCGCCGGCGCCACCGGCCCGCAATCGCGTGGAAACGTCCGGGCGGCGAGATGTGTACGACGCCTCCCGGGAATTGAAGAGGTCTGGGACCATGCCGACGCCGCGGTCCTCTACGAGCACCCCGAGGACCGCATCGGTGACCTCTCGATCACCGCCTCGGCAGATGTCACACTCGGGGGCAGGAGCGACGACCACGATCCCTGAGAGGGCGTTTCGTGAGTTTTATGAGTGGCTCTGGTGTCGCCTGATGGTGCGGGCGAAGCCGGAACGTTCCGGTTCGACGCCGGTGGCCTGCTGGGATCGGCGGGATGAGTGAACGCAAGCCGTACCAGCCCACCGACTCCGGACCGGCACCTTCCGCCCAACGGCTCGCAAAGCGGCGTGCCGCAAGTGGAACGTCTGGGCCCACACCGCAGTCCGGCAACGCAGCGAAATCGCGGCAGCGGAAGTCTCCGTCAGTAGGGAAGACCTTCCGAAGCCGCGCGCAGGGCGGCGAGCAGGCATGTGGCGATCTCACCGCCCCCTGCGTCCGGATCGTCCGCGAACCGGCGGGCGAAGTCCTCGGAGGCCGCGCGCAGTGCGCCGTTGAGGGTTGCGGCGTGCACTCTGATTCTCAGGTCGTCGGCGCTGCCGCCGGAC
>NZ_JBHXRD010000071.1:0-1315 GCF_042717325.1 Streptomyces sp. NPDC058637 | reverse complement strand
GGTCTGTGGTTTTAAATTAAGCTTTTCACAAATCATGTCTTTGCCGTATTTGCTTATATTAATCAACCCATCATAGTCCATACGCTTCATAAGCTCGTATAAGATGGAGTTGTTTGGAAGATCGTAGAGGCGATTAATATCGTCTAAATAAAGCTTTATATATTCAGGTTCAGCAGGAAACTGAATAATAGTTTCTTTTGATGATGAAATAACTTCGCCGGTTTCGTTATTTACTGCATGTGTTTCATGTGTGTATATATGGTTTTTTGTAGGTCTTTTAGAAGACATAATATGTTCCTATAAATAGTTGCTTATTCCCAGTATATACCATTTTAAAAGTATTGTCAATACCCTTAAAAGAGTACAAAGCATACCCCCACACGGTAACGAACTTACTTTTAAAAAAGTACAATTTAGAGCCTTGAAATAGCGAGGGTATACTTTTTTTTACACTCATTTCATACCCCCACAGAGTATAAAACTTACCTCCACAGAGTATAAAACTTACCTCCACAGAGTATAAAAATTGGCTGAAAGCCACGGAATACGTGGTTCCCAGTATCTTATATCTTGTATTACCCTCTTTTGACCTTCGTTATAGCAATCAAAAATAAGGGCATTTTCAGCCCGTTAGATTGCATTCGGATAGGACGGATCTACCGCAACGCGAAGCAGGTTCCACAAGCCTCGTTATGGTGATTGAGTGGGTGGCCTAGGCCGTAGGACGACGGCAAACCATGAGATCAACAGAGCGAGAGCACTGGGGAAAGCCATCGCCCGAATGGGCTGGCGTCCTGTAAATGCGGTAGCTCCGTCGGATCTATGTGCTGCAATCGAGCCTAACGCCTCACTGCGTTCGTTGTTGGGCCATTTGACACGCTTGGCCAAAAAGCCGGCCAACCATGTCAAACGACCTTAATCGGCTCGCTAATGGGCTATCAGGAGCTTCTAGGGTGGAATGGGATCGATGGATCACCATCGTCACTGTCCAACCCGCTTTTGATTTTCGGGGACTGACAGCACACCCCCACATTCCCTGGAGGGAAATGTTCAGGGGTGTAATGGCACCGTTGCCGGTGCTGTTCTGGTGATAAAAGCAAGGGCAACGCAGCTTTTAAAAACAGACAGCCTCTGGAATAAACCGGAACGGTTTATGTAAGACATTGCCGATTTTGATTGTAAGCTTTTGACCTGTTGTAGATCTTGATCTTGATCTTGCTGTTGATCTTCCTCGCGTAGCGAGGCCCATGCACTCGTAGAGTGCTTTAATGGGCTAAAACACTCCTTCGGAATGTGATGTATCAAGGAATAAAAT
>NZ_JBHXRD010000070.1:0-1896 GCF_042717325.1 Streptomyces sp. NPDC058637 | reverse complement strand
TCTCTGGTCTAGCTGAAGGAGTCACCGCAGGCGCAGGAGCCCGTGGCGTTCGGGTTGTCGATCGTGAAGCCCTGCTTCTCGATCGTGTCCACGAAGTCGACGGAAGCTCCGCCCAGGTACGGGGCGCTCATCCGGTCGGTGACGACCTTGACGCCACCGAAGTCCTTCACGACGTCGCCGTCGAGCGAGCGCTCGTCGAAGAAGAGCTGGTAGCGCAGGCCCGAGCAGCCGCCGGGCTGTACGGCGACGCGCAGCGCGAGGTCGTCACGGCCCTCCTGCTCCAGCAGGGTCCTGACCTTGTCTGCGGCGGCGTCGGACAGGAGGATGCCGTCGCTCACGGTGGTGGTCTCGTCCGATACGGACATCTGCTTCTCTCCCGGGTTGTACGGACTGCTTGCCGACGGTCCAACCATCGGGGCCGCGGATTCATTCCGGGCCAGGCGCGTGTCTGTTCTTTTCATGCTCGCACACCACCCCTCGGGGGGATGCGTCACATCGACGCTATCGGCATCGTCAATCCGGCGTGCGCCGGTTATGATAGATAACGTCAATTAGACGAAAAGGTTTGCTCGCAGAGTTCGCAGAAAAGAAAGGGTGCGTGTCGTGACCACCGCCCAGCCCCTGGATGTCCAGCCGACACCCCTCGCCCTGCTGCTGCTCGGGCGCGAGGCCGACCCGAGGAGCGAGCGCGGCGTCGAATGCCCCGGCGACCTGCCCTCGCCGTCCGACCCGGACCTGGTGGAGCGCGCCCGTGCCGCCAAGGAGAAGCTCGGTGACAAGGTCTTCGTCCTCGGTCACCACTACCAGCGCGACGAGGTCATCCAGTTCGCGGACGTCACCGGCGACTCGTTCAAGCTGGCCCGGGACGCCGCCGCGCGGCCCGGGGCGGAGTACATCGTCTTCTGCGGCGTGCACTTCATGGCGGAGTCCGCGGACATCCTGACCGGTGACGACCAGAAGGTCGTGCTGCCGGACCTGGCGGCGGGCTGCTCGATGGCCGACATGGCCACCGCGGAGCAGGTCGCCGAGTGCTGGGACGTGCTGACCGAGGCGGGCGTCGCCGAGCAGGTCGTGCCGGTCTCGTACATGAACTCCTCCGCCGACATCAAGGCCTTCACCGGCCGGCACGGCGGCACGATCTGCACCTCCTCGAACGCGAAGCGCGCGCTGGAGTGGGCCTTCGAGCAGGGGGAGCCCTCGGCGGCCAAGGTCCTCTTCCTGCCGGACCAGCACCTGGGCCGGAACACGGCCGTACGGGACATGGGGATGACCCTGGAGGACTGCGTCCTCTACAACCCGCACAAGCCGAACGGCGGCCTGACCGTCCAGGAGCTGCGCGACGCGAAGATGATCCTGTGGCGCGGGCACTGCTCGGTGCACGGGCGGTTCTCGGTGGAGTCCGTCGAGGACGTGCGCGCGCGCATCCCGGGTGTGAACGTCCTGGTGCACCCGGAGTGCAGGCACGAGGTCGTGGCCGCAGCCGACTACGTGGGCTCGACGGAGTACATCATCAAGGCCCTGGAGGCGGCCCCGGCCGGTTCGAAGTGGGCGATCGGCACGGAGCTGAACCTGGTGAGCCGGCTCGCGAAGCGGTTCGCGGCCGAGGACAAGGAGGTCGTCTTCCTCGACAAGACGGTCTGCTTCTGCTCGACGATGAACCGGATCGACCTGCCGCACCTGGTGTGGACGCTGGAGTCGCTGGCCGAGGGCAACCTCGTCAACCGGATCCAGGTCGACCCGGAGACGGAGAAGTTCGCGAAGCTGGCGCTGGAGCGGATGCTGGCGCTGCCGTAGGGGGTGGCGGGAGGCTGCGGACGAGGCTCGCCCGTCGTCCCGCGCTTCGGGGCTCCGCCCCCCGCTCTCCGAGGAGAAGGCCCCCGACGCCGTGTGCGGCGT
>NZ_JBHXRD010000069.1:0-2102 GCF_042717325.1 Streptomyces sp. NPDC058637 | reverse complement strand
CGCACCGGACGCACCATCGGCACCAACGCCACACGCCCACCCACCGACGAACCCACCACCCGCTCCGCCAACGCCACCACCGACTGCGCGTCGAAGATGTCCCGGAAAGGCAGCTCGATGCCGAAGGTGGCACGGACCCGGCTCACCAGGCGGGTGGCGAGCAGCGAATGCCCACCCAGATCGAAGAAGCTGTCGTCGATCGACACCGACGGGACGCCGAGCAGTTCGGAGAACAGGTCGCAGAGCGTGCGCTCGATGTCGTTGCGGGGTGCCCGGGCGGTGCTGTGCCGGGGCTCGGGCAGCGCGGCGCGGTCGATCCGGCCGTCCGCGGTGTACGGGAGCGCGTCGAGCACGACGCAGTGCGCCGGCACCGCGTGTCCGGGCAGCACGGTCGCGGCATGGGCCCGCAGGGCCGCGGTGTCCGCCGGGGCCGCCGGGTCGAGGGGCACGTGGTACGCGACCAGCGCGGGCTCGCCCGAGGGGCCGGGACGTACGGTCACGGCCGCGGCACCGACCGCGGGGTGCCCGGTCAGCGCCCGCTCGACCTCGCCGGGTTCGACACTCCTGCCGTCGAGGGTGAGCCGGTCGTCGGTGCGGCCCAGGAGCTCGACCGTACCGTCACGGGTGATCCTGGCCAGGTCGCCGGTGCGGTGGAGCCGGGAGCCGGGCGGACCGTAGGGGTCGGCGACGAACCGCTCGGCGGTCAGCGCGGCACGGCCGAGGTAGCCGTGCGCCAGCTGGGCCCCGCCCAGGTACAGCTCACCGGGGCTGCCCGGGGGCAGGGGCATGAGGCCGGCGTCGAGCACGAAGGCACGGGTGTTCCAGACGGGCCGGCCGGCGGCCGGGTACGCCCCTGTGTCCCCGGTCCCGACGGTGTGCGCGAGGGCGTCGAACGACGCCTCCGCCGGCCCGTGCAGGACATGGAGCTCCACTCCGGGAAGGTGTGACCTCAGCCGTTCGGCCAGTCCGGCGGGCAGCGGCTCGCCGCTGCACAGCACCCGGCGCAGTCCGGTGCAGTGTGCGGACTCCGGCTCGGCGAGGAACGCCTCCAGCACGGAGGGCGCGAAGTGGGCCGTGGTCACGGCCTCGCGCCGGATGAGCCGGGCCAGGCCGACCATGTCGCGGTGGCCGCCGGGCAGGGCGACCACCTGGGCGGCGCCGAGCACCAGCGGTGCGAGGACCTCCCAGACCGATACGCCGAGGTCCGCGGGTGCCTTGTGCAGGATCCGGTCGTCCGGGCCGAGACGGCAGGCGTCCCGCATCCACAGGAGCCGGTTCACGATGCCCCGGTGCGGTACGAGCACACCGCGCGGGGAACCGTCCGGGTCGGCGGTGTGGACCAGGTACGCCGGGGAGTCGGGCAGTGGCCCGGGGAGCCGGGCGGCGGTGCCGACGACGGTGTGCTTCTCGTCGCTGTGACCGCCGGGTCCCAGCAGGAGGACCGGGCCCGAGGTGGTCCCGGCCAGGGGCCGGCAGCCCTCCGTGGTGATGACCGCGGCGGGCGAGGCGCCGGCCAGGACGGCACCGACCCGCTCGGCCGGGTGGTCCGGATCGACGGGCAGGCACACCGCACCGGCCCGCAGCACCGCGAGGTGGCCGACGGTCAGTGCGGCGGAGCGGGGGACGGCGACGGCGACGGTGTCCCCGCGGCGTACTCCCCGGGCGGCGAGGAGCGCGGCCAGCGCGGCCGAGCGCTCGTCCAGCTCCGCGTAGCTGAGCTGTGCGTCATGGGCGAGGACCGCGGGCGCGTCGGGGGTCCTGGCGACCTGGGCCGCGAACAGCCCGGCGATCGTCCCGGGCTCCGGACCCGTGTCCGTCGCGGCCGGCAGCTCCAGCACCCGCCCGGTGTCGTTCCAGCCGGTCAGCAGTCGCTGCCACTCACTCGATTCGAGGAGGTCCAGCTGGCTGATCGGCATCGCCGGGTCGGCCGCGCCCAGGGACAGCAGACGTACCAGGCGCCGGCCCAGGTCCGTGACCGTCTGCTCGTCGAAGAGGTCGGAGCTGTACTCCACCGTGACTTCGATGCCGGCCGGGGCGCCGTCCAGATCCGTGCGCTCGACGAAGTTGAACCCCAGATCGAACTTCGCCGCACCACCCTCACC
>NZ_JBHXRD010000068.1:0-3267 GCF_042717325.1 Streptomyces sp. NPDC058637 | reverse complement strand
GGGTGCACGGGGTCGCACGACGCCCGGTGGGGCGGCCCAGGGGACGGCGGACACGGCGGCGGCAGGAGGCCCCGGAGGGCCGGGACGGGACGGCTGACCTGCGCCGCGCCGCGGCACCGCGGCCTCGGAGGGCGGCCGGGCTCAGCGCAGCGCGGCGCGGATGGCCTCGTCGATCCCGGGGAAGGCGAACGAGAAGCCCGAGTCGAGAAGTTGGCCGGGGAGCACCCGCTGGCTGCCCAGGACGTCCTCGGCGAAGTCCCCGAGCGCGATCCGCAGCGCGGGTGCCGGGGCGGTGAACAGGGTCGGACGGCGCAGCACCCGGCCCATCGCGGCTGTCACCTGGCCGTTGGTGACGGGGGAGGGGCCGGTCAGATTCACCGGACCGGACAGGGACTCCGTGTCCAGGAGGTGCCGCATGGCGGCGATGTGGTCGTGCAGGGCGATGAAGCTCCAGTACTGGCGGCCGTTCCCGATCCGCCCGCCGAGCCCCGCCCTGAACAGCGGGAACAGCCGCCCCCAGGCACCGCCCCGCCGGGCGACGACCAGGCCGGTCCGGGCGTGCACCGTGCGGATGCCCGCCTCCTCGGCGGGGGCCGTGGCCTCCTCCCACTCCACGCACACGGACGGCAGGAAGCCCTCGCCGGGCGGCGCGCTCTCGTCGACCGCGCGGTCCCCGGTGTCGCCGTAGTAGCCGATGGCGGATCCGGACAGCAGCACCCTCGGCGGGGTGTCCAGCGAGGCCACCGCCTCGGCGATCGCCGCCGTGCCCAGCACCCGGCTGTCCCGGATCTCCCGCTTGTACGCCTCGGTCCACCGGTGGTCCCCGACCCCGGCACCGGCGAGGTGGACGACGGCGTCACAGCCGACCAGCCCCGCCACGTCGACGTACTGCCGCCTCGGGTCCCACTCCACCTCGTCGCCCGTGGCGGCGGGGCGGCGCACCAGGCGCACCACCTCGTGCCCGTCGGCGCGCAGCGAGCGCACGAGCGCCGCTCCGATGAGTCCGGTCGATCCGGTGACGGCGATACGGGAGAGCGGCATGGCCCCATCCTGCCCCATGGGCCCCGCCGCACGCGGAACACGGCGTGGCACAGTGGCGCGCATGTCCGAGCCGCAGATCCTCTCGCTCCTGCCCGTCCGAACCGCCGCGCAGACGGACGGGAGCGCGCTCGGGGAGCTCGACCGCGCCACCTGGTCGACGCTGCACGCGGTGCAGCCGAGGCCGCAGGCCCCGTACGAGCCCTTCTTCGACGAGCGGCACCGGCCCGAGGACTTCCTGGTGGCCGAGGCCGTCACCGGGGCGGGGGAGGAACGCGTCGCCGGATACCTCCGGCTGGCCAGGCCGACCCCGCTCGCCTGCAACGCCCACGTGCGCCAGATACAGGGCCTCGCCGTGGCCGAGTGGGCGCGGGGCAGCGGCATCGCGCGGGCGCTCTTGCGTGCCTCGTACACCGAGGCGCGGCGGCAGGGAGCCGGGCGGCTCACCCTGCGGGTACTCGGGCACAACGCCCCCGCGCGGGCGCTCTACGCGTCGGAGGGCTTCGCCGTCGAAGGGGTGCTGCCCGGCGAGTTCTTCCTGCACGGCCGGTACGTCGACGACGTCCTGATGGGCCGCTCGCTGACGCCCTGAGACGCAGGGACGGGGCCCGGGACGGCCGCTCAGGCCACCCCGAAGCGGTCCCAGAGCGCGGGGAACCGTTCCGCCAGCGCGGCGTCGTCCTCGAAGGCGACGGGCGTGCCCTCCGGTTCCACGGCCTGGGGCGGCAGCCCGAGGTCGGGAGCCACCACGCCGGTGAGCTGCTCGTACGCCTCGTCCGCCGCGTATCCGAGCTCCTCGCCGTCCCCGTCGAGTTCGTCGTCGAAGTCCTCCAGCAGCTCGGCGAGGCTGTCCGCATCGTGCATCGCGCCCTCGAAGACCTCCCGGCCCTGCGCGATCAGCCAGCACCGGAAGAAGTCGAACGCGTCGTCGCTCGCCCCGCCGAGCAGCACGGCGGCCGCACCCCACAGGTCCCAGCGGTAGGCGCGGTTGTAACGGGCCTCGAAGTGCCTGGCGAAATCCAGCACGGAGTCGGGGTCGAGCCGCACCAGCCGTTCGACGAGCAGGTCGGCGTGGTCCTCGGGGTCGCCCTCGGCGGCCTCGCGGGTGCTGTCGATGATCTCCCAGAACTCCGTCTCGTCCATCACGGGTCCAGCATCTGCCCTGGCGGCGGGCGATGCACGCGGAGACACCGAATTGAAGCCTTCAGCGATACAGGTCGCGCAGGCGTTCGGCGGCATCGATGAAACGTTCGCGGAGGGTGGCGGGTGCGAGGACCTCCAACTCCGGCCCGAGGGCGAGCAGCTGGCCGTACGCGACCTCCTCGGACTCGACCGCCAGGACGACCGTGCGCAGGCCGTCCTCGTCGGGCCCGGCGGCCACCGCCAGCGCCTCCTCGGCGGCGGCCCGGTCCACGAGGTACGGCAGCCGACGCACACCGGCCCCGGACAGCCGTACGGTCACCTCGGTACGCAGGATCGACCGGGCGAACTGGGCCGCGCGCTCCTCCCAGAAACGGGGCAGGTCGAAGTCCTCGTCCCGGGCGAAGCGGTCCTGCGACACGGTGACCGCGGTGAACCGGTCGATCCGGTACACCCGGAAGTCCTCCCCGGCCCGGGCGCACAGATACCAGACGCCCGCCTTCAGCACGAGCCCGTACGGCAACAGCTCCCGCTCGACCTCCCGCGTACCGCCGCGAAGGTAGCGGACCAGGACCGGCCGGTCGCCCCAGACGGCCTCCGCGACGGCGGGCAGCAGCTCGGGGGCGGCCGGCTCGTGGAACCAGGCGGGGGCGTCCAGGTGGAAGCGCTGGGCGGCGGTCCTGGAGGCGTCCCGCAGCGAGGGCAGCAGGGCCGCCGAGACCTTCAGCCGGGCCGCCGACGCGGCGTCGTCCAGCCCCATCTCGCGCAGCGCGGAGGGCAGCCCGGACAGGAAGAGCGCCTCGGCCTCGTGGCGGGCCAGCCCGGTCAGCCGGGTCCGGTAACCGCCGACGAGCCGGTACCCGCCGACCCGGCCCCGGTCCGCGTACACGGGCACCCCCGCCTCGGAGAGCGCCTGGGCGTCCCGGGTCACGGTGCGCTCCGACACCTCCAGCTCCCTCGCCAGCTCGGCGGCGGTCATGGCGGGGCGGGACTGCAGGAGCAGCACCATCTTGATGAGCCGGGCAGCACGCATGGAGCCATTGTGGGGTGCCGACGGCGGCGGGGCGGGGGGGGGGCCGGCCCCGCCCC
>NZ_JBHXRD010000067.1:2869-4745 GCF_042717325.1 Streptomyces sp. NPDC058637 | reverse complement strand
AACACAGTGGACGCGAGCAACTGAGGACAAGCCCTCGGCCTATTAGTACCAGTCAGCTCCACCCGTTACCGGGCTTCCACATCTGGCCTATCAACCCAGTCGTCTACTGGGAGCCTTAACCACTCAAGGTGGTGGGAATACTCATCTCGAAGCAGGCTTCCCGCTTAGATGCTTTCAGCGGTTATCCTTTCCGAACGTAGCCAACCAGCCATGCCCTTGGCAGGACAACTGGCACACCAGAGGTTCGTCCGTCCCGGTCCTCTCGTACTAGGGACAGCCCTTCTCAATATTCCTACGCGCACAGCGGATAGGGACCGAACTGTCTCACGACGTTCTAAACCCAGCTCGCGTACCGCTTTAATGGGCGAACAGCCCAACCCTTGGGACCGACTCCAGCCCCAGGATGCGACGAGCCGACATCGAGGTGCCAAACCATCCCGTCGATATGGACTCTTGGGGAAGATCAGCCTGTTATCCCCGGGGTACCTTTTATCCGTTGAGCGACAGCGCTTCCACAAGCCACTGCCGGATCACTAGTCCCGACTTTCGTCCCTGCTCGACCCGTCGGTCTCACAGTCAAGCTCCCTTGTGCACTTACACTCAACACCTGATTGCCAACCAGGCTGAGGGAACCTTTGGGCGCCTCCGTTACTCTTTAGGAGGCAACCGCCCCAGTTAAACTACCCATCAGACACTGTCCCTGATCCGGATCACGGACCCAGGTTAGACATCCAGCACGACCAGAGTGGTATTTCAACGACGACTCCACAACCACTGGCGTGGCCGCTTCAAAGTCTCCCACCTATCCTACACAAGCCGAACCGAACACCAATATCAAACTATAGTAAAGGTCCCGGGGTCTTTCCGTCCTGCTGCGCGAAACGAGCATCTTTACTCGTAGTGCAATTTCACCGGGCCTATGGTTGAGACAGTCGAGAAGTCGTTACGCCATTCGTGCAGGTCGGAACTTACCCGACAAGGAATTTCGCTACCTTAGGATGGTTATAGTTACCACCGCCGTTTACTGGCGCTTAAGTTCTCAGCTTCGCACACCCGAAAGTGCACTAACCGGTCCCCTTAACGTTCCAGCACCGGGCAGGCGTCAGTCCGTATACATCGCCTTACGGCTTCGCACGGACCTGTGTTTTTAGTAAACAGTCGCTTCTCGCTGGTCTCTGCGGCCACCCCCAGCTCATGGAGTAAATCCAATCACCAGTGATGGCCCCCCTTCTCCCGAAGTTACGGGGGCATTTTGCCGAGTTCCTTAACCATAGTTCACCCGAACGCCTCGGTATTCTCTACCTGACTACCTGAGTCGGTTTAGGGTACGGGCCGCCATGAAACTCGCTAGAGGCTTTTCTCGACAGCATAGGATCATCCACTTCACCACAATCGGCTCGGCATCAGGTCTCAGCCTTAATGTGTGACGGATTTACCTACCACACGGCCTACACCCTTACCCCGGGAACAACCACCGCCCGGGTTGGACTACCTTCCTGCGTCACCCCATCGCTTACCTAATACAAGTCTGGTTCATCGGCTCCACCACTACCCTCAACTCCGAAGAGATCGGGCCGGCTTCACGGACTTAGCATCGCCTGATTCAGTACTGGGCGTTTCAAAGCGGGTACCGGAATATCAACCGGTTGTCCATCGACTACGCCTGTCGGCCTCGCCTTAGGTCCCGACTTACCCTGGGCAGATCAGCTTGACCCAGGAACCCTTAGTCAATCGGCGCACACGTTTCTCACGTGTGTATCGCTACTCATGCCTGCATTCTCACTCGTGAACCGTCCACAACTCGCTTCCGCGGCTGCTTCACCCGGCACACGACGCTCCCCTACCCATCCATACAGGCGTTGGCCCTATACGTATG
>NZ_JBHXRD010000067.1:0-2780 GCF_042717325.1 Streptomyces sp. NPDC058637 | reverse complement strand
ACATACAGCGACGCTCCCACGGCTTGTAGGCACACGGTTTCAGGTACTATTTCACTCCGCTCCCGCGGTACTTTTCACCATTCCCTCACGGTACTATCCGCTATCGGTCACCAGGGAATATTTAGGCTTAGCGGGTGGTCCCGCCAGATTCACACGGGATTTCTCGGGCCCCGTGCTACTTGGGTGTCTCTCAAACGAGCCGTTGATGTTTCAGCTACGGGGGTCTTACCCTCTACGCCGGACCTTTCGCATGTCCTTCGCCTACACCAACGGTTTCTGACTCGTCTCACAGTCGGCAGACCATGAAAGAGAGATCCCACAACCCCGTATGCGCAACCCCTGCCGGGTATCACACACATACGGTTTGGCCTCATCCAGTTTCGCTCGCCACTACTCCCGGAATCACGGTTGTTTTCTCTTCCTGCGGGTACTGAGATGTTTCACTTCCCCGCGTTCCCTCCACACTGCCTATGTGTTCAGCAGCGGGTGACAGCCCATGACGACTGCCGGGTTTCCCCATTCGGAAACCCCCGGATCAAAGCTTGGTTGACAGCTCCCCGGGGACTATCGTGGCCTCCCACGTCCTTCATCGGTTCCTGGTGCCAAGGCATCCACCGTGCGCCCTTAAAAACTTGGCCACAGATGCTCGCGTCCACTGTGCAGTTCTCAAACAACGACCAGCCACCCATCACCCCGTTCCTGAGAACGAGTGCACTGGGGCCGGCAACCGAAGATCCAGACTAAAAAGCCCGTACCTTCAGATACCCAACAGCGTGCCCGACCCGACCGATCCCCTTCATTTTCCACGCCGAAGCAGTACTCACGAAAACAACCTGTCGTGCCGAATAGTCAACGTTCCACCCATGAGCAACCACCGTCGAACATTTGCCGACGTAATGGTCTCTGGATTTCCCGAAGGAAACCTAGATGCTCCTTAGAAAGGAGGTGATCCAGCCGCACCTTCCGGTACGGCTACCTTGTTACGACTTCGTCCCAATCGCCAGTCCCACCTTCGACAGCTCCCTCCCACAAGGGGTTGGGCCACCGGCTTCGGGTGTTACCGACTTTCGTGACGTGACGGGCGGTGTGTACAAGGCCCGGGAACGTATTCACCGCAGCAATGCTGATCTGCGATTACTAGCAACTCCGACTTCATGGGGTCGAGTTGCAGACCCCAATCCGAACTGAGACCGGCTTTTTGAGATTCGCTCCGCCTCGCGGCATCGCAGCTCATTGTACCGGCCATTGTAGCACGTGTGCAGCCCAAGACATAAGGGGCATGATGACTTGACGTCGTCCCCACCTTCCTCCGAGTTGACCCCGGCAGTCTCCTGTGAGTCCCCATCACCCCGAAGGGCATGCTGGCAACACAGAACAAGGGTTGCGCTCGTTGCGGGACTTAACCCAACATCTCACGACACGAGCTGACGACAGCCATGCACCACCTGTATACCGACCACAAGGGGGGCACCATCTCTGATGCTTTCCGGTATATGTCAAGCCTTGGTAAGGTTCTTCGCGTTGCGTCGAATTAAGCCACATGCTCCGCTGCTTGTGCGGGCCCCCGTCAATTCCTTTGAGTTTTAGCCTTGCGGCCGTACTCCCCAGGCGGGGAACTTAATGCGTTAGCTGCGGCACCGACGACGTGGAATGTCGCCAACACCTAGTTCCCAACGTTTACGGCGTGGACTACCAGGGTATCTAATCCTGTTCGCTCCCCACGCTTTCGCTCCTCAGCGTCAGTAATGGCCCAGAGATCCGCCTTCGCCACCGGTGTTCCTCCTGATATCTGCGCATTTCACCGCTACACCAGGAATTCCGATCTCCCCTACCACACTCTAGCTAGCCCGTATCGAATGCAGACTCGGGGTTAAGCCCCGAGCTTTCACATCCGACGTGACAAGCCGCCTACGAGCTCTTTACGCCCAATAATTCCGGACAACGCTTGCGCCCTACGTATTACCGCGGCTGCTGGCACGTAGTTAGCCGGCGCTTCTTCTGCAGGTACCGTCACTTTCGCTTCTTCCCTGCTGAAAGAGGTTTACAACCCGAAGGCCGTCATCCCTCACGCGGCGTCGCTGCATCAGGCTTTCGCCCATTGTGCAATATTCCCCACTGCTGCCTCCCGTAGGAGTCTGGGCCGTGTCTCAGTCCCAGTGTGGCCGGTCGCCCTCTCAGGCCGGCTACCCGTCGTCGCCTTGGTAGGCCATTACCCCACCAACAAGCTGATAGGCCGCGGGCTCATCCTTCACCGCCGGAGCTTTTAACCCCATCCCATGAGGGACAAAGTATTATCCGGTATTAGACCCCGTTTCCAGGGCTTGTCCCAGAGTGAAGGGCAGATTGCCCACGTGTTACTCACCCGTTCGCCACTAATCCACCCCGAAAGGCTTCATCGTTCGACTTGCATGTGTTAAGCACGCCGCCAGCGTTCGTCCTGAGCCAGGATCAAACTCTCCGTGAATGTTTTCCCGTAATCGGGATCACAACACGAGAGCGGAACGACCAGGTCGGAATAAGACCGGTCGTTCACAGCGTCCTCGCTGTTGTTGCCTACCGGACCCGAAGGACCAGCAGGACTTTTCAAAGGAACCACCAACCTGCCGAAGCAGGCCGGGGTATCAACATATTTGGCGTTGACTTTTGGCACGCTGTTGAGTTCTCAAGGAACGGACGCTTCCTTCGGTCCCGTTTCACCGGGGCCCTCCGGGCGCTTCCCTTCGTTCTTGCGTTTCCGACTCTATCAGACTCTTTCGTGTCCGATTCCCGGTCGAAGCGGG
>NZ_JBHXRD010000066.1:0-7947 GCF_042717325.1 Streptomyces sp. NPDC058637 | reverse complement strand
TGCGGGCCGGGGGGCGTCCCCCGGGCGCCGAGCCGTTGGTTTCTATTTTGTATGGCCTCGCCCCCCGCTCGCGGGTCGCCGCGGCGGGGGTGGTCGCCCGGGGCGGCTCCCGGCCGTGTCCGTCCGGTGCCAGGCGATGCGGCCGGGGAGACCGCGGAGGCGTTCAGCGGGGCGACTCCGGCGGCCGCTGGCGCGGCATGTTGGGCCGGGTCACCGAGGGCATGGTGAGCCGGGTCGGATTGGCCTGCTCCGGCCGGCCGCCCACACCCCCCGACATCAGCGACTGCATCCCCATGGGGGCGGGCCCGGCCCGGAACTCCACCATCCAGTCCGCCGTCTCCATGCGGACGAGCTCGGTGATGTCCTCCGAGAAGCGCCGCAACACCCCCAGGCACCGCTCCGCGGCCTCGCTGGCCGTGCCCTCGGTGGGCCCGAGCACCTCCCGCACGCACTCCGACGCCCAGTCGAACTGCAGCACCTGGAGGCGCCGCTGCACGGCCTGTGCCGTCGCGAGATTCCTTATCCAGCCCGAGGTGAGTCCGAAGTACCGGTCGCAGGCCATGCAGGCCGCGCCCAGCAGCAACGACAGATAGCCCCAGCCGGCCGACCCGCGCAGCTCCCCGGTCAGGTCGAGCAGCGGCAGGGCCGCGCCCGCGACCACCCCGGCCGCCGTGCCGAGCCGCAGCAGCCTGGCCACGCGCCGCTTGCGGATCCGGTCGTGCAGATACCAGTCGGTGGTCTGCAGGGCGCCCGCCTCGACCCAGCGGTAGAGCTCGTCGAGCCGTTCGGCGGGTTCGCCCCAGTCGCCGAGGGGGAAGGCGCGACCTGCCAGGTCCCGGGGACCCGAACCGCAGCGCGAACCGGACCGATCGGTTCCGGTACCGGCACCGGATCCCGCGCCGGACTCCTTGCGGTGCGGCCCCTCGGGCTGCATCTCCGGCTGACTCACCGGGGCACTCCTCTGCACTCTGGGTTCGGCGCGTATCGGCGCACGACTACGCGGATCGGCACGGCTCTCCGACATGAGTGGGGGCGGATTCCGGCATATGACCGGAGCCCCACCCGTGTAACTCTGCGTTACCTGGGATGTGCGTACGTGTACGGATACGCCTGCTCTTCCTACCGCCGAATGGTGGGCCGCGGGGTCGAAATCGCGGGATTCCCGGGTGGGCACGGCCTCTGGTCAGGTATAGGAGCACGACAGGCCCTTTCTGAAACTCACCCGAAAGAGTTGGTCCCCGGTGGGTGGGGCACGGCGTCCGGCGAACACGTAGGCTCGGCGTACCGAAACAATCCGTTGTCGAAATGCCAGGAGTGACCGTGATTCCGGGTGGCCAGCCCAACATGCAGCAGCTGCTCCAGCAGGCCCAGAAGATGCAGCAGGATCTTGCCGAGGCCCAGGAGGAGCTGGCCAGGACCGAGGTCGAGGGACAGGCGGGCGGCGGGCTCGTGAAAGCCACCGTGACCGGGTCCGGCGAGCTCCGCGCCCTGGTGATCGACCCCAAGGCGGTTGACCCGGAGGACACCGAGACGCTCGCCGACCTCGTGGTCGCCGCGGTGCAGGCGGCGAACGAGAACGCGCAGCAGATCCAGCAGCAGAAGCTGGGCCCGCTGGCCCAGGGCCTGGGCGGCATGCCCGGCCTCCCCTTCTGACGTACCGACTTCCAGGACCTATGGCTACCCGGGCGTACCGGCTACGGTACGAGCAGGATTAGGGAAAGGCGTTTCCGTTGTACGAAGGCGTGGTTCAGGAGCTCATCGACGAACTGGGCAGACTGCCCGGCGTCGGCCCCAAGAGCGCGCAGCGGATCGCCTTCCACATCCTGCAGGCCGAGCCCACCGACGTACGCCGTCTCGCCCATGCCCTCCTGGAGGTCAAGGACAAGGTCCGCTTCTGCGAGATCTGCGGCAACGTCGCCCAGCAGGAGCGGTGCGGGATCTGCCGGGACGCGCGGCGCGACCGGACGGTCATCTGCGTGGTCGAGGAGCCCAAGGACGTCGTCGCGATCGAGCGGACCCGTGAGTTCCGGGGCCGCTACCACGTGCTCGGCGGCGCGATCAGCCCGATCGAGGGCGTCGGCCCCGACGACCTGCGGATCAGGGAGCTGCTGGCGCGGCTCGCGGACGGTTCCATCACCGAGCTGATCCTGGCGACGGACCCCAACCTGGAGGGCGAGGCCACGGCGACGTACCTCGCCCGGATGGTCAAGCCGATGGGCCTGCGGGTGACCCGGCTGGCCAGCGGCCTGCCGGTGGGCGGCGACCTGGAGTACGCGGACGAGGTCACGCTCGGCCGCGCGTTCGAGGGGAGGCGGCTGCTCGATGTGTGACCCGGCACCTGATGTCGGCTTTACGTTCGGCGACGTTATGTTCTACCCACCGTTCGCGACCGTGCCCACGGGAGGTCCCCTCGATGTCTGACGCCACGCTGAACTCCGTCACGCAGGATCCGGACGATTTCGCCGTCCAGATCGCGGACCAGATCAAGACCTTCATCGTCGCGGTCACCGAGGTCTCCAAGGCCGAGGAGCCCGAGGAGGCCGTCCCGGTCCTGCTCCTGCAGGTCTCCCAGCTGCTGCTGGCGGGCGGGCGTCTCGGCGCGTACGAGGACATCCTCCCGGACGAGCGCTACGAGCCCGACCTGGGCCCCGAGCCGGACGCCGACGGCCTGCGCGAGCGCTTCGCGGCCCTCCTGGAGCCGATCGACGTCTACTCCGAGGTCTTCGACCCGTACGAGCCCCGCAAGCCCCCCGTGCCGCACCGCATCTCGGACGACCTGGCCGACCTGGTGACGGACCTCGGTCACGGCCTGGCCCACTACGAGGCGGACCGCACGGCGGAGGCCATGTGGTGGTGGCAGTTCTCGTACTTCTCCAACTGGGGCTCCACCGCGTCGGCGGCCCTGCGCGCCCTCCAGTCCCTGATCGCCCACATCCGGCTGAACCAGCCGCTCCAGGAGCTCGACGGCCTGGACACGGACCAGGACCCGGGCGACGGCGACCTGGCCGAGGAGGCGGGCCGCGTGATGGCCGAGGAGATCGCGGGACCGCTGGGGCTGCGGCCGGTCAACTAGGGCCTCTCGCCCGGAACCGGCGTGTGTCGTGGGACACAGGCAGGCGTGCGGGGCAGGTGAGTGGGCAGCAGCCCGCTACGAGCGGTTCGGGCGACACGCCGGACCGGGTGGTGGGCGGGACATCTCACCATCCGGTAAGGACGGGTCGATTCCGGGCTGCTCGTTAGACTGAGCCGACCGCACCATTATTGAGCGAGGAGCGCACGTGGGCCTTGTCGTGCAGAAGTACGGAGGCTCCTCCGTAGCCGATGCCGAGGGCATCAAGCGCGTCGCCAAGCGAGTCGTCGATGCCAAGAAGAACGGCAACCAGGTGGTTGTCGTGGTGTCAGCGATGGGCGACACGACGGACGAGTTGATCGATCTCGCCGAGCAGGTATCCCCGATGCCTGCCGGGCGTGAGTTCGACATGCTGCTGACCGCCGGAGAGCGGATCTCCATGGCCCTGCTGGCGATGGCGATCAAGAACCTGGGCCATGAGGCCCAGTCGTTCACCGGCAGCCAGGCCGGCGTCATCACCGACTCGGTCCACAACAAAGCGCGCATCATCGATGTCACGCCGGGCCGCATCCGGACCTCGATCGACGAGGGCAACATCGCCATCGTCGCCGGGTTCCAGGGCGTGAGCCAGGAGGGCAAGAACATCACCACCCTCGGCCGCGGCGGTTCCGACACCACCGCGGTCGCACTGGCCGCGGCGCTGGACGCCGAGGTCTGTGAGATCTACACCGATGTGGACGGTGTCTTCACCGCCGACCCCCGGGTCGTGAAGAAGGCCCGGAAGATCGACTGGATCTCCTTCGAGGACATGCTGGAGCTGGCCGCGTCCGGCTCCAAGGTGCTCCTGCACCGCTGCGTCGAGTACGCACGCCGCTACAACATCCCGATCCACGTCCGCTCGTCCTTCTCCGGACTGCGCGGCACCTGGGTCAGCAACGAGCCGCAAGGGGACCAGCAGGTGGAGCACGCCATCATCTCCGGAGTCGCCCACGACGTCTCCGAGGCCAAGGTCACGGTCGTCGGCGTGCCGGACAAGCCCGGCGAGGCCGCGGCGATCTTCCGTGCGATCGCGGACGCCGAGATCAACATGGACATGGTGGTCCAGAACGTCTCCGCCGCGTCGACGGGGCTGACCGACATCACGTTCACGCTGCCCAAGGCGGAGGGCCGCAAGGCCATCGACGCCCTGGAGCGCAACCGGGCGGGCATCGGCTTCGAGTCGCTGCGCTACGACGACCAGATCGCGAAGATCTCCCTGGTCGGCGCGGGGATGAAGACCAATCCCGGCGTCACCGCGGGCTTCTTCGAGGCACTGTCCGACGTCGGCGTGAACATCGAGCTGATCTCGACGTCCGAGATCCGCATCTCCGTGGTCACCCGGGTCGACGACGTCAACGAGGCCGTGCGCGCCGTGCACACCGCCTTCGGTCTCGACAGCGACTCGGACGAGGCCGTCGTCTACGGGGGCACCGGCCGATGACGCGGCGCCGCCCTTCGCTCGCGGTCGTGGGAGCGACCGGGGCGATCGGTGGCGTCATGCTCCAGATCCTTTCGCAGCACGCGGATGTCTGGGGCGAGGTGAAGCTGATCGCCTCCCCGCGTGCGGCCGGCCGCAAGCTGGTCGTACGCGGGGAGACGACCGAGGTCCTCGCGCTCGCCGAGGACGTGTTCGACGACGTGGACGTGGCCCTGTTCCTGGTGCCGGACGAGGTGTCCGCACGGTGGGTGCCGGTCGCCGCGTCGAAGGGCGTCGTGGTCGTCGACGACTCCGCGGCGTTCCGGCTGGACGCCGACGTGCCCCTGGTCGTCCCCGAGATCAACCCCCATGCCGTGCGGCTCAGACCCCGCGGCATCGTCGCGTCCCCGAACTGCACCACCCTGTCGCTGATCGTCGCGGTCGGCGCGCTCCACGCCGAGTTCGGGCTGTGCGAGCTGATCGTGTCGTCCTACCAGGCGGTCAGCGGTGCGGGCCGCGACGGCGTGGCCGCCCTGCGCGAGCAGCTGTCGCTGGTGGCTGGTACGGAGCTGGGCACGCGCCCGGGGGACGTACGGAGGGCGCTGGGCGACCGGGAGAGCGGCCCCTTCGCCGCACCTGTCGCGCTGAACGTCGTGCCGTGGGCCGGCACCGACGCCGGGGACGGCTGGTCCTCCGAGGAACTGGCCATCCGCGAGGAGTGCCGGAAGATTCTGGGCCTGCCGGACCTGAAGGTCACGGCGACCTGTGTGTACGTACCCGTCGTCGCCACGCACTCCATGTCCGTCCACGCCCGCTTCGAGAACGAGGTGACCGTGGACCGCGCACACGAGATCCTGGCGACCGCGCCCGGGGTGGTGCTCTTCGACAGTCCGGCGGCCGGTGACTTCCCCACGCCGTCCGATGTCGTGGGCACGGATCCGACCTGGGTGGGGCGGGTACGCCGGTCGATGGATGATCCGCACGCCGTCGAGATGTTCATCTGCGGAGATAATCTCCGAAAAGGTGCAGCTCTGAATGTCGCCGAGATTGCCGAATCCGTGGCCGGAGAATTTCCTCGGGTCTGATCGAACTTGTTTTGTAGGATCTGTGTGCGCCCTGTGGGGAACTCCCTGGTCTGAACCTCTTGAGCTGGGGCGTTGTCATATCCGACGATGATCTCCTGGCCCCCTGCAACCGCTAGTCGGCTGCGGCGCGTCTATGCCGTCACTTCTTGCGTGGCTGGATGCGTTTACGGGGCATTTGGGGAAGAGCAGGTACGAATGAGGGCATGTCGCACAGCATCGAACGCGGTGCCGTTCGCGTACAACCCTGACGGGGGGAAGCGTGTCCAACTGGCGTGGCAGAGGTTCTCGACATCACAGTGGTGGGCCCGTTGCGAGGCACTTCGGTGCGTCCGCTCCGGAGGCCCCGCGCAGCCGGCGGTATGCCGGTGATCGCGCCCATGCCCGCTGCGCGATCCACCCGGCTGCCGTCGCAGCGCGAGGGCGCTGAGGAGACGGTGGCGGCAGGAACCACGGTCGACCATCTCACCGAGACGTATCGCGCCCATTACCGGTCGCTGCTGGGCCTCGCGGCCCTCCTGCTGGACGACACGGCGTCCTGCGAGGACGTGGTGCAGGAGGCGTTCATCCGCGTGCACTCGGCGCGCAACCGGGTGCGCGATCCGGCGAAGACCCTGGCCTATCTCCGCCAGACGGTGGTCAACCTGTCCCGCTCCGCGCTGCGCCGCCGCATCCTCGGGCTGAAGCTCCTCTCCAAGCCGATGCCGGACATGGCGAGCGCCGAGGAGGGGGCCTACGACCAGCTGGAGCGGGACGCGCTGATCAAGGCGATGAAAGGGCTGCAGCGCCGCCAGCGCGAGGTGCTGGTGCTGCGTTACTTCTCGGACATGACGGAGGCCCAGGTCGCGGACGCGCTGGGTATATCGCTGGGTTCGGTGAAGGCGTACGGCTCCCGGGGGATAGCGGCACTGCGCGTCGTGATGGAGGCGCAGGCATGAGTGGCCCCGAACACAGGCACGACGATGACCGGACTGGAAACGGAATTGTGAACGACGGGCCGGACAACACCCCGCACACCGATCCCGAACAGGACGGTGGACCGGAGCGGAGCACGGACGCCGTCGACGGCGGCCCGGAAGAGGCCCCGGCCCTACGGCCGGTGGCGGACGACGTACCGGACGCCGCCACGAGGGAAGCCGCACCCGGGGCAGCCGCCACGAGGGCCGTACCCGGGCTGCGTGAGGCCGGTGCGCGTGAGGCGGCGGGTGCGCGTGAGGCCGGGGCGTCCGGCGGGGGCACGCTGACCGAGCTCTTCAAGGGCGGCGCTCCCGGCGGGACGGACATGGACGAGGTCGCGCTGCGCCACCTGCTGCAGGGCGCGGTCCGCGGCCTCGAACCCTCCGACGGCACCCTGGACCACCTGCACCGCGCGGTGCCCGCCCGGCGCGCCAGGCGGCGCCAGGCCGTGGTGGGCGCGGCGGCCGCGGCGCTGCTGATCGGCACGGCCGTGCCCGCGTTCGTCCACGTGGCGAATTCGGACGGCTCGGCCACCGCCAACCCGGCCATCGCGGGCCACGGCCAGCAGGCCCAGGGCGGCAACGGCGAGGACGCGGGTGCCGAGGCCGGCAGCGAGCAGAGCGCCGGGCCCGCGGCCCGGCAGAACGAAGGTGTGAACGGCGAGGCCGACAGCTCGACGGCTCCGTCCGTGGAGACGGGCGAGGAGGACGAGGGCAGCGGGACCGCCGGCCTGGAGGACTCACCGGGCGCCGAGGCGGCCTCCCTGCCGGTCTGCGGTGCCGACCAGCTCGGTGTCGCCTCCGCGCAGTCGGGCTCGGCGGGCGCGGACGGCACGGTGTACGGCAGTTTCCGGATCGCCAACGTGTCCGACAAGGGCTGTTCGGTGACGAGCGACGGCTCGGTGGGCTTCCAGGCGGGCGGCGCCGCCGACCCGCTGAAGATCACCGTCGTCCAGCACACCGCGGGCGACCCGGCGGCCGGGCTGCCCGATCCCTCGCTGGAGCCGGGCACGGTGCTGCTGAAGCCGTCCATGGCCTACGAGGTGCGGTTCGCCTGGGTGCCCTCGGACACCTGCCCGACCGGCGGAGGTTCGCCGAGCCCGACGCCCACGGACGGCGGCGGTGGCATCGGCGGTTCCACCGGGAGCGACTCGGGCTCGACGGACACGGCGGCGCAGTTCGGCAGTGCGGACGGCGGCCCGGCGGACGGCACCGTCGCGGTCACCCACACACCGGAGTCGGGGGCACCGACCGCGCAGACCACGATCTCCCGCGCCTGCGCCGGCACGATCTACCGCACCGGCGTCCTGGACGCCCCGTAGCAGGACCACCGCCCGGGCGAGCGCGCCCGGGCGTACGCGAAGAGGCCCGCCGGATCCGGCG
>NZ_JBHXRD010000065.1:0-8966 GCF_042717325.1 Streptomyces sp. NPDC058637 | reverse complement strand
CCCGTGCACCGGTGCCCGGGGTCGCACGACTGTACCTGCATCGGCCATCCACCTAGCCTCGACCCGAACTCCGGCATTCCGGGGCCCTGTTGGGGGCAATACCTCCCCACCAGTCGAGCCGACGCGGGGAGGGGCACGTGCTCACGGCAGACACGGCACAGCACGCGGATGTGGTCATCATCGGGGCCGGGACAGCCGGCCTTTCAGCGGCCCATCATCTGATCAGCGCAGGAGTGAGCGTCACCGTCCTGGAGGCCGCCGCGCAGGTCGGCGGCAGGATGGCCACCCATGGGACGGACGGGTTCCGGCTCGACCATCTGGGCCCGTTGCTCAGCTCCGCGTACCCGGAGCTCCGTACGACACCCGGTCTCGAAGGGCTGGTGCTGCGGGACTTCGCGCCGGGGGTACTGGTGCACAGCGAGGGCCGCCGGTTCCGCGCCGGGGACATACGGAGCGCGAGGGGCGCGCTCCGGGCGGTGCGCTCCCGGTCGAGCGCCCCCCGGGCGCCCCTGGGCGGAGCGATCGAACAGGCAAGGCTGGGCGCGTGGCTGGCCCGCCTGGCCACCACTCCGGCGGCCCGGATCATGGCCCGTCCCGACCGGCCGGCGCTCTCGGCCCTGTCGGCGCGCGGGATCCCGCCGCGTACGGTCAACACCTTTTTGCGCCCGCTGCTCTCCGCGCTGTTGAGCGATCCGGACCTCACGACGTCGAGCCGCTGCGCCGACCTCACGCTGCGCAGTTACGCGCGCGGCCGGCTCTGCGTACCCGCCGGGGGTTCCTCGACGCTGCCCGACCTGCTGGCGGCGGCGCTGCCGCCCGGCACCGTACGGACCGGGGTGCACGTCACGGCCGCCGACATCACCTCGGTACGAACCAAGGAACACGGCGAGCTGGGCTGCCGGTCCCTGCTGCTGGCCACCGGGGCGGGGGCCGCCGCGGAGCTGCTGCCCGGGCTGCGGACGCCGGTGTTCCACCCGGTGACGGTGCTGCACCACACGGCCCCGGTGGCGCCGTCGACCGGGACGAGCCTGCTGCTGGACGCGGACCGGTCGGGTCCGGTCGCGCACACCGCCGTGATGAGCGAGGTCGACCCCTCGCGGGCGCCGGAAGGGCGGACGCTGATCACCTCCACGGTGCTCGGCCCCCCGCCGCAGGACCTCGACCGCACGGTCCGCGCCCATCTCGCAACGCTGTACGGCATGCCCACCCATGACTGGGAGCTGCTGGCGGCCCGTCACGACCCGGAGGCCGTGCCCGCGATGCCGCCCCCGCACGATCTGCGCCGGCCGGTCCGGGTGCTCGCAGGCCTGTACGTGTGCGGCGACCACCGGGACACGAGCACGGTCCAGGGTGCCCTGCACTCCGGGCGGCGTGCGGCCTCGGCGATCCTCACGGACCTGGGGGTGCGGAGGGAGCCGGAGGGCGGGGCGGTGCTGCCCGCCGCCGCGTGACGCCCGGGCCGGCCGGCGGTCAGCCCAGCGCGGCGACCCGGTCGCGGTACCCGCGTACGGCGACCGCGTCCCGGTAGGGCTCCAGGCGGCGCTCGAAGTCCCGTACGTACTCCGTCGCGCGCACCGACCGCATCTCCGAAGCCTGCTGGGCCGCCTCGGCGCCCAGCAGGCAGGCCTGGTCCAGCTCGCCGAGGCCGAGCCGGGCGGAGGCCAGCACCACCCGGCAGAACAGCCTGCTGCGGGCGTACGCCGGAGCGCGCAGTTGGAGGGACCGCTCGGCGTGCTGGGCGCACACCCGGTACTGCTGGAGATCGCGGTAGCAGTGACCGAATTCGTCGGCCAGCTGCGCCTCGTCGAAGTAGCGGGCCCACTGCGGCACGTCGTCGCCGGTCCGGGCGGCCTGCAGGGAGCGTTCGGCCCGTACGAGGGCGGCGACGCAGGCCCTGGTCTCGCCGAGCACGCCGTGTCCGCGTGCCTCGACCGCGTGCAGCATCGCCATGACGACGGACGGCGCGGAGGAGCCGATGCCCTGCTGGGCGACGCGGGCCAGCTGGACGGCTTCCCTGCCGTGCCCCAGGTAGACCGCCTGCCGGCTCATCGTGATCAGGACGAACGAGCCGTACGCCCGGTCCCCGGCGGCCTGGGCGAGCCGCAGCGCCTGGACGAAGTAGCGCTGGGCGAGGCCGTGTGCCGCGATGTCGTACGAGGTCCAGCCCGCCAGCCGGGTCAGGTCGGCGACCGCCGAGAAGAGCCGTCGGCCGATCGTCTCGCCGTAGCTCCCGCGGAGCATGGGCTCGGCCTCGTGCTCCAGGTACCGGACGAGGGCCTGCCGGGCGTGGCCGCCGCCGTACGCGTTGTCCAGAGTGCGGAAGAGCTCGCCGACCGAGCGCAGGGCGGCGACGTCGCCGCTGCCGACCCGCTGGCCGGGACCCCGGTCGGTCTGCCGCTGGCGCGGGACGCCCGGGGGCGGTGCCGCGGGGCCGGGCGGACGGGAGGATCCGGGGCCGCGGGTGCCGGGCCGGCCACCGTGGAGGCCCGGCCCGTGCACGGTCGTCCCGTGTGCTCCGGCGCCGTGGATGCCCGCACCGTGGGCCCCGGCGCCGTGCGTCCCCGCTCCGTGGGCACCCGCTCCGTGCGTCCCCGCCCCGTGGGCACCCGCTCCGTGCGTCCCCGCCCCGTGGGCACCCGCTCCGTGCGTCCCCGCCCCGTGGGCACCCGCTCCCGGCGAGCCCGTGGGGCCGTGGGGCTTGCCGGAGCCGTTGGCGGTGTGCGGCCCGTTCGCCGTCCGCGGGCCGTGGTGGGCCTCGGCGGGGGGCCGCGGGGCCGGCAGGCCGGGTGCTCCGGTCACCGGCGCGGGTTCGCCGCGGCCGACCCACTCGTCGGCGCGCCCGATCAGCCAGTCCCGGCTGGGAACGACCAGTCCGGCCGGGGTGAACGCGATCTTCCGCAGCTCCGCGTGGCTGCCCGAGTCCTTCCGCCACAGCCCGCTGACGATGTCGACGGCCTCGGTGGGTGTCGCCGCGAACTCCAGGCCCGCGTAGACGGGCGCGCACGCGTCCAGGCCCAGGTCCTGCGCCGAGAGCCGCCGCCCCAGCCGCCGGGTGAAGACCTCGGCGATCAGGGCGGGTGTGGTGCCCCGCGGCTGCTGACCGCGCAGCCAGCGGGTCACCGACGTCTTGTCGTACCGCAGGTCGAGGCCGTGTTCGAGGCCCAGCTGATCCACCCTGCGGGCCAGTCCCGCATGGGAGAATCCGGCTTCCGCGATGAGCGCAGCGAGCCGCCGGTTGGGGGTGCGCTGCGGAGGTCGTTCCGACATCAGCTCTAGGGTCTCCTGCCTTCGGGGCCCGGAGGGCAGCCCTTATGGAACGGCGCGAATTTAGCTGGCCCGGCTGCCGCATCGACGACGTTCGCTCCACATTCATCCGATCGTGTGAGAATTGTGGACATCGCTGACAGGGGACGGCCGGTCTCGACCTGCCGGACGTCGGCGCGCGGAACGGTCGTACAGTGGCTGAGGGCGCACATCAGTGCATGGTGGCGTGGCTCCGGGGACACCCCCCGGCCCCCCGCCACCGCGAGTAGGGAGGCACCCGGAGTGAGTGAGCTGCGGTTCGTCCGTCTGGGATTCGGCGAGGAAGCGGTCGACTACCAGGAGGCCTGGCAGAAGCAGCGCGAGGTGCACGCCGCCCGGTTCGAGGACTCGGTCCCCGACACCTGTCTGCTCCTCGAGCACCCGCCCGTCTACACGGCGGGGCGCCGCACGACCGACGGCGAGCGCCCGCTGGACGGCACCCCGGTCGTCGATGTCGACCGCGGCGGGAAGATCACCTGGCACGGTCCGGGCCAGCTCGTCGGCTACCCCATCCAGAAGCTGCCGCGTCCGGTCGACGTCGTCGCCCATGTGCGCCGGCTGGAGGACGCGCTGATCCGCACGGCCGCCGACTTCGGCGTGGAGACCTCCCGGGTCGAGGGCCGCAGCGGTGTCTGGGTCCTCGGCGACCCGGTCGAGGACCGCCCCGCGCTCGGCGGGCTGTCGCTGGACTTCGATCCGCGGCTGCGCGACGAGGAGTTCGACCCCCGCCTGAACGGCCCCGAGTACGCGCCGTCCAACGCCGGCCAGCGCCGCGAGGACCGCAAGCTGGCCGCGATCGGCATCCGGGTCGCCAAGGGTGTGACCATGCACGGCTTCGCGCTGAACGTGAACCCGGACAACACCTGGTTCGACAGGATCGTGCCGTGCGGCATCCGCGACGCGGGCGTCACCTCGCTCGCGTACGAGCTGGGCCGCGACCTCACGATCGCGGAGGTGCTCCCGGTCGCCGAGAAGCACCTCAGGGACGTCCTGGAGAACGCGGAGCTCGCGCCCCGCGCCGTGGAGGCCCCCGCGACCGTGGCCACCGCCTGAGAACCGCGCGGGAATAGGGCCTGTCGGCCACAGGTTGGGCAGACGTAAGGCCGTTCTAACCACGGGCGTACCCTGGTGTTCGCCGAAGAATCCAATGCAGCGAAAGCAAAGGGGTGCCGGAGTGTCCGGTGTCGCACCCGACGGGCGCAAGATGCTGCGCCTGGAGGTCCGAAACAGCCAGACCCCCATCGAGCGCAAGCCCGAGTGGATCAAGACCCGGGCGAAGATGGGCCCCGAGTACACGAAGATGCAGAAGCTCGTGAAGAGCGAGGGTCTGCACACCGTGTGCCAGGAGGCCGGCTGCCCGAACATCTACGAATGCTGGGAGGACCGCGAGGCCACCTTCCTCATCGGCGGTGACCAGTGCACCCGGCGCTGCGACTTCTGTCAGATCGACACGGGCAAGCCCGCGGCCCTCGACCGCGACGAGCCCCGCCGCGTGGGCGAGTCCGTCGTCACCATGGACCTCAACTACGCCACGATCACCGGCGTCGCACGCGACGACCTGGAGGACGGCGGCGCCTGGCTGTACGCGGAGACCGTGCGCCAGATCCACGCGCAGACCGCGGAGCGGGCGACCGGCGCCACCAAGGTGGAGCTGCTGATCCCCGACTTCAACGCGGTCCCCGAGCAGCTCGCCGAGGTCTTCTCCTCGCGCCCCGAGGTGCTCGCGCACAACGTCGAGACGGTCCCGCGGATCTTCAAGCGGATCCGTCCCGCATTCCGTTACGAGCGTTCCCTGGAGGTCATCACCCGGGCCCGTGAGGCCGGTCTGGTGACCAAGTCCAATCTGATCCTCGGCATGGGCGAGACCCGTGAGGAAGTCAGCGAGGCGCTCCAGGACCTGTACGACGCGGGTTGCGAGCTCATCACGATCACGCAGTACCTGCGGCCCACCCCGCGGCACCACCCGGTCGAGCGATGGGTGAAGCCGCACGAGTTCGTGGAGCTGAAGGACGAGGCCGACGCGATCGGTTACTCCGGCGTCATGTCGGGGCCGCTGGTGCGTTCCTCGTACCGCGCCGGCCGCCTCTTCCAGCAGGCGATGGACCGCCGGGGTGCATCGGTCACGGGAGCCACGGCAGCCTCCGGCGCCGTGTGAATCCGAGCACAAGCAGCTACTGAACGGTAAACGCCGCGACGACGCGGCCCTACGCTCCCCGCAGGTCGGGGGCCCGTATGGGCCGCGTCGGCGTGCGCGGCGCCGAAATCAGGGTTTCATTGGTGTTTGACCGACCGGTCATGCGCTGGTAACACCGAGCAGTGACCCTAGGTACACACGCAGCGGCGGTACACGCGGCCGCTGCCGTCACTGCTTCCCGCCACTCAGTGCGCACCCGGTGCGCGCATCCGCTCCGAGGGGGAACGACCACCGTGCATGCCGCGCCGGTACGAGCCAACGCCATCCCGTCCGTCACCACCGCACTCCGCGCCGTCGAGTCACTGCTGCTGAGCGGCGGCCAGCGCACCGCCCGCCGGAACGCCTGGACGGCGGTCCTGGAGGACCGTCGCAGGGCCAAGGACCGGGTCGAGGCCGAGCACGTGCTGAGGGCTGTGGCCGACCAGCGTTCCTAGGTCACTCCGGGGCCACGTAAACTTCAGTACATGGCGAGGAAGGCAAACACCGAGGGCGCGGACAGCGCCGAGAACGCAGGGCGGCTCAAGCAGATCGCCCTGACCTACAAGATGACCAGGCGGTCCGACCCGAAGGTCGGTCTTGTCGTCGCGGGTGTGGGAATCGTCACCTTCGGCGTCCTCCTCGCGATCGGCTTCTTGATCGACCACCCGGTCTACGCGGGCATCCTGGGCTTCGTACTGGCCCTCCTCGCAATGGCGATCATCTTCGGACGGCGCGCCGAGCGTGCGGCCTTCGGGCAGATGGAGGGACAGCCCGGCGCCGCGGCGGCCGTGCTGGACCGTGTCGGCCGTGGCTGGACCACGACTCCGGCGGTCGCGATGAACCGCAGCCAGGACGTCGTCCACCGGGCCGTCGGCAAGGCGGGCATCGTGCTGGTCGCCGAGGGCAACCCGAACAGGGTGAAGGGCCTGCTGGCGGCCGAGAAGAGGAAGATGGCCCGCATCGTGCTGGACGTGCCGGTGCACGACATCATCGTCGGAGACGGCGAGGGCCAGGTGCCGCTGAAGAAGGTGCGCACCAAGATGCTGAAGCTTCCGCGGGTCCTGACCGGCCCGCAGGTCACGGCGGCCAACGACCGGCTGCGGGCGATGGGTGACCTGATGAGCAACATGCCGCTGCCGAAGGGCCCGATGCCGAAGGGCATGCGGATGCCGCGCGGCGGGAAGATGCGCTGACGCAGCACGTACGAAGAGGGCGGCCCCGGACGTATTCGTCCGGGGCCGCCCTCTTGTCCTGTGTGCGCTCCGTGCTTCCGTCTCCCGCTCCGCGTGCCCGTGTCCTCAGATACGCACCTGGACGGCGCGGGCCAGCCGGTCGTGCAGGCCGCGGCTGTCGCGGTCCCAGACCAGGGCCGGGATCACCAGGAGGAGGAGCACGGTCCGGACGATCACCCGTCCCGCGCCGAGCCGTGCGCCGTCCTCGGAGACGACCCGCAGGCCCAGGATCCGCTTGCCCGGCGTGGAACCGATGGTTCCGACCGTGAGCAGGCTCAAGACGAGAAAGACGCCGAGCGCCCAGTTCCCGGCCGCCTGCTGGTCACCGCGAGCGAGCAGCCCGTATGCGATCAGCATGCACACGGCCCAGTCGATGAAGAGTGCCCCGAAGCGCCGGCCGAGCGGGGCCACGGACCCCGGGCCTTCCCGGGGCAGACCGAGGCGTTCGCCCCGGTAACCGAAGTCGGCGCCCATCTCCTCGGCCGCCGCGCGCGGCCCCGAGAGCCACGATCCGATTGCTTGCCTGTTGTCCACCCGTCCACGGTACTGCGCCCGTGTTTGGGACCGGCCGGGCGGGGCACTGAACACGTCGCTGAGGTGACGCCACCCCCCGGCCCGGTTAACTTGGGCGAAACAAATGGGTCATGCTGGAGAAATCCTGCCTGCCTATGGTCGGGTCCAGCGTGTGCCACCGCACTGGCCGCACAACGAGTTGCAACCCCGCCCTTTCCCGGGTCGGGAGTAGGAGGAGTTGGATGTTCCAGAACGCCGACGAAGTCCAGAAGTACATCGCCGACAACGACGTCAAGTTCATCGACGTCCGGTTCTGCGACCTGCCGGGTGTGATGCAGCACTTCACCATCCCCGCAGGGTCCTTCGACCCGGCCGAGGAACTGGCTTTCGACGGCTCGTCGATCCGCGGCTTCCAGGCCATCCACGAGTCGGACATGGCGCTCCGCGCGGACCTGTCCACGGCCCGTGTCGACCCGTTCCGCCGCGACAAGACGGTGAACGTCAACTTCTTCATCCACGACCCGATCACCGGTGAGCAGTACAGCCGTGACCCGCGGAACGTGGCCAAGAAGGCGGAGGCGTACCTCGCCTCGACCGGTGTCGCCGACACCGCGTACTTCGGTCCCGAGGCCGAGTTCTACGTCTTCGACAACGTCCGCTTCCAGACGTCGGCGAACGAGAGCTTCTACCACATCGACTCCGAGGCCGGCGCCTGGAACACCGGTGCGACCGAGAACAACCGGGGTTACAAGGTCCGCTACAAGGGCGGCTACTTCCCGACCCCGCCGGTCGACCACTTCGCCGACCTGCGTGCCGAGATCTCCCTGGAGCTGGACAAGAACGGCCTCCAGGTCGAGCGCCAGCACCACGAGGTCGGCACCGCCGGCCAGGCCGAGATCAACTACAAGTTCAACACGCTGCTCGCCGCGGCCGACGACCTGATGCTCTTCAAGTACATCGTGAAGAACGTCGCCTGGCGCAACGGCAAGACCGCGACCTTCATGCCGAAGCCGATCTTCGGTGACAACGGCTCGGGCATGCACGTGCACCAGTCGCTGTGGCAGGGCGGCACGCCGCTCTTCTACGACGAGCAGGGTTACGCCGGCCTGTCGGACATGGCCCGCTACTACATCGGCGGCATCCTGAAGCACGCCCCGTCGCTGCTGGCCTTCACCAACCCGACGGTGAACTCCTACCACCGTCTGGTCCCCGGCTTCGAGGCCCCGGTCAACATGGTGTACTCGCAGCGCAACCGCTCCGCCGCGATGCGTATCCCGATCACGGGTTCCAACCCGAAGGCGAAGCGCGTCGAGTTCCGCGCCCCGGACCCGTCCTCGAACCCGTACCTGGCGTTCTCGGCCCTGCTGATGGCCGGCCTGGACGGCGTCAAGAACAAGATCGAGCCCCCGGAGCCGATCGACAAGGACCTCTACGAGCTGGCCCCCGAGGAGCACGCGAGCGTCCAGCAGGTCCCGACCTCGCTCCCGGCGGTCCTCGAAGCCCTTGAGGCGGACCACGACTACCTCCAGGCCGGCGGCGTCTTCACGCCCGACCTGATCGAGACGTGGATCGACTACAAGCGCACCCACGAGATCGCCCCGATCCAGCTGCGCCCGCACCCGCACGAGTTCGAGCTGTACTTCGACCTCTAGGCGGCGGGCCCCGTCGCGCGCGAAGGTGCGCGGCGCGGCCGGTTCGACGACGTGATGCCGGCGAGGGCCGCTACCCCGAATTCGGGGTAGCGG
>NZ_JBHXRD010000064.1:0-12358 GCF_042717325.1 Streptomyces sp. NPDC058637 | reverse complement strand
AGAATCATCGTGCCGGTGTTCCTGGAGCCGAACGAGGACCCCACCGACATGGTCGCCAGCGCCAGCTTCCGCCCCCTGGTAGCCGTCCTCCAAGGGCTGCGCAGCCACGATGAGCGGATCGTGGTCGTCGGCCAGGAGTACGTCGTGAAGCTCGGGGTGTTCGTATCGAACAGCAAGAGCCGCCGGGGCAAGCTCACCGCCGACAAGCTCGCCACGTTGGCCGGCCTCGGGCTGGAATGGGCCAAGGCGGAACGAGCGGCGTCCTGACCGCGCGCGGACAGGACGCGGGGCCGCAGCCGGTCAGCGCTGCGCTGCGGATTCGCCGATCAACGACGCAGGCATCACCCGCACTCAGCTCATTCCTTGTCACGGCTCTTGTCATGGCTCTTGAGGTTGCGGCCTGCGCCGCTGGGTGATTTCAGGTAGGCGTTCTCCGCCTCTGCACTCTGCCACCTGGCGTACAGGTACGTGCACGCCGAGATGGAAGCTCCAAGGGCGGCAAGGGTCACACCCTGAGTTACTACCAGATGTTTGGTGAGCTTGGAGAGTTTGCCTCCAGCTGGTGGGGCCTCGCTCCGGCTGATGCCGACATGGCCGGTCTCCAGTGAGTGGCGGTGCAGTTCTTCGAGACTGTCAGCCTGGAGTGGGCATGCGGTGCACAGGTATTCGGTCAACGGATGATCCCCCTAATAACGGAATGTAGGTTGCCACAGGCTGAGGCCTTCCGCGCACCACTTGGTCATCTTCCGGCTCGTCGAGCCACCCGCAGGACAAGCTATTCCGGTAGACAGACCTGTCAAGCCTGCTGGGCGATCCGGCGGTGCAATCGGCACGGGAACGGGTGGCGGAGACAGAGCTCGGGCAGGAGTTGCGCGCCCGTCTCAGCCCTTCCAGGACCGCTACGACCAGGCCGGGGGGACCAACGCGGACGGCTTCACCAGGCTCTGTGGAGGCAAGCATGGGCGCTGGAGGCGGATCTGCGTGGGGCCCGACGGGCAACAAACATCGATGGAGGAACCGCACTGGGGCCGCCACGGCGAGGTTGGCCTATCGCGTGGGTAGGCAGCGCACCTGACAACTGGTGAGCAGGGCGGGGGGACTGGCCAGAAGAACCCCAGGGCGCCGCGCAGTCCGGGGTCTTTCGCTGTCTGGGGTTAGCGGCACCACCCCAGCAGGCCCTACACGCACTAAGGTGCGATGCCTGAGGGTTCCGAGCTGTGGCATCGCACTGGTGTGCGTGTAGGGCCTGGGTCTCCGGACGCCTCCCTCCTGCGGCTTCATGACAGCGCTGCGTGTCCCAGCTCGTCACTTATGTGCCGGTCGCCCGATGACCCATAGATCACCTGGGGCCCGGACGAACGCGGCGTGGGCGGCCATGTCCCGCTTCAGCTGCGCGGCGGAGACGGTGTGGCCGCGCCAGGTGAGCGCGTCGCGCAGTTCGTCGGGGGTCAGGGGCCGGCCGCAGCGCGCGAGGTGCCGGGCTGCGAGCTGCTCGGTGGTGGGGTAGGGCGGGGGCTGGATCACCAAAAGGGCGTTGCTGAGCGTCCGGTGCTCGGTCATCCCGGCGTTCGCCAGTTCCAGAAGTGGTGTTGCCGCCTTGCCTGCCTGGGAAATGCGTCGCCGCCAGTTGTCACGCGTCAGGTAGCCCTTTCGGTAGCACCACCACAGCAGCGCGCTCACGGATGCGGCCGCGGCCAGCGGATTGCTCCGGGCGAGGGCGACCATGCTGTGGGCGCCCGTACCGAGCAGGCGCAGCGCCCAGTCCATGACCGTCAGCGCGTTCGCGGCGGTGGCCTCCAAGCCGGCTATGCGCATCACGTTCTGGACGACGGGGATCCAGTCGATGACAGCGACTCCGAAGCGGGAGAAGACACTGTCCTGAGTGACGATGACGCAGGGGGCAAGGAACTCTGCCAGCGCCATCGTGGGCGCGTCGTCTGGGTCGCCCCTGTGCCTCCGCGGCATCTCGACGTCGACCCGCAGGATGTGACGGGTCTGCGGGGAAAGGTGATCGCGGATCTCCAGGTTTGGTCGGCATGCAGTTCTACCTGACCCAGCCGGTGCCCGTCACTCACGGCCACGTCCTGTTCCTGGACTCGCCCTGGGCGCTCACCTCGATCAGCCAGGCCCAGTTCTGGGACTGCGACTTCCCGGCCACCTACGGGGACGGGACGGTGGCCGACTGCTTGTCGGTGGACATCTCCTCCTGGGACACCCCGGGCATCCTGTATGGCAAACCGGCCCGCGAGTGCAGCCGGGCGCAAATCGCGGCCGAGGTCTGGGCGCAGCTGTGCGACGGGCTCAACGGAGCTGGTCGAACCCGCCTGCACGAGGGGTTGCTGCACTCGTGGGAGCTGGATCCGGCAGTGCGGAACCTTGACGGGCCGGGGCCGGCCGTCAACGACGAGCCGCTGCTGATCAACACCACCGGTTCCTGGGCGGCGCGCCCGCGGGCGGTGACGGCGGCGGCGAACTTGTTCATGGCCGGGGACTACGTGCGCTCCCCGGTGAACCTGGCGACGATGGAAGGCGCGAACCAGGCCGCCCGCCTCGCCGTGAACGCCCTGCTGGAGGCGGCCGGTGGTGCCGGGGTTCCCGCGGCCGTGCACGCCCTGCACCAGCCCGGGGAACTGCGCAGGCTCAAGGAGGTGGACGCCGAGCTGTTCGGTCAGGGGCGGGCGCACATCATGGACGGGCTGCCGCCGTGGAAGGTCAGTGCACGCGTCTGATCACGACCGTGCAGAGCGCTTCGAGGTCTTCGAGAGCTTCGGGTAGTGCTGTGAGGCGGTGCAGCCGGTCGCGTGCGGCTGTCGCGTGCTGGGCGGCGCGGTCGCTTGTCCAGGCCCGCCCGCCCGCCTCCTCGACCAGGCGGGCGAGGTCGGCGGTATCGTCCCCGGGCTGCGCGTAGAGGCGGGCGAGTTCGTCGCCGGCCGGGGTCCCGGACGTCAGCGCGGCGACCACGGGTACCGACATCTTACGGTTCTTCAGGTCGTTGAAGACGGGCTTTCCGGTCACCGCCGGGTCGCCCCAGATACCGAGCAGGTCGTCCACGAGCTGGAAGGCCATACCGAGGTCGTGCCCGAACTCTGCCCACTGGACGGAGACGGCCGGTTCGGCGCCTCCGTAGAGGGCACCCAGCCGGCAGGCGCAAGCGAACAGCGAGGCGGTCTTGCCCGCGACCATCTCCAGACACTCCGCCAAGGTCACCTCAGTCCGGCCTTCGAAGACCAGGTCCAAGCTCTCGCCGACGGCCAGTTGGATCAGCACGTCCACCAGGGCGGCCGACGCCTCACGAGCCACAGGCCCGTCCTGCCCGTCGGCTTCCGACAGGACGTCGAACGCGGTCAGCATCATGGCGTCCGCCGACCGGGCTGCGGACGACGGGCCGAAGACCTGCCACGCGGCCGCACCGTGTCACCGTCCAGAACATCGTCGTAGAGCAGCGACAGGTTGTGCACCATCTCCACCGCCGCGGCCGCCGGCACCGCCCGCCGGTCCACACCTCCCACCGCACGCGCACACGCCAGAGTCAGGGCAGCACGAACGTACTTACCGCCCTGCCGTGCCCCCTCCCCCGACCAGCCGAACTGATAGGCAGCCACCTCAGCAGCGGGCCCCTGAAGTGACCCCACCCACCGTCGCAGCTGCCCTTCGCAAGCATCGCCCGCGCTGCGCAATACCTCATCGACCACGCCCACCGTCAAGCCCCCTATCGTCAGCTCCACACGAAACCACGCGCCTCTCTGCCCCGGCTGTCGGCGGGCAGGATTCCTCCAAGGCTCCATCATGGTGGGCCCGGCCGGTACATATCGTCGCCGCTGCCCCGGCAGCGCGGTCGGGCGGGCACGAGAGGCGTCAGAAATACTGCTGCACATGAATGAACCCCGACCCGCCAGGACGTCCGGCAAGCTCGGACTGTCGCGACGGCTGGTCCCCATGACCGGCCGTGACCCGGAAGAGCACGGACGGACGGCCTCGCCGCTGGAGCTGTTGTTCGACCTGACCTTCGTGGTCGCTGTCGGCACGGCGGCGTTCCAGTTCGCCGAGATGGTCGCCGAAGGGCATGCCGGCCAGGCGGTCATCGCGTTCGTGCTGGCGATGTTCGCGATCAGCGTCGCCTGGATCAGCTTCAGCTGGTTCGCTTCTGCGTTCGCCACCGACGACTGGCTCTACCGGGTCGTGACGATGCTGCAGATGGCCGGCGTCGTTGTGTTCTCGCTCGGCCTGCCCGCCATGTTCCACTCCGTCGAGGAGGGCGGCCACCTCGAACTACGCGCCATGGTCATCGGCTACGTCGTGATGCGGATCGCGATGGTGTTCCAGTGGTGGCGCGCCGCCCGGGAGGCCCCGTCATTCCACGACGCCTGTATGGCCAACATCCGCTGGACGCTGATCGTCCAGGCCGGGTGGATCGTCGTGGCCTTCGTCCACATGCCGATCGCCGTCGTCTTCGTTGCCTTTGCCGTCCTGGGCGCCCTCGAAATCGCCCTGCCGGTGCTTGCGCAGGGCTCCTCGGGTGACACGCCCTGGCACCCGCACCACGTCGCCGAACGGTACGGACTCTTCGCGATCATCGTCCTCGGCGAGGGCGTCGTCGGTACAGTCGCCTCGTCCGGTGATCTCCTGGGCGGCGGGGACGGCACTCAGTGGACCTGGAACGCCATCGCCGTGGTCATCGCTGGTGTGGGCCTGACCTTCGGTATGTGGTGGATGTACTTCCTGACGCCGTTCGGCCACATCCTGGTACACCGGCGCAAGCGCGGATACCTATTCGGCTACGGCCACATCCCCTTGTTCATCGGCATCGCCGCAGCCGGCGCCGGGCTCCACGTCGCGGGCCTGTACATGGAACATCACGCCAAGATCTCCGGCACCGCCGTCGTCCTCGCCCTCGCACTCCCGGTCGGCCTCTACATGCTCATGATCTACCTCCTGCACACCCTGCTGCTGTCCACGGCCGACCGCTTCCACATCCTTCTGGTCGCCCTCACCATCGCCGTACTGCTCACGGCAGTCCTCCTGGCCGCCGCCGGCGTGGACATCGCGGTATGCCTGCTGGTCGTCATGCTCGCGCCGTTCGTCACCGTGGTCGGCTACGAGACGATCGGACACCGCCATCAGCAGAAGATGCTGCTAGAACTTGATACGCAGTAAGCAGAGCGCCATCTTCACCGGACCATCAACGCGCACAGTATGGGCGGAACAGGCCCCACCCCTCACGGCTGCATCGAATGGCCGGACTCTCCCCGGTCCGTAGTGAGGAGCGTGGAGGTCGGCTTGCTCTGCCTTGTCCCATCGGTCGGCAGGCCGAAGGGACGAGCTCGGCGAACGGAAGCACCGACGGCGCTCGCGACTTGGGGCCCTGTCTATCTCGCGGTGAATCCGCTTGCAGGGCTGGTCACGGATCTACCCGATGACACCGCGTGGCCCAGCGGGCCGCGGGTACATTTTTCGTGCTTTGGGTGATGGGCTGATCTCGAGCTCATAGATTACGTCTGCTGATACTGCAGTTGGGTCTGCCACTCTCCGGGAGCAAAAATGGAACTGCACCCCCCGGTACCACCTGCACGCGACAGATGTCACCGATACGCAGATCAAGCTGGCTTGGAGGCCTGCCAGCGACTCCGTCGACGTCCAGTACGTCGTCTTCCGCGATGGGCTGGAGATCTCCCGGCGCTCCGAGACGACCTTCACCGACAGCAGCCTCACTCCTGACACGGAGTACAGGTACTTCATCGCGTCCACCGACGCCTCGGGCGAATTCTCCGTCCCCTCCGACGTCGCCTCCGTTCGTACCAACGGAGGGGGCCATGCCGTACCTGAATGGGATTCCAACAGCACCTCCTACGAGGTCGGCGACGCAGTGCTCTACAGGGGCAACATCTACCACTGCCTCCAACGACATACCTCGAACGTCAGCTGGGCCCCTACCGCTGCCGTGACCCTGTGGAAGCGCGCCTAAACCGAGGCATTGGTCAAGGTCGACAGCCGCCTAGCCGCCTGCAAGCCGAGCCTGAGGCCCTGTCCAGAGGCTTCCGCCTCGACCTCGACGCGTGCACGGGGCTGGACCCTCGCATTGGGTCCTGCGCGGTCCGCGGCTCCGATTCCTGCGCGGCCTCGGAGCCGCGTCGGTTTCCCTGGCGCCGAAGGTCCCTGACCTCCTCGAACGGTCGGGGTCTTCGTGCTTGGCGATCTGCGCGCGGGCCCGGTGGTGGGGCTGCCGGACCAGCGGCCCAACCACCATGCCGGTCCGACAGCCTCGGGGGTCGCCACCGGACGGCCCCACACCCAGTCCGCAGAGTGGAGCGCGACCGGATGTCGATCCAGTACAAGCACCGCCCCCACTTGGAGTCGTGGCCGCCCTCTGGACGATCTCATCGGCCCGCAGGAGCAATCCCCTATCCGTGTTCATATGCGCACAGGTTTGGCGGCGACACGGTTACCCAGGCCGTTGAGGTGTCACGAGTCACCGGGCGGCCAGGCTGACGAGGTCGCATCCGGGCGGTTGCGTGGGGAACTGTCTGACCACTGCAGAATTGTCGGTCAACTGCTGACGCAGCAACCGGTTCTCGGTGGTCGACTGGTGCAGGACGCCGACAAGCGCTTCGATATCGGCCTTGAGTTGGTTGATCTCCTTGGCGTCCGAGGCTCTGAGCTCCTTGAGACGTCTGATCTGTCGGCGCAGACGCTTCTCGTTGTCCGGCGCGTCCCCGCGTGCGCGGACCCTGGCGTAGAACTCGTTCCTGAGATCCGTATGGCGCTGGGTCAATGCGTTGCGTGGGACTCCGGCCTCGGCTGCGAGCGCAACGATTGTCAATGCCCCGCTTGAGTGCTCGGACTTGTCCTCCAGGATCCGGGCCATGGCCGTTCGGATGCGTTCTCGTTCGTCTGGAACTGGACTCATGGTGTGGGCTCCTGGGTGTGAATGCGGTCGTGGGCGTGACGTTCGGCCAGAGTCCGAAGGTGACCGGCGTGGCGTGCCAGCCGGTCGGCCAGCGGGCCGGGTACGGCGTCCGACCAGCCTGCTTCTCCAGGCCTCGCGCCCGCTGGAGCAGCAGTTCTGCGTGATGGTCGGTGCGCGCGACGTTCGCGCATGTCGGCTGGCACCGGTCCAGTCGCGGAGCGTCGACGGGTTCCAGCCGATGGCACAGTGCTCGTTCCCGGTCGTAGACGCACATCATGAGGGCCCCTGGGTTGTCGTGAACGGTCAGGGCCGGATTGCCGAGGAGGTCCCGGGCCTGGCGGGGGGTACGGATCGACCCGGCGAGGATCGGGGAAGCGGACTTAACGTCCACTGAGACGGCCCGGTTCGCTGCCGTCTCATCGGAGCTGCTCCGCACCGTTCTTTCTCGTCACTCGTCTCACCGAATCTGCTCCGCTCCGGCCGATCTGTTTCGTGGCGCGGTGTCGGCCATGGCCGCCGCTGGTGGCGAGAGCTGGGAAGCCGATAGCCCCCAGCTCGACGGCTACGAGCACAGCACCGGCCTGTCGCTCCTGCCAACGAATGTCGAGCGGATGCAGGAAAAGGCCAAGGGATGGCTGAGATGTCAGAGGGCCGTCCTAAGGTCATCACGAACAAGCAGGGGCCTGTCCGTTTCCAAAGGGGAGAGCACGTGAGCGACGGTATTCAGTGGATGGTCGGCGCGACGACCAGTTCCGGGTGGATGCTGGATGTGCACTTCGCCCGCGGTATAGACGCCGAGGAACTGGCGCATCGCATGGGGGCGCCGCGCGGGGCGAGGGCGGAACCGATGACCGACGCCGAGATAATCGACCTTGACATCGACGCATACCCCGACCGGGGGCCGAGCAGCGCCGTGGTCCGCATCGGCGAGCACGCAGGCTGGACGTTCGCCATCACATACGGCCCCTACCTCGACCGATTGGAGGAGATCTCACGCGACGGTGTGGAAGCCGTCCACCACCACTACAACTCGGAGCACCCGCCCACCACAGTCATGTACGCACGCGACGGTCGCATCGTCTGCGGATTTGGGCTGTGCGAGGAGCGCCACCGCTATGGCCAGGAGCCTGACCTGCTCTTGTCCGACCTCGTGGCCGCCGGAATCCTGCACCCCGACGGAGAGAGCTACTGCGATCCAGACATCGATGACTACGCCGATCGCAAACGCCTTGGCCTGGCCATCTTCGAGGAACGCTTCGGCCTCTCCTTGCCCCGCACCGTACTCGCCGAAGCCCCCCTTCCCGTGTACGCGATCATGGGCTCACCGGACCCTGACTTCGAGGAGATCTCTGCGTGGGCCGCAGCTGACGGCAGACCTCTCCCCGACGAACGCCTGCGCCTGATCCCGGCTGGCCTTCGCGACGACTGCCAGCGGGCCACTGACCCCCAGTGGTGGGAACGCCAGACACGCCTCCGGGGTGGCGTCGCCATTGGCACGTTCCACACCAGCGGAGTCCTGAAAGACCGAGCCCGTGATACCGAGCTGTAGATGCCACCACAGCAGAGGTTCGTCCGACGGTGGCCAGTCGCAGAGCAGGTTCCCTGAGACGTGGGCCCGTATTGGATCAGCTTCCGTGAGATTGGAGCGGGTCGCTTGAGACGGGACAGCCGGTCTCACCGCGGAAGCAAGGAAGCCAATTCCAGCGACGCTTCGGTTGGAAAACCACAGTTCCGAAGGTTCCAACTCTGCTCGGCGCGGTCGTTCGGCGGGGTGGCTGCGTGCCGTGTCGGGGGTCTGGCAGGCTGTGGCCTGGTCCGAGTAGCCGCGCTAAGGGCTGTCCCGCAACGTTGAGGCAGGCGGTTGAGAGACCGAGAGGTTCGCCGCTTATCCTCCTGTTGTGCAGCTGCCTCGGGATCCGTCGAACGTCGCCTATGCCCTGGTGGCAGCGTTTCCGACCCGTCTTGCCGGTGACGTGCAGAGGGTCCTGGCGGTCATGCCGGAGGCCAGGCTCGCGCCGATGACGCCCTTCGAGGTCGAGGTGCAGGGCGAGATCGTCGCCATCCCCTATCACCTCTACAACGAGGAGCCGTGCGTCGACTATGAGCGGCCTCTGTCCGGAAGCCAGCAGATGATTTTGCGCTGCCTGTACTCCCGGCACCACGATGGCCGGGTCCGCCAGCGGCACCTCGAGCAGATTGCGGCGTCGGGTGAGCCGTGGGTGGTCCCGTTCGTGGTGCAGTTGGCCGGCGAATACGTGCTGGAGATCATTGAGTCGATCGGCCGGGGGCTGCCCGGGCTCGCGGTCCTGGGCTCAACCCAGCGCCGACTCTACGGGGAGTTCATCGCTCGGAATCCGGCCTTCTTCGCACGCACGGAGCGGCGCGTGGTGAGCTACTGGTCGTGCTACTACCGCTGGAAGTACGGAGCGTTCGGGACGTATCCCGGATGCATCCTTTTGGAAGCGTTCCGGGCCGCTGTTGTGGAACAGGTAGGCGCGCAGTGGCCGCGGCACACGCCGCACCCGCTGGCGGACGCGGGTGAGGGAACTGCCTGAGTTCGGCCATGGTCCTATCCAGCCAGGTTGAGATTGTGCAGGCGGGCGATGCCGCGCATGGCGTGGTGGACGCCGTCGCCCTTGAGCCGGCAGTCGCGGAGGATCTTCCAGGTCTTCATCCGGGCAAAGACGTGCTCCACTCGTGCACGGACCTGCTTGTGTGACCGGTTGTGCTCCCGCTTCCAGCCGGGCAGTTCCTCGCCCTGAGTGCGGCGGTGCGGCATGATCAACCCGGTCCCCGGATAACCGCCATCAGCTATCACGGTCGTCCGGCCGACCGCTGCCTTGGCCCCCGATTCCTCCCACGCCTTGCAATCGTTCCGGTTGCCCGGCAGCGGCCGGCCAACACCGCGCTGGTAGAGCTTTCTGGGGGCGCCTTCGTCGTGCTGATCTCTTTGAACGTTGAGAGCGCGCGCGGTGGAGCTGGAGCATGACCCGGCGCATGTCGCCTGACAGCCATCCGGTGTCAGTGCATGGAAAGGGACCGCGCCCTGACGGATGTCCCGTCGGAGCGCGGTCCTCAGCCGTTCAAGACTGGTCGGGCGGGGTGGAGACCAGCCTCAAAAGAGGGTGACCTGCAGTCGGTCCGGCGTCAGCTGCCCGTCGGCCTGCTCCAAAGTCACGTTGATCCAGCCCTTGTGACCGTCGGGCAGGGTGACGTAGTAGATGGTCGGCCCTGTTCGCTCTGCGCTCAGCTTTCTGACGAGGCGCCAGGACACTTTCCTGTCGCGGTACGTAATGGACTCAACCATCAGGCCCGGCTCTGCGGCGAAGACGACGTACGACTCCGTGAAGCCCATGCCGGGGCCGAAGAGCGCTGTGATACGCGAGTCCTTCTCCTGCGGCATCGCATCCCGCCCAGCAATGCACGCGATCTCCTGCGCCGCACCGGAGGAAGCCTGTCCGAAGCAGACTTTGCCGGTCGTCGTCTCCCAGACGTATGAGGCGCTGTTTCCGGCCTGCTGCGCCAAACTCAGCCCCTCTTTCGTCGGAGCCGCTTCGGACTGGCGGGCTTGCTCTTCGAACATTGCCTCCAGCCGGGCGCGGTCGGGTTGCCCGGTCGGAGTCCCGCCCGCGGAGGGCGAGACAGAACCGGCCGGAACCTGCCCGGCCGACTGCGGACCGCAGCCCGCTAGCAGCAGCGACGAGGCGACGGCCACCAGCAGACACATCTTCCGTCTTGTGTCCCGGGTCATCGGCCGCACGTTCCCATCTTGTTGCACATGATTACGTCGAGTTTCACCTTGTTGGGTGGTGATTGGGTGAACTCATTGCCCTGCCATGTATGTACGTCGAACGTACCCCAGGCTTTGGTCGAAGTGTGGCCGTCCAGATGGGTGTACGTGGTCTTGTACCGCGTGAGGTAGCCGGACGGCACGTAGCCAAACCTCTCTCCGTTCTTGAGCTCCATGCTGCTGGCCTCGGCTGCTGTGGACGTGTTGGTCTTCGTGTCGGAGTTGGTCCAGGTGTAGTCGCCATTCAGGCCCAGGGCGACTTCGGCCTCGGCGCTGGCGACCAGGGGGAGACTCACCTCTGAACTTGCCTTCACCGACGCCGCCCAACCCCACTTGTCGGCAAACTGCTTTATCGCCGTATACATGGCGGCATAGGTGTAGGTGAACGTCAGTGTCTGGTCCTTGGTGACCTTACGGACGTTCGCGCCGGTTGAGTAGTCGGTCCACTCGTCCTGGTAGGTCACGATGGTGTCCGAGTACACGACGTCCCGCCCGCCGTCGGGCACCACCACGCCCTTGGGCAGCTTCCGCGCCCGTGTCCAGCCACCGAGGGCCCTCAACAAGCCCACAACCGAACAACTGCATCGTAGTCACGATCGGAAACATCAGGAGCATACCCAGCGTGCAGACCATTGACGGTCGCCCGTTCGCCACCCGCGAGGATCTGATCGAGCACAGCGGCTACAGCCGAAGAAGCCTGGGCACGCTGTGGCGGGAGCGCGAGAGCAACGGGCATCCCCCGGCCCGCGCCCTGGGCGAAGTCATGCACTGGGACCTGGAGGCGTGGTCCGACTGGTTCGAAACGAACAGGCAGCAGCCAAGTAGGAGGGCCGTTCGTACAGGTGGCCGCAGTCCGGCGACTCGGTGACCTCCCTCGACTTCCTGTACGGGGTGCCGGGGCCGTGGCAGGTGACGGTGGCGCCGTCGCCCATCACCCACCGCACCCGGGCGACCTTGGCCGTCGCGGTGACGCTCCCGGCCGTCGCGGAGGCAGACACCGGCCCGAACGTCGACGCGGACGGGGTCACCCACATCCACATCGGCATCCCGATCACGTACGTCCCCGCGGCGCGGGGGCTGGCCACCTTCGGGCCCTCCAGGCGCATCGAGGCCGCCGCCTTCCGCGCGACCGTCTCGGGGTCGATGACCGGGGCTGTGTCCGGGGCTTGGCCGTCCGCGATCCAGACCGTCCGTGCCCCCTGCTGGCCGGGGCAGTTGACTCCGTAGACCTCGCCCTTCTCTGACCGGTCGTGGCCCTTCCAGAACAGATTTTCGGCGGGGGGCTGGGGATTGAGCCGGGTGTACGTACACGACGGCGTCGACGGCCCGCCGGACGTAACGGCGGGTCGGGCAGTGCCGCCCGCCGCGCCGGGCGCGGCGCCGCTGCCCGAGGCGCAGACGGTGATGGTCAGCGCCGTGCCCTCGCAGATCCCGCCCGCCTGCCCGCCGTCCCCGTGCGCGGCCGGGACGTGGACGCCGGCCAGGACCACGGAGGCCGCCGTCGTCGCCGTGCGGCTCAGCACGAGCGCGACCCGTCCGGCTTGTACGCGGTCACCATCCACCGATCGTCGTCCCATCGCTCCACCGTCGCGGTGGAGCGGTTGGGCGACGATAGCTCCACCCCGCGCGGGGTGGGGTTGGGATGTTGCGGCGGGGCGGGTGGG
>NZ_JBHXRD010000063.1:0-13203 GCF_042717325.1 Streptomyces sp. NPDC058637 | reverse complement strand
AAGGGGCGCCACCGGCGGGAGGCGCCCCTTCGCGCGGTACGGCGTGCGTCAGTGGGAGGCGGAAGGCTCGTCCGACGACGTGGACGCGTCGCCCTCCGCTTCGGAACCGGCCTCGGTGCCCGCTTCGGACCCGGTGCCCGCTTCGGACCCGGCCTCGGCGCCCGATTCGGACCCCGTCGGGCTGCCCGACGGATCGCCCGGCGTCTCGGAGGCGTCATCCGAGGGCGTGGGCTTCGTCTCCGGCAGGGCGCTCGGGCCGAAGCCCTCGAAGAAGCCCGTCGCGGGAACGACCGCGGCGCCCAACTGGACGTCGCCGGTCTCGCTGAACGCGAAGACGACGTTCTGTACGCTGCCGGCGCGCCCGGCCTGACGGCCGTTCTCGATCACGGCGGAGGCGTTGCCCTTGCCGCCCAGGATGAGGCGTCCACCGGCCGGGATCACGACCGGTCCCTTGCCCTCGGCGGCCTGCAGCTTCACCGTGGCGTTGGTGCCCGGCAGCGTGACGGCCTCCAGGACCTCCTGCTTCGTGCCGTCGTTGAACAGCGTGGCGGCGACGACGGCGGGGCCCTCGGCGTCCTGCTCCGGCTGGACGATGACGTTCGCGTTCTGGATCTTGATCTGGTCGACGGCGGTGGCCGCGTTGTCCGGCCTGACCTGGAGCGTCTCTGCGTTGTTGCCCGCACCGCACGCGGAGAGCGAGGCGATCGAGAACACGAGGGCAGTGACGGCGAGGGCGCCGTGTCGAAGGCTGCGGCTCACGGCGGCGGCAACTCCTTGAACGATCGGACTGCGGGCTTCGGACTCTGCGGACAGGAAGGCCGAGCGACGTAAAGCCGCCCTAAGTGCGTGTCAGCGGACTCAGGTTACCGAGCCGCGGTCCAGGGCCCGCACCCGACCCGCCCCTACGGGTGCCGGACCTGACAGGCGGTCCGATCGCGCCGATTCGCACCGCGTTCACGAAAAGCGAGTGATCGGCACGCGAGCGGTACGCGAGCGGCGTGTGATCAATTCTGCCGGAGGTGGCGCATTCCTTGCGCATAATCCACCCGGTGGCCGGCCGTTGATCAATTTCAATGGCCATCGAGACTAAGGCCCGTACGGGTGATCGATGTCCGAACGGAGTACGGAAAGTTCAGATCTGTAATCCGGCAAAACGGGACGTTCAACCCCTTCTGAGTGGGTTCCGGTCCGTGTGACGCGTGTGTTTCAGCTCGACCGCACGCCCACTCCGACCTGCGAATATCCGCCTCAGGATGCCTTCCGCAGCACGATCGTGTTGCTGTTGTCAAGCCCCGAGATATGCCCTGACCTGCGAAAACGCCATTCAGGAGAAGCCGTTCTCGTGTTACTCTGGATAGCCACGGAAGGGGTACCTGTCACATGACGTTCAAGGTTGGCGACACCGTGGTCTATCCCCATCACGGGGCCGCGCTGATCGAGGCTATCGAAACTCGCCAGATCAAAGGCGTGGACAAGACCTACTTGGTGCTCAAGGTCGCCCAGGGCGACTTGACGGTTCGTGTACCGGCGGACAATGCGGAGTTCGTCGGTGTGCGTGACGTAGTCGGGCAGGAAGGGCTGGACCGGGTCTTCGAGGTGCTGCGCGCGCCGTACGCCGAAGAGCCGACGAACTGGTCCCGACGCTACAAGGCAAATCTCGAGAAGCTCGCCTCCGGCGATGTCATCAAGGTCGCCGAAGTGGTGCGTGACCTGTGGCGTCGTGAGCGCGAGCGCGGACTCTCAGCAGGTGAGAAGCGCATGCTCGCCAAGGCCCGCCAGATCCTGGTGAGCGAACTCGCCCTCGCGGAGAACACGAACGAGGACAAGGCCGAGGCCCTGCTCGACGAGGTCCTCGCGTCCTGACGATGACGCCGGTACCCGGATCGCTCCGGAATCCGGATCACGCCGGTCGTAAGAATGTGCTGCGGTGCCCGCTGACCAACCGTGTTCCACGGTGAGTCGCCGGGCGCTGCGGCATGTTCGGGCCCCCGCCATGGCGTTCATGGCCCGACGGGAACATGGGCCACGGGAGCCGTGTGGAGAACCGACGGGATCCGGCCGGATCCCGTCGGACCCGTATCCGGTGCCATCCCCCTCAGCAAGCTCGACCAAGCCCTCGCTGCGGCCTGCCCGACCAGGGGTCACGGAAGGGGTCCCGGTCAGGTCGAGGCGTCGCGCCCGGCTCGCTGGGGCCATACCCATGTCGGCCGTGGAAACAAACCTGCCGAAGCTTCGGAGTGCAACCGATGTCACCGATGTCCCCGTCGCCCGCTGAACCGCGCCCTCTCCGTACCGCGGTGGTGATCCCCGCAGCCGGCCGCGGCGTCCGGCTCGGCCCCGGAACCCCCAAGGCGCTGCGCTCGCTCGGCGGGACCCCCATGCTGATCCACGCCGTACGGGCGATGGCCGCGTCCCGCGCCGTCACCCTCGTCGTCGTGGTGGCGCCCCCGGACGGCGCGCCCGAGGTCAAGAACCTCGTCGCCGACCACTCCCTGCCCGAGCGCACCGACTACCTCGTCGTGCCCGGCGGCGCGACACGCCAGGAGTCCGTGAAGCGCGGCCTCGACGCCCTGCCCGAGGACATCTCCGTCGTACTCGTCCACGACGCGGCCCGCCCCCTGGTGCCCGTCGACACCGTGGACGCGGTCATCGAGGCCGTACGGGACGGTGCGCCCGCCGTCGTCCCCGCACTGCCGCTCGCCGACACCGTCAAGGAAGTCGAACCCGGTACGCCGGGCGAGCCCGAACCCGTCCTGTCGACCCCGGTACGGGCCAGGCTGCGCGCCGTCCAGACCCCGCAGGGTTTCGACCGGGACACGCTCGTCAAGGCGCACGGGACCGTGGCCGTCGACGGTGAGGGCGCGACCGACGACGCGGGCATGGTGGAACGCCTCGGCGTGCCCGTCGTGGTCGTCCCCGGACACGAAGAGGCATTCAAGGTGACACGGCCGCTGGACCTGGTCCTGGCCGAAGCCGTTCTCGCGCGCCGGAGGGCGAACGATGGATTCTGAGCACACGCCGCAGCGGGCCCAAGCCCCCCTGATCCCGCTCGTCGGCATCGGGACGGACATCCACGCCTTCGAAGAGGGCCGCGAGCTGTGGTGCGCCGGATTGCTGTGGGAGGGCGAGGGTCCGGGCCTGGCGGGCCACTCCGACGCCGACGTGGTGGCGCACGCCGCGTGCAACGCCCTGTTCTCGGCCGCCGGGCTCGGCGACCTGGGGCAGCACTTCGGTACCGGCCGCCCCGAGTGGTCCGGTGCCTCCGGGGTCACCCTGCTCACCGAGGCCGCCCGGATCGTGCGCGCGGAGGGCTTCGGGATCGGCAACGTGGCCGTCCAGGTCGTCGGCCTGCGCCCGAAGATCGGCAAGCGGCGCGACGAGGCCCAGAAAGTCCTGTCGGACGCGGTGGGCGCCCCCGTCTCGCTCTCTGCCGCCACCTCCGACGGTCTGGGGTACACCGGCCGGGGCGAGGGCATCGCCGGCATCGCGACCGCGCTGGTCTACCGCACCGCCGGCTGACCTCGGGAACTCCCCGCAGCTACGCCTACGGGCCGCCCACCTGGCCGGACACCACCCCCGAAACCTTATTGCGCATCACTTGCACGTACGCTGATACGGCAGATGGTGTGCCGTACGGGCCCGCCGGGGCCGGAGTGAGGGTGAGCGTCAGTGGTGAGCGTGACCGCGGGGGCGACAAGGGTGCCGGACGCGCCGGCCTTCACCGATGGATACGTCCTGCGGACGGCCACGGCGCAGGACCTCGGCGGTGCGCGGGCGGTCATGCTGGACACCGTCTACCGGGACCTGGGCTCCGGTTACGTACCGCGCTGGCACGCCGACATCATCGATCCGGAGAGCGCCTACCTGCTGCCCGAGCGCTGCACCCTGCTGGTCGTGCGGCACGGTGACGAGATCGTCGCGACGGGCGCGGTGCGGGACCGCGGTCCGCAGGCGCCGCCCAATCCGCGGTGGGTCGCCGACCGCTTCCCCTCCGGCACGACCGCACAGCTGTGCCGGATCTACGTACGCCCCGGACACCGGCGGCACGGGCTGGCCAGGTGGCTGGTGCGGGAGCTCGGCGCCTTCGCCGCCGCGACGGGCGGCTACACCTCGCTCTACCTCCACACCGATCCGGCCGTTCCGGGCGCCGAGCCGTTCTGGCGGTCGATGGCGCACGAGGTCTGCGACGAGCGGACCCTGCCCGGCGGCGGTCAGGGCATCATCCACTTCGAACTGCCGATGCCCGCACCGGCCGCCGCGTGAACCGCCCTCCTTTTCAGATGATAATCGTTTCCATATAGGGTCTCCGTCATGCCTCTGCTCCGAAGCCGCCGTTCACCCCTGCCGGTGATCGCCGCAGCCCTCCTGCTCCCTCTCGCCGCCTGTTCCGGCGGTGGCGACGAGGCATCCGAGGGCGGCGGCCGGCTCCGGGTCGTCATGGCCTTCCCGCCCGCCCAGGCCATGTCCCCGTACGGCGACGACGCCGTCACCCTCAGCCGCCTCGCCGTGATCGAGGGCCTCACCACCCTCGACAGGAACGGCGCGCCCCGGCCCGCGCTCGCCGCGTCCTGGAAGCGGGACAACGCCACCACCTGGACGTTCACCCTCCGCGACGCGGACTTCCAGGACGGCACGACGGTCGACGCCGACGCCGTGGTGCGCTCCCTCACCGCCGCCGGGAAGGCCTCCCCGCTGCCCCGGGTCCTGTCCGACGCCACCCTGCGGGCGACGGCCACGGACGCCGACACCGTACGGATCGTCACCGAGGACGCCGACCCGCTGCTTCCGCAGAGGCTCGCCAACCCCTCCCTCACGATCCTGTCCGCCGACGCCTACCGGGGCGGCAAGGTGAACCCCGCCGGGCACGCCACCGGCCCCTTCACCCTGACCGGCGTCAAGGGCGCCGTCGCCGCCACGCTGGAGCGCAACACCGGCTACTGGGGCGGCGAGGCGAAGTCGCCGGGCGTCGACGTCACCTTCGTCGCCGACGGGACCGCCCGCGCCAACGCCCTGCGCACGGACGCCGTGGACGTCGCCGAATACGTACCGATCTCACAGGCTTCGCTGCTCGGCGACGGGTTCGTCCACGAGTTCCCCTCGGCCCGGACCAACGGACTCTCGCTGAACACCCGTCACGGTGTCTTCGCCGACCCGGCCATGCGCGCGGCCGCCCGCGAGGCGATCGACTCCGAGGCCCTCGTCGACGGCGTCTACGAAGGCCGGGCCGACACCGCACAGGGGCTCCTCGGCCCCGGTGTCCCGTGGGCGGCGAAGGACCGCACCGCCCCCACGAACCGGGCGGAGGCCGCCGGACAGGACGAGGTGGCGAGGACGAAGGAGATCGTGCTCGCCACCTACACCAACCGGCCCGAACTCCCCGAGGTCGCCACCATCGTCCAACAGCAGCTCGAGAAGCGCGGCTTCACCGTCAAGCAGGTCGTCCGCGACTACGCGCAACTGGAGGCGGACGCGCTCGCCGGGAAGTACGACGCGTTCATCCAGGCCCGCAACACACTGCTGGACACCGCCGACCCCGTCTCCTACCTCGCCTCCGACTTCACCTGCGACGGCAGCTTCAACATCTCCCAGCTCTGCGACCCACGCGTCGACGCCGCCGTCACCGAAGCCGCCTCCCTCGCCGGCACCGAGGAGCGCCACCGGGCCGAGATGACCGCCGAAGCCGCAGTGCTCGGCTCCGACGCCCTCGTGCCGCTCGTCCACGAGCGCTTCGTCCAGGGCTACGACGACGCCCGCGTCGAAGGCGTCGCCCTCGACCCGATGGAGCGCACCCTCATCACCGCCGACACCCGCACCGGCTGACCGGGTGCGGTACCTGGGACCGCGGCTGGCCACCCTCCTGGCCGTCGTCGCCGTCGTCGGCCTGCTGCCCTGGCTCACCCGGACCGACCCCGCCCTCACGATCCTGCACGCCCGCTACGCGGACCGGCCGCCGACACCCGCGGTCCTCGACGCCATTCGCGCCGAGACGGGACTCGACGGCGGGCCGCTGCACCTGCTCGGCTCCTGGGCGGGCGGACTGTTCCGCGGCGACCTGGGGGAGTCCTGGGTCTCCGGGCAGCCCGTGGGCCCCGATGTGACGTCCGCGCTCGGCGTCTCGCTCATCCTGATGGGCGTCTCCCTCGCCGTCGCCCTGCTCCTCGCCCTCGCCCTCGCCGCCCCGACACTCCGGCGAGGAGCCCGCCGCACACTCGCCACGACCCGCGCCGGTGCCGGGGCCGCCGTCCTCGCCGCCCTGCCGGAATTCCTGCTGGCCGCCATCCTGGCCACCGTCCTCGCCGTACAGCTGGGCTGGTTCCCCGCCCTCGGCTGGGGGCGCGCCGAACAACTCGTCCTGCCCGCACTCGCCATGGGCGTCCCGGCCGGCGCCCTGCTCGGACGACTCCTGGACGACGCACTGCCCGCCGCCTTCGCCGAACCCTGGGCCCGTGCCGCCACCGCCGGCGGCATACCGCCGCACCGCATCGCGGCCCACGCCCTGCGCCGTACGCTCCCCACCCTGCTGCCCCAACTCGGACTGGTCGTCGCCGGCCTCACCGGCGGCGCCGTCGCCGTCGAGACGCTCTACGCCATCCCCGGCCTCGGCGGCACCGCGCTCGCCGCGGCCCTCGCCCAGGACCTGCCCGTCCTCCAGGCCTGCGTCCTGCTGCTGCTCCTGCTGGGACTCGCCGCCGGACTCGCGGCCCGGCTCGGCTCCCGCGCCCTCCTCGGCCCCGCCCGCACCGCCCGGGCCCTGCCCGCGCTCACCGCCCCACCCCTGCCCGTACGACGGACCGTCACCCTCACCGCCGTCGCACTGGCCGCACTCCTGGCCGCGGTCGCCGTCGCCGGCCTGCTGCGCGACCCGCTGGCCGTCGACGCCGCCGTCCGCCTCGCCTCGCCCTCGGCCGCCCATCCCCTGGGCACCGACTCGCTGGGCCGCGACATCCTCGCCCGGCTGGGCCATGGCGCCGCCCGGACCGTGCTCACCGCCCTCGCGGTCGGCGCCGTCACCCTGCTGCTCGGTCTGATCGCCGGATTCCTGCGCGCCGGAGCCCTGACCGAGACCGCCAACGCCCTGCCCGCGGTCCTGGTCGGCCTCGTCGTCGCCGGTGTCGCGGGCCCAGGCCCCTGGGGCGCGGCCCTCGCCGTCGCCGCCGTCGCCTGGGCCCCCCTCGCCGCACACACCGCCGCGCTGCACGCCCAGGAGAAGGCCGCCCCGCACCTCGCCGCCGCCGTGGCCCTCGGCGGCGGACGCGGCCACCTGCTGCGCCGCCACCTCCTGCCGGGCGTCGTACCGCCCGTCGTCCGGCACGCCGTCCTGCGCGTCCCCGCCATCGCGCTGGCCCTCGCCTCCCTCGGCTTCCTCGGCCTCGGAACACAGCCCCCCGCACCTGAATGGGGCCGCATGCTCTCGGAGAACATGGCCTACGCCGAACGAGCCCCCTGGGCCGTCCTCGCCCCCGCCGCCGCCCTCGCCGCCCTCGGCGCACTCGCGGTGCTCACCTCGGCGGCCGTACGCGGCGGGCGCGACCGATGACCACACACCCGGAACGCGTCCGGACCGGCAAGGCCCGCCTCACGCCCTACCTCCGGCTCCTCACCGTCACCCAGTTCGCCTTCAACATCGGCTTCTACGCCGTCCTGCCCTACCTCGCCACCCACCTCGGCGACGGACTCGGCATGGCCGGCTGGCTCGTCGGCCTCGTCCTCGGACTGCGCACCTTCAGCCAACAGGGCCTCTTCGTCGTCGGCGGCGCCCTCACCGACCGCTACGGCCCCCGGCCCGTCGTCCTCACCGGATGCGTCCTGCGCATCGCCGGATTCTGCTGGCTCGCCCTGGCCGGCTCCACCGCCACCGTCATCGGCGCCGTCTTCCTCATCGGATTCGCCGCCGCACTCTTCTCACCCGCCGTCGAGTCCGAGACCGCCCGGGCAGCCGTCGCACACGAGACCGAAACCGGAACACCGCGCGCCCAGGTCCTCGCCGTGTTCTTCGCCTCCGGTCAGGCCGGAGCCTTCCTCGGACCCCTGCTCGGCACCCTCCTCCTGCTCCTGGGCGGCGGATTCACGGCCGCGTGCATCGCCGGAGCCCTCGTATTCGTCGGCGTACTGGCCGGGCACGCCCGCCTCATGCCGCACCGGCCCCGCACCACCACCCGCGGACCGGAACACGGCCGCTTCCCCCGGGACGTCTTCACCAACCGTCCCTTCCTCCTGCTGTGCCTCGCCTACAGCACCTATCTCGTCTCCTACAACCAGCTCTACCTCGCCCTGCCCGTCGAGGTGGAACACGCCACCGGGTCGCAGAGCGCGATCGGCGGACTCTTCGCGCTCTCCTCCCTCCTCGTCGTAGGCGCCCAGCTGCCCCTCACCCGCTGGTCGGCCCGCCGCATCGCACCCCGCACCGCCCTCGTCACCGGACTCGCCGTCGTCGCGGCCGGATTCGCCGCCGTACCCCTCACACCCGCCGGGCCCGCCGGACTGCTCCCGGCGGCGACCCTCGTCGTCCTGCTCACCCTCGGTCAGATGCTGCTGATCCCCGCCGCCCGGGGGCTCGTGCCCGACCTCGTCGACGACCACCGGCTCGGCCTCGCCACCGGAGCCCTGTCCTCGGTCTCCGGCCTCGCCGTCCTCGCGGGCAGCGCCGCCACCGGCGCACTCCTGGACACCCCGGGACCCGTCCTGTGGACAACTCTCGCCGCAGTGCCCCTCGCCGGTGCCGCACTTGCCCTGACCCTGCCCCACGGCGGGCGCGCACCGGCGCCCGAGGACACCGTCACCGATTAGTTGTGACACGTTTTCCACAGGGGGCGCCGGGCACTGGTGCGGGCCCACTACCCTTGAGGGGTGACTATTCGCCTGCATGACACCAACGCCCGGCAGATCCGTGACTTCGTCCCGCTCACAGCGGGCTGTGTCTCGATCTACCTCTGCGGCGCGACTGTCCAGGCCGCCCCCCACATCGGGCACATCAGGTCCGGACTGAACTTCGACATCATGCGCCGCTGGTTCGAATACCGCGGGTACGACGTGACGTTCATCCGGAATGTCACCGACATCGACGACAAGATCATCAAGAAGTCCGCCGAGCAGAACCGCCCCTGGTGGTCCATCGGCTACGAGAACGAGCGCGCGTTCAACGACGGCTACGACGTCCTGGGCTGCCTCCCGCCCACCTACGAACCGCGCGCCACCGGCCACATCACCGAGATGGTCGAGATGATGCGCGGCCTCATCGAGCGCGGCCACGCCTACGAGGCCGACGGCAACGTGTACTTCGACGTGCGCTCGTACGAGGGATACCTGGAGCTCTCCAACCAGGACCTCGACGACCTGCGGCAGCCCTCCGGCGACAACGAGACCGGCAAGCGGGACAAGCGCGACTTCGCCATGTGGAAGGCCGCCAAGCCCGGCGAGCCCAGCTGGGAGACCCCCTGGGGCCGCGGCCGTCCCGGATGGCACCTGGAGTGCTCCGCCATGGCGCACAAGTACCTCGGCCGCGCCTTCGACATCCACGGCGGCGGCATCGACCTGATCTTCCCGCACCACGAGAACGAGATCGCCCAGGCCAAGGCCTACGGCGACGACTTCGCGAAGTACTGGGTGCACAACGGCTGGGTCACCCTCGCCGGCGAGAAGATGTCGAAGTCCCTCGGCAATTCGGTGCTGGTCAGCGAGATGGTCAAGCAGTGGCGCCCCATCGTCCTGCGCTACTACCTCGGTACCCCGCACTACCGCTCCATGATCGAGTACAGCGCGGATGCACTGCGCGAGGCCGAGTCCGCGTTCGCGCGCATCGAGGGCTTCGTCCAGCGCGTCATCGAGAAGGCGGGCGGCGTGGTCGCCCCCGCCGCCGAGGTGCCGCCCGCGTTCGCCGAGGCGATGGACGACGACCTCGGCGTCCCCCAGGCACTCGCCGTCGTCCACACCACCGTCCGGCAGGGCAACTCCGCCCTCGCCGCCGACGACAAGGAAGCCGCCGTCGCACGCCTCGCCGAGGTGCGCGCCATGCTCGGCGTCCTCGGCCTTGACCCCCTCGACGCCCACTGGGCGGGCGAGACCGACCGCGGCGAGGACCTGCACGGCGTCGTCGACACCCTCGTACGGCTCGTCCTGGACCAGCGCCAGTCGGCACGCGAGCGCAAGGACTGGACCGCCGCCGACGCCATCCGCGACCAGCTCAACCAGTCGGGCCTCGTCATCGAGGACAGCCCCGGCGGACCCCGGTGGACCCTCGGCCCGCGCTGAGCGGTCCCCCCTGGCACCCGCGTGAGCAGCGCAAATGTGCCGCCCGGCCGTCCGGGCGGCACACTTTCACTTGAGACACGTTTTTCTGAAGCAACGAAACAGGTAGGTCATGGCCGGGAACAGCCAGCGCAGGAACCGCCGCACGTCCAACAAGAAGGGCATGCAGGTCGGCAGCGGCGGTAACCGACGCCGTGGTCTCGAAGGCAAGGGACCGACGCCGCCCGCCTCCGTCCGCAAGGGACACAAGAAGAACCGGGTGGCGAGCGCCCAGGCCAAGCAGGCCGCGGCCCGCCGCCCCGCCCCGCGCCGCGGTGGCGCCAAGGGCACGTCGGAGATGGTCGTCGGCCGCAACCCGGTCTTCGAGGCGCTGCGCGACGGCGTCCCCGCGACCACCCTCTACGTCCAGCAGTACATCGACAACGACGAGCGGGTCCGCGAGGCCCTCCAGCTCGCCGGCGAGCGTGGCAACATCCACCTCATGGAGGCCCCGCGCCCCGAGCTCGACCGGATGACGAACGGCCTGAACCACCAGGGCCTCGTCCTCCAGGTCCCGCCGTACGAGTACGCGCACCCGGAGGACCTCACCGCCGCCGCGTACGACAACAACGAGGACCCGCTGATCGTAGCCCTCGACGGCGTCACCGACCCGCGGAACCTCGGCGCCATCGTCCGCTCCGTCTCCGCCTTCGGCGGCCACGGCGTGGTCGTACCCGAGCGCCGCGCGGCCGGCATGACGGCCGGAGCCTGGAAGTCCTCCGCCGGCACCGCCGCCCGCACCCCCGTCTCCCGTGTCACCAACCTGACCCGGGCGCTCGAGGGTTACCAGAAGGCTGGCCTCACCGTCGTCGGCCTCGCCGCCGACGGCGAACACACCGTCGAGGACCTCGAAGCACTCGCCGGCCCCGTCGTCATCGTCATCGGCAGCGAGGGCAAGGGCCTCGGCCGCCTCGTCGGCGAGACCTGCGACTACCGGGTCCGCATCTCCATGCCCGGCGGCGCCGAATCCCTGAACGCCGGAGTCGCCGCGGGCATCGTCCTGTACGAGGTGGCCCGCCGCCGCGCCTGATCGAGCGAGGCGGCCCGCCGCCACGCCCGACCCGGGACCGGGGGATGTACTCCCCGCGCCCGGTCTATCCGCCAGGTCCGGCCCGGGAGTACAGCCCCCGGGCCGGACGGCGTACGCGGCCCGTCCACGGCCCCCGATGACGCACCCGATCCGGGGCCGATCCACGGGGAACCGCAGGCCGTCACAGACTATTGACGGGTCTCGGACACTTCGGACGTGTCAAGGCAGTGTCCTAATCACACATCACTCGGTTAGATGAGTGTGGACACCAGAACGCCTCGGTTCGACGATCAACCCGCCCTGAGCATGACGAAGGTGGACAGCGACCCCGCGCAGGTCATCGTCAGCCACGCCAGCTTCCGGGTGCAGCTCGCCCCGGGCCAGCGCACACGTCTGCGCCCAGTGGCCTCCGGCGGACCGGTCAGGATCCCCGCCATGAGCGGCGCGGGCGGCCGCAGGCGGGCGCCCGTCGTATGGAGCGGCAGGTCCGAGCCGGGCGACCCCGGAGCGACCGGGCTCCTGCAGGCCGTACGGAACTCCACCGCGGGCCACCTCGACGCCCGCGCCGACGCGGGCAGCGGCTACGGCGGCGACACGGGCGGCGGCACACAGGTCATCCCGCTCCTCGAGGAGACCCAGCCCAACCCCGTGGTCATCTCGCCGCGCACCGGCCGGACCGGCCCGCTGCTGCCCCCCATGCGGCAGGCCGTAGGCGCCTACGACGCCGTCGAGACCAGCCCTCCGGCGAGCGACCCGTACGACGGGAGCCCCGACGACTCCACCGCCGGGGAACGGCGCCACGCCGGCGACGACGTCCGGCACGCCTACTTCCCCGGCCGCCGCATGAACCTCGGCGTCGTCCTCCTCCCGCTGCGCGTCTTCCTCGGCTTCATCTCCATCTACGCCGGCATGGGCAAGCTCTCCGACCCCGTCTACTTCGACGGCGGCGACCGCGGCTCCATGGTCAAGTGGATGACCTCGCTGCACCCCTGGCCCGTCGCCGAGCCGCTGCGCGACTTCGCCCTCACCCACCCCGTCGGCGCCGGACTCTCCGTCGCCTTCCTCCAGGTCGTCGTCGGCGTCCTCACCGTCCTCGGCCTCTGGCAGCGCGTCGCCGCCGCCTTCGGCGCACTGCTCTCCGCGGCCCTCCTCGTCACGGTCAGCTGGCGCAGCGTCGCCGCGTACGACGCACCCGACATCATCTTCCTGGCCGCCTGGAGCCCGCTCGTCATCGCCGGCGCCCCCGTCTACTCGGTCGACGGGCGCCTCGCGGGCGAGGCCTGGCGTAGGCTCGGCCCGCGTTCGGCGATCTGGGACCTCCGCCGCCGCGTCCTGCGCCGCGGCACGGTCGTCGCGACCGTCGTGGTCGGGCTGACCCTGCTCGTCGGCTCCATGGTCGGCGGCGCAGTCCGGTCCACCGAGGTCGTCACCGTGCCCGGCCCCAACGACAACCCCACCAACCAGCTGCCGGGCTCCCCGCTCCCCGACGAGACCACCGGCAAGGACAAGCCGTCCCGCTCCCCGGAGCGGCGCCGTCCCGAAGCGGCCCCGTCCAGTGCCGCGACCACCCCCTCGGCCAGGGAGTCCACCCCGGGCTCCGACTCCGTCCGCGAATCCGGCCAGGCCACCGGGGCGAGTACCGGGCAGCCGAGCCAGACCCAGGGCACCGGCCAGGAGCCCCCGCAGGAGACGGCCCCGCAGGAGCCCCCGACCAGCAGCGCGGGCCCCAGCTCCTCCGGTGGCACCAGCTCCGGCGGTTCGGACGGCGGTTCGGACGGCGGGTCCACCGACGGCGGCTCCAGCGGCGGCGCCGGCCAGAACCCCATCGGCGGCCTCCTCGGCTGAGACCGCGTGTGACACGGCGAGGGCGGCCACCGGCATCCGGTGGC
>NZ_JBHXRD010000062.1:0-22642 GCF_042717325.1 Streptomyces sp. NPDC058637 | reverse complement strand
GCACCACCACGTGCGCCACCGCCGCCCGCGCCACCGCGCGCCGCACCGCCGCCGCCCTGCGCGGCACCCGTGGCCGCGCCCGTACCACCGCGACGGCCGCGGCCCCGGCTGCCCGAGCGGACGACCCCGCCCGCCGCCGAGCCCGAGCCGGTGCCGCGCGTACGCGGCTTGGGCTGTGTCGGCTGCGGCACCTCGATGACGATCGCGACGCCGGACGGCTCACGGGCACCCGTGATCCGGCTGAGCTCCTCGTCGCTGGACTTGATCCGCGTGGTGTGGGGCGCGATACCCGCGTCCGACATCAGCCGGGTCATGTCCCGCTTCTCCTCGGGCAGCACCAGCGTGACGACGCTGCCGGACTCCCCGGCGCGCGCCGTGCGCCCGCCGCGGTGGAGGTAGTCCTTGTGATCGGTCGGCGGGTCCACGTTGACGACCAGGTCCAGGTCGTCGATGTGGATGCCGCGGGCCGCCACGTTCGTCGCGACGAGCGCGGTGACCTGGCCGTTCTTGAACTGGTCGAGCGTCCGGTTGCGCTGCGGCTGGGACCGGCCGCCGTGCAGGGCCGCGGCCCGTACACCGCTGGCGAGGAGCCGCTTGGCGAAGCGGTCGGCGGCACGCTTGGTGTCGACGAACATGATGACCCGGCCCTCACGGGCGGCGATCTTCGTGGCGACGGCCTTCTTGTCCGTCTCGTCCAGGACGTGGAGCACGTGGTGCTCCATCGTGGTGACCGCACCGGCGGACGGGTCGACGGAGTGCACGACCGGGTCGGTGAGGAACATCTTGACCAGCCGGTCGATGTTCTTGTCCAGGGTCGCGGAGAACAGCATCCGCTGTCCGTCCGGCTCGACCTGCTTGAGCAGCGCGACGACCTGCGGCATGAAGCCCATGTCGGCCATCTGGTCGGCCTCGTCGAGGACGGTGATGGCGACCTCGTCGAGACGGCAGTCGCCGCGCTCGATGAGGTCCTTGAGCCGTCCCGGCGTGGCGACGAGCACCTCGGCGCCACGGCGCAGCGCGCCGGACTGCCGGCTGATCGACATGCCGCCGACGACCGTGGTCACGCGGAGGTTCACGGACGTCGCGTACGGGGTCAGCGCGTCGGTCACCTGCTGGGCGAGCTCACGGGTCGGGACGAGGACGAGGGCCAGCGGGGCGTGCGGCTCGGAGCGGCGTCCGGCGGTACGCGCGAGCAGGGCCAGGCCGAAGGCCAGGGTCTTCCCGGAGCCGGTACGGCCGCGGCCGAGGATGTCCCGGCCTGCCAGCGAGTTCGGCAGGGTGGCGCCCTGGATGGGGAACGGGTCGGTCACACCCTGGGCGGCGAGGGTCTTCAGCAGCGCGGCGGGCATGTCCAGCTCGGCGAACGCCTCGACGGCGGGCAGTGCGGGGGTCATGCTCTCCGGCAGGGCGAATTCGCCGCCCTGTGCCGGTGCGGGCCTGCGACGGGCCGGCGCCTTGCCGGCGCCTCGGGTGTTCGCCTGCGGCCTGTCCGTACCGCGCCCCTTTATCGGGCGGCTGCGGGTGGGTCGGTCCTGGCGTTCGGAGCGGGTCATACGGAATTGCCCTCCTGGGGGATTCCTGGGGTTACTGCCGACTGCTGTGGACTGCTTGATGTGCGCCCCAGGATGCAAGCACAGAGCAGGTGTCCCGGACACGGAGCGGACCGGGGACGGTATGAGCCGGAAACAGCACAAACCGGGGCCCGCACCTTCACGGTGCGGGCCCCGGTTGCGAGGTACGCGTCCGGCAATTAGGCCGGGACGATGTTCTCCGCCTGCGGGCCCTTCTGGCCCTGCGTGACGTCGAAGGAGACCTTCTGGCCCTCCTGGAGCTCACGGAAGCCCTGGGTGGCGATGTTCGAGTAGTGGGCGAAGACGTCGGCGCCGCCGCCGTCCTGCTCGATGAAGCCGAAGCCCTTTTCCGAGTTGAACCACTTCACGGTTCCAGTAGCCATGTCATTCTCCTAAAAGAGGTGCAGTGCCGGAAATCCGCACTTTACGGATTCCAAGTCGCCGCATTGAGCCCCATCCGGAGAAAGCCGGAAAACAATAAAGCGCCTGAGGAGGGTTCCCGTCAGGCGCACATAAAGTTCATGGGTACCAAAACTGCAACTGGGCAACCGTAGCACGTTCTGTCGCCGGGCGGCAGGTCCCGCCGGCCCGCCGCGTGGAAGGGTTCGCTGACCAGGGCGGTCTTCGGGGCCGTCGGCGGAGGGTTCCGGAATCGTTCCCCGACGCTTCCCGCACTGTTCTCCCAAGGGTCGTGAGCCCTCCGACAGGAAAACGGAACCCCCGGGTCCACGGGTCCGGCCGACCGGAGGGACATTCACCCGAATGCCACGTCCGCGCGTTCCGGACGGGAGCGCGCCGGGCGGACCGACTCATGAGGTTCCCGGTGCGCGTTGCTCCGGTCGGGTGCCTTCGGACCGGAGCCCGCGGGCGTAATTATCATGTACGCGACGTGATGCCGTTCTTTATCAGGGAGAGGCACCGGCGGGCCAGCTCCTCGGGGTCCTGGTCGGCGCCGGGCCGGTACCAGGAGGCCGCGCCCCAGACGGCGTCCCGCAGGAGACGGGCCGTGATCGGCACGTCCAGATCCGCGCGGAAGGAGCCGTCGGCGACGCCCCGCTCCAGCGCGTGCAGCCAGGGTTCCTCGAGGGCCGCCCGCGCGTCGGCCAGGTATGCGAAGCCGGGCCGGGCGGAGAGGTGCTCGGCCTCCTTCCGGTAGATGGCGGCGGCGGCACGGTTCCGGTCGATCTGCCGGAACGATGCGGTGACCAGCGCCTCGATCGTCCCGCCGGGGCCGGGACCCGGGTCGATGCCGGGGCCCGTGCCGGGGCCGAGCGCCTTGTCGTACGCGGCCCGAAGCCCGGCCAGGAAGGTGGAGAGGATCTCGTCCACCATCGATTCCTTCGAATCGAAGTGGTGGTAGAGGCTGCCGGCGAGCATCCCGGCCTCGTCCGCGATCCTGCGGACGGTGGTGGCGTCGTATCCGTGTGCGGCGAAGACCTCTGCGGCGATGGAGAGCAGTTCGCCGCGGCGCTCCGGTGAGGAGTGCGCCGGGGACTTCTTCTTGTTGGGCACCCGCCCATTGTCCGTCCGACCGGCCCGGAGCCGGCCGGACGCCTCACACCGGCCGGACGGAGGCCTCGCACCGGCGAGCTGTCGGTTCAGGTCACGCCGGGCCGCTGCTTCAGGTCACGCCGGGCCGCTGCTTCAGGTCACGCCGGGCCCGTGGTTCAGGTCATGCCCGGGACGCGAGCCGACGGCTCGGCTCACACCTCGCGGGGCGGGCCGTCGTCGTTGCCCCTGCGCAGCGTCCGCAGCGGAGCACCGGCCCGCCAGACCTGGACGACGAGGTCGTCCCCGTCGATCCCGGTGCGGACCACCTCGTCGGGTTCGGCGCGGAAGAGGAGGAAGGGTTGTGGCGGCGTCACCGCCTCGACGAAGCGGGCGAGCACGGCCGGGTCGGTGATCTCCACCGCGCGGCCGGAGATCCGGACGTCGCCGTCGGCCATCTCCGCGTCGGGTCCCGGGTTGGCCTGGACGGCGAAGCGGGGGTCGCGCCGCAGGTCCAGTGCCTTGCGGGAGTTCGGCATCATGCCGAGCCACATCTCGTCCAGCCGGAACTCCACCTCCAGCCCGGTGACCCGGGGCGAGCCGTCCTTGCGGAGGGTGGCCAGAACGTGGTGCCTGTACTGCTTGAAGCGCTTGCGGACGGTGTCGGCGAAGGCCGGTTCGGCCGTCTGGAAGTCCTGCCACGAACTCGATGTCATGGGTCCATCGAATCCCCTGATCCCGACATCCTCTGTCGGGATTCCCCGGAATCTCCGGACGTCACCGGAACGGATGCCGCCCCGGCGCGGTCGTGGTGTGCTGGAGGGCGTCGCCTCCCGGCGGCCGGGAGGGCTCCCGGGCCACCCGAGGTGAGTGAGACGGCGGTCTTCCCGAAGGCCGTACCGCCCGCCACCACGCCCGAGCAGTACGACGCGCTCGACGCGGAACTGCGGGCGCTCCTCGGTGACACGTATGCCGGATGCCTTTCGCACGTGCGTGCCGACCGATGCGGGCCTGGAGATCTACGGCCTCCGGGCCCCCGAGGAGGCCAGGGAGAAGTCCGGCGCGCTCAACATGGCCGATCCGCCGGGAAAAGCAGGGTCTGCCCGCGGCCTCCGGGCCCCCGGCCGTCTCCCTGGCACACCGCTACCGGGTGCCCGGCGTGTGACGGTCCTCCCGTGCGGCCGCTCACGCCCCGGGCAGGGTGACGACCACCGCGTAGCCGCACGTCCGCAGCACGCCCGGTGACCCGCCGACGGCCAGCACCGCGTCGTAGCGGGCCAGTTCGACGTCCGTGGTGCCCTCCAGCACCGCACCGTCCTCCAGCGCCACGGCCACGACCGCGCCGCCGTCGGGCGGGATCAGCCGGACGGTGCCGCGTACGACGGCGGTCGAGGCCGCGGGGCGGTCCCTGCGGTACATCACGTTGAGGTTGACGACCGGGCCGGCGAGGAGCCGGCCGTCGGCCGGCAGGTCGCCGGGGAAGTCGTGGGGCCACAACGGCTCGTCGACGATGTGGTGCTCGCCGCCGACCACGAGGTCCATGCCCTCGCCCTCGACGACGGTCAGGGTGCGGTCCAGGCCGGGGAAGAGCGAGAAGGGGCCGTCGTGGGACACCTCCGCCAGGCTGATCCGCCAGGCGGCGGTGCCGGCCGTCGCGTCCTCGGGGGCGGCCGCGATCTGCCGGGTCACTCCCCCGCCGTTGTGCCAGGGCACGGGCGTGCGATCGGCCGCCCGCAGGACGCGCAGGGTCATCGGACGACCCCTTGGGCGCGGGCCTGGGTGAGCCAGCGCGGGAACTCGGCGACCAGCCGGTCGTACAGCTCGGAGTCCGGGACGGCCCTGGGGTCGGCTCCGGCGTGGAAGAAGCCCGCGTTGTCGAGGGGGCGCCGCTCGGGTACGGCCAGTTCGTCGAGCTTGCGCAGGAAGTCGAACTGCGAGCTCCGCTTGTCGCCGAAGCCGACGAACTGCCAGAACAGCGGCAGTTTCGCCGCCTTGCAGAGGTAGCGTTCCGCCGCGTGCTTGCTGATCGGTCCGCCGTCCGTCTGGAAGACGACGAGGGCGGGCGCGGTGGAGCCGCTGTCGAGGTAGTGGTCGATGACGGCGTCCATGGCCAGGTGGTAGCTGGTCTTCCCCATGTGTCCGAGACCCGCCACGATCGCGTCGATCCGGCCTTCGTGGTCGTCCAGCGCCATGTCGGTGACCGCGTCGACGTCCGTGGAGAAGAACACGACGGGCACCCGGCCGTCGTCGTCGAGGTGGGCGGACAGGCCGAGCACCCGGTCGGCCAGCGCCTGGACGCTGCCGTCCCGGTAGTACTCCCTCATCGAGCCGGAGTGGTCGAGCACCAGGTAGACGGCGGCGCGCAGGCCGCTCGCCCCGTGCTTGTCCAGTGACACCCGTGCGCTCTCGTACGGGCCGGCCAGTGCCGGTGCCCGCTCCCGCACCTTGCTCAGGCTGATGGCCGGGCCCGGGGCGATGGACGAGTCGGCCATGTCGGCCTCCGATCAGGGGATTCCGGCTGCCGCGGCTCCGGCGGCGGGGCCTTCGAGACTACGGGCCCGCCGACCCAGGTGTGCCCGCCGCCCCCGGCGTTCGCTATCTTGAGCGCCGCCGCCCCAGCGGCCCCTCCGCTCCGTAAACGAATGAAGGAGTCGGCCATGGAGGCCGCCGCCACCACGTGTTACCGCCACCCGTCCTACGAGACGTATGTGCGCTGCACGCGCTGCGACCGGTACATCTGCCCCGACTGCATGCGTGAGGCCGCCGTCGGTCATCACTGCGTGGAGTGCGTGAAGGAGGGGCAGCGTTCGGTCCGCCGGGCCCGCTCGCTGTTCGGCGGCGCGGTGCCGACGGCCACGACGCCGGGGGTGACGTACACGCTGATGGTGCTGAACGTCCTCGCGTACGCCGTCGAGGTGGTCCGCTCCGAGACCGTGGACCGGTTCGGGATGCTGGGTGCGGTGCTGGTCGATCCGGAGGGCGGACAGTACTACTACAGGGGCGGGGACGTTCCCGGCTTCGACCTGATCGGGGTGGCCGACGGCGAGTGGTACCGGCTGCTGACGGGGGCCTTCCTGCATCTGCCCCCGGACGCGTCGTTCGGTGTGATGCACCTGGTCTTCAACATGTTCGCGCTCTGGAATCTGGGCCGGGTCGTCGAGGGACAGCTCGGCCGGGTGCGGTACCTGGCGCTGTACCTGCTGTCGGCGGTGGGCGGTTCGGTGCTGGTGTACCTGGTCTCGCCGGAGACGACGGCGGTGGGTGCCTCGGGCGCGATCTTCGGTCTGGCGGCCTCCTTCTACGTCATCAACCGCCGCCTGGGCCGGGACATGCGGCCGGTCAACCGCTTCATGGCGGGGTTCCTGCTGTGGATGGTCGTCTCCGCCGCGTTCACCTCGTGGGAGGGCCACCTCGGCGGTCTCCTGGCCGGTGCCCTGGTGACGTACGGGCTCGCCTACGCCCCGGCGAAGCTGCGGACCTCCGGGGCCCAGCTGGCCGGCGGGGTGGTCCTGGTCGGGCTGCTGGCGCTGGTGGTGGCCCTGCGGACGGCCTCGCTGACCGGCGCCGCCTGACGGCCCGTCGCGGTACGGCTCCGCCCCCTCCGGGGCGGGGCGGCCGGGCGTACGCCGGCGGAGGGAACCGGCCCCGGACGCGTCACAGCGCCCGCCATGGTCCGGTCGGGGACGAGGCGGGCGCCGTGTTCAGTTCCGTACGCCGTTGTACGGGACGTCTGGGTGTGCCGTGATCAGACCGTCAGTGAACGGTCCGTCGGGCGGATCGGGGCCGGCAGTGCGCTGGCCCCGGTGAGGAAGCGGTCCACGCCGCGTGCCGCGGAGCGGCCCTCGGCGATCGCCCACACGATCAGGGACTGGCCGCGGCCGGCGTCACCGGCGACGTACACGCCGTCGACGTTGGTCGCGTAGTCCTCGTCGCGCGCGATGTTGCCGCGCTCGTCGAGGCCGAGGCCGAACTGCTGGACGAGGCCGTTGGCCTGGTCGGTGCCGGTGAAGCCCATGGCCAGGGTGACGAGCTGGGCCGGGAGGACGCGCTCGGTGCCGGCCTTCTGCTCCAGCTTGCCGTCCTTGAACTCCACCTCGATGAGGTGGAGGGACTGGACGTTGCCGTCCTCGTCGCCCTCGAAGTGGGTGGTGGAGACGGAGTAGACCCGCTCGCCGCCCTCCTCGTGCGCGGAGGTGACCTTGTAGAGCATGGGGAAGGTCGGCCAGGGCTGGTTGGCGTTACGGTCCTCGCCGGGCCGCGGCATGATCTCCAGCTGGGTGACGGAGGCCGCGCCCTGCCGGTGGGCGGTGCCGACGCAGTCGGCACCGGTGTCGCCGCCGCCGATGACGACGACGTGCTTGCCCTCGGCGGTGATCGGGGTGACCGTCAGGTCGCCCTCCTGCACCTTGTTGGCGAGCGGGAGGTACTCCATCGCGAAGTGCACGCCGTTCAGCTCACGGCCCGGGACGGGCAGATCGCGGGAGACGGTGGCACCGGCGGCGATGACGATCGAGTCGTAGCGGCGGCGCAGCTTCGCGGCGTCGATGTCCCGGCCGATCTCGATCTCCGTGCGGAACTTGGTGCCCTCCGCGCGCATCTGCTCGATGCGGCGGTTGATGTGCGACTTCTCCATCTTGAACTCGGGGATGCCGTAGCGCAGCAGGCCGCCGATGCGGTCGGCGCGCTCGTAGACGACGACCGTGTGGCCGGCCCGGGTGAGCTGCTGGGCGGCGGCCAGACCGGCCGGGCCGGAGCCGATGACGGCGACGGTCTTGCCGGAGAGGCGCTCGGGCGGCTGCGGGGTGACGTCCCCGCTGTCCCAGGCCTTGTCGATGATGGAGACTTCGACGTTCTTGATGGTGACGGCCGGCTGGTTGATGCCGAGCACGCACGCCGACTCGCAGGGAGCGGGACACAGCCGCCCGGTGAACTCCGGGAAGTTGTTCGTGGCGTGCAGGCGCTCGGACGCCGCCGACCAGTCCTCGCGGTAGGCGTAGTCGTTCCACTCGGGGATGAGGTTTCCGAGGGGACAGCCGTTGTGGCAGAACGGGATGCCGCAGTCCATGCAGCGGCCGGCCTGCTTGCTGATGATCGGGAGCAGCGAGCCCGGAACGTAGACCTCGTTCCAGTCCTTGACGCGCTCGCCGACGGGGCGGGTCTCGGCGACCTCGCGGCCGGTGGTCAGGAAGCCCTTGGGGTCAGCCATTGGTCGCCGCCTCCATCATCTTCTCGGTGGTCTCCTGCTCGGAGAGACCGGCGAGCTCAGCGGCGTCCTTGGCGGCGAGCACTGCCTTGTAGGTGGACGGGATGATCTTGCTGAACCGGGCCACCGCGGTGTCCCAGTCGGCAAGCAGCTTCTCGGCGACCGTGGACGCGGTCTCCTCCTGGTGGCGGCGCACCACGGCGTGCAGCCACTGCTTGTCGGTGTCGTCGAGCGTGCAGACGGCGCCGAGGTTGCCGGTGTTGACGTTGTCGGGGTCCAGGTCGATGACGTACGCGACACCGCCCGACATGCCTGCCGCGAAGTTGCGGCCGGTCTCGCCGAGTACGACGGCGTGGCCGCCGGTCATGTACTCGCAGCCGTGGTCGCCCACGCCCTCGGAGACGACGGTCGCACCGGAGTTGCGGACGCAGAAGCGTTCGCCGGTCCGGCCGCGGAGGAAGAGTTCGCCGCCGGTCGCACCGTAGGCGATGGTGTTGCCCGCGATGGTGGAGTACTCGGCGAGGTGGTCGGCGCCGCGGTCCGGGCGGACGACGACGCGGCCGCCGGAGAGGCCCTTGCCGACGTAGTCGTTGGCGTCGCCCTCCAGGCGCAGGGTCACACCGCGCGGGACGAACGCTCCGAAGGACTGGCCGGCGGAGCCCGTGAAGGTGATGTCGATGGTGTCGTCGGGCAGGCCCGCACCACCGAACTTCTTGGTCACCTCGTGGCCGAGCATGGTGCCGACGGTGCGGTTGATGTTGCGGATCGCGATCTGCGCGCGGACCGGCTGGGCGGCCTCGGCGCTGTCGGCGCCCAGGGCGTCGGCGGCGAGCTTGATCAGCTGGTTGTCGAGTGCCTTGGCCAGGCCGTGGTCCTGCTCGGCGATCTGGTGGCGCACCGCGCCCTCGGGCAGCTCGGGCACGTAGAAGAGGGGCGCCAGGTCGAGGCCCTGTGCCTTCCAGTGCGTGACGGCCCGGTCGGTGTCGAGGAGTTCGGCGTGGCCGACGGCCTCCTCGATCGTGCGGAAGCCGAGCTCGGCGAGGATCTCGCGGACCTCTTCGGCGATGAACTCGAAGAAGTTGACGATGTATTCGGCCTTGCCGGAGAACCGGTCGCGCAGGACGGGGTTCTGGGTGGCGATGCCGACGGGGCAGGTGTCGAGGTGGCAGACGCGCATCATGACGCAGCCGGAGACGACGAGGGGCGCGGTCGCGAAACCGAACTCCTCGGCGCCGAGGAGTGCGGCGATGACGACGTCGCGGCCGGTCTTGAGCTGGCCGTCGGTCTGGACGACGATGCGGTCGCGCAGGCCGTTGAGCAGCAGGGTCTGCTGGGTCTCGGCGAGGCCGAGCTCCCAGGGGCCGCCCGCGTGCTTGAGCGAGGTGAGCGGGGATGCGCCCGTGCCGCCGTCGTGGCCGGAGATGAGGACGACGTCCGCGTGGGCCTTGGACACACCGGCCGCGACCGTGCCGACGCCTACCTCGGAGACCAGCTTCACGTGGATGCGGGCTGCCGGGTTGGCGTTCTTGAGGTCGTGGATCAGCTGGGCCAGGTCCTCGATGGAGTAGATGTCGTGGTGCGGCGGGGGCGAGATCAGGCCGACACCGGGGGTGGAGTGCCGGGTCTTGGCGACCCACGGGTAGACCTTGTGGCCGGGCAGCTGGCCGCCCTCGCCGGGCTTGGCGCCCTGCGCCATCTTGATCTGGATGTCGTCCGCGTTGACCAGGTATTCGCTGGTCACGCCGAAGCGGCCGGAGGCGACCTGCTTGATGGACGAGCGGCGTGCCGGGTCGTACAGCCGGTCCGCGTCCTCGCCGCCCTCACCGGTGTTGGACTTGCCGCCCAGCTGGTTCATGGCGATGGCGAGGGTCTCGTGCGCCTCCTGGGAGATGGAGCCGTACGACATGGCGCCGGTGGAGAAGCGCTTGACGATGTCGGAGACGGACTCGACCTCGTCGATGGAGACCGGCTCGCGGCCCGACTGGAAGCCGAAGAGGCCGCGGAGTGTCATGAGGCGCTCGGACTGCTCGTTGACCCGGCCGGTGTACTTCTTGAAGATGTCGTACCGGCGGTTGCGGGTGGCGTGCTGGAGGCGGAAGACCGTCTCCGGGTCGAACAGGTGCGGCTCGCCCTCGCGGCGCCACTGGTACTCGCCGCCGATCTCCAGTGCGCGGTGCGACGCGGAGATGCCGGAGACGGGGTAGGCCTTGGCGTGCCGGGCGGCGACCTCCTTGGCGACGATGCCGAGTCCGGCGCCGCCGATCTTGGTGGCGGTGCCGTTGAAGTACCGCGCGACGAAGGCCTCGTCCAGGCCGACGGCCTCGAAGACCTGGGCGCCCCGGTAGGAGGCGACGGTCGAGATGCCCATCTTGGACATGACCTTCAGGACGCCCTTGCCGAGGGCGTAGATCAGGTTGCGGATGGCCTGCTCGGCCTCGATGCCCTCGATGAACGTACCGGCGCGGACGAGGTCCTCGACGGACTCCATCGCGAGGTACGGGTTGACCGCGGCGGCGCCGTAGCCGATCAGCAGGGCGACGTGGTGGACCTCGCGCACGTCACCGGCCTCGACCAGCAGGCCCACCTGGGTGCGCTGCTTGGTGCGGATGAGGTGGTGGTGGACGGCCGAGGTGAGCAGCAGCGAGGGGATCGGTGCGTGCTCGGCGTCGGAGTGCCGGTCGGACAGGACGATCAGGCGGGCGCCGTCCTCTATGGCGGCGTCGACCTCGGTGCAGATCTCCTCGATCCGGGCGGCGAGGGAGTCGCCGCCGCCGCTGACCCGGTAGAGGCCGGCCAGGGTGGCGGCCTTCATGCCCGGCATGTCGCCGTCGGCGTTGATGTGTATGAGCTTGGCCAGCTCGTCGTTGTCGATCACCGGGAAGGGCAGCGTGACGCTGCGACACGCCGCGGCGGTCGGCTCCAGGAGGTTGCCGGCGGGACCGAGCGTGGAGCGCAGCGAGGTGACCAGCTCCTCGCGGATGGCGTCCAGCGGCGGGTTGGTGACCTGGGCGAACAGCTGGGTGAAGTAGTCGAAGAGCAGCCGGGGGCGCTCGGAGAGCGCGGCGATCGGCGAGTCCGTGCCCATGGAGCCGAGCGGTTCGCCGGCGGTGCGGGCCATCGGGGCGAGGAGGACGCGGAGCTCTTCCTCGGTGTAGCCGAAGGTCTGCTGGCGGCGGGTGACCGAGGCGTGGGTGTGGACGATGTGCTCGCGCTCGGGGAGGTCCTCGAGCTGGATCTCGCCGGTTTCCAGCCACTCTGCGTAGGGCTGCTCGGCGGCGAGGGACGCCTTGATCTCGTCGTCCTCGATGATGCGGCGCTCGGCGGTGTCGACGAGGAACATCTTGCCGGGCTGGAGGCGGCCCTTGCGGACGACCTTGGCGGGGTCGATGTCCAGGACGCCGACCTCGGAGGAGAGGACGACGAGGCCGTCGTCGGTGACCCAGTAGCGGCCGGGGCGCAGGCCGTTGCGGTCGAGGACCGCGCCGACCTGGGTGCCGTCGGTGAAGGTGACGCAGGCCGGGCCGTCCCAGGGCTCCATCAGTGTGGAGTGGTACTGGTAGAACGCGCGCCGTGCGGGCTCCATGGAGGCGTGGTTCTCCCACGCCTCGGGGACCATCATCAGCACCGAGTGCGGCAGCGAGCGTCCGCCGAGGTGGAGCAGCTCCAGGACCTCGTCGAAGGAGGCCGAGTCGGAGGCGTCCGGGGTGCAGACGGGGAAGATCCGGTCGAGCTGCGCGGCGCCGAAGAGGCTGGAGGCGAGCTGGGACTCGCGGGCCTTCATCCAGTTGCGGTTGCCCTTGACCGTGTTGATCTCGCCGTTGTGCGCGACGAAGCGGTACGGGTGTGCGAGCGGCCAGCTCGGGAAGGTGTTGGTGGAGAAGCGGGAGTGGACCAGGGCGACGGTGGTGGCGAAACGGCGGTCGGAGAGGTCCGGGAAGAACGGCTCCAGCTGCCCGGTGGTGAGCATGCCCTTGTAGACGATCGTGCGTGCGGAGAGCGAGGGGAAGTACACCCCGGCCTCACGCTCGGCGCGCTTGCGCAGCACGAAGGCCTTGCGGTCGAGGACGACACCGGTGCTGGTGCCGTCGGCGACGATCAGCTGGCGGAACTCGGGCATCGTGGCGCGGGCGCCGTTGCCGAGGAGGTCCGGGGTGACCGGGACCTCGCGCCAGCCGAGGACGTCGAGGCCCTCTTCGACGGCGATCTTCTCGATCTGCTGGACGGACTCGGCGGAGTCCTCCGCGGGCAGGAACGCGATTCCGACGGCGTAGGAGCCCGCCTCGGGGAGGTCGAAGGTGACCTCGTCGCGGAGGAAGGCATCCGGGACCTGAAGCAGGATGCCGGCGCCGTCACCCGAGTCGGGCTCGGATCCTGTGGCGCCGCGGTGTTCGAGGTTGCGCAGTACGGTCAGCGCCTGCTCGACCAGCTCATGGCTGGCCACACCGGTCAGAGTGGCCACGAACCCGACGCCACAGGCGTCGTGCTCGTTACGGGGGTCGTACATCCCCTGCTGGGCGGGGCGACCGTCCATGGGCGACCAGGCGTCGGAACGCATCGGCTCTCCCGTCGTCGTCGTGGCATGTGCTGTGCCGAGGGACGACGTTGGCCCTCTGCGAAATTTCGTGCAGGTTACATGATGGAACGCTTCTCAAAAAGCGAATAGGCCGTTCCAACATGCGGACACCACTCGGTCGTGGTGGAGGTGGGTCACGATCGGGCGGATCCTTGTGGATCACCGCCCGGGGGGACCGGAGAGCACAGGCGTCGTTGCCCGCGGTGTCTACGGCTCTTGCCCTGCGGTCATGGAATCGAAACCGCCGGGTAACGGCTACTTATGTGTAGCGCTGCATAGGATCTCATTTTAGGGCCGCACTGCCCCATCCGCCCAGTGACGGGCGCCAAGACGTACGTCACACCGGTGCAACGTCCGCGGACGCTCTCAGCTTCCCACCGCCACGCCGAACAGGCTGCCCAGACCGTATGTGATCGCGGCGGCGGCCCCGCCGAGCAGGAGCTGGCGCAGTCCGCTGAACCACCAGCTGCGCGCCGTCACCCTGGCCACCACCGCGCCGCAGCCGAACAGCCCGAGCAGGGCCAGCAGCACGGCGGGCCACAGCGCGGTGGCGCCGAGCAGGAACGGGAGCACGGGCAGCAGGGCGCCCAGCGCGAAGGCGCCGAAGGAGGACACGGCCGCGACGAGCGGGGAGGGCAGGTCGCCCGGGTCGATGCCGAGCTCCTCGCGGGCGTGGATCTCCAGCGCCTGCTCCGGGTCCCTGGACAGCTGGCGCGCGACCTCCTGGGCGAGCGCGGGTTCGACGCCCCGGGACTCGTAGAGCGCGGCGAGCTCCCGCATCTCGTCCTTGGGGTGTCTGCTCAGCTCACGGCGCTCCACGTCGAGCTCGGCCTCGACGAGCTCGCGCTGCGAGGCGACGGAGGTGTATTCTCCGGCCGCCATCGAGAACGCGCCCGCGGCCAGACCGGCGAGGCCCGTGATGACGAGTGTCTGCTGGGAGACGGCTCCACCGGCGACCCCGGTCATCAGGGCGAGGTTCGAGACGAGGCCGTCCATGGCGCCGAACACCGCGGGCCGCAGCCAGCCGCCGTTCACGTCGCGGTGGGTGTGGTTGTCCCGGTGCGCCTCGTGCAGTACGGCGTCGGTCTCGATGATGGACACAGCTCTCCCCTTCTCCGGAAGCGGGCTCCCCGCTTTCCGGCCCCCGCTCGACACGATCGAAAGTACGCACGAAAAAGCCCTCCCGCCAGCAAGGAAGGCCGTACTTACCCGCCTCGGGGGCCTCCTTCGCGGCATCATCCGTGTGGCCCTTTTGTTGCCGTGATCCGGCTCGTGGGGGCCTTCGCGTGGCACAGATCGCTCTGCCGGTGTCTGCCGGGACGAGCGAAGGGTCGACGCGATGGAGCTGATGGCGGACGGTGCGGCGGGGCCGCTGCCGGGCGCGGGGGCCGGCAGTACGGGTGACCGGGCCCGGGGGGCGCTGCTGGGGCTCGCGGTGGGGGACGCGCTCGGTGCCCCGGCGGAGAACATGCGGCCCTCGGAGATCCGCCGCCGCTGGGGCCGGATCGAGGGTTTCGTCAGCGACGACCCGGCCGGCACGGACGACACCGAGTACGCGATCTTCTCCGGGCTGCTGCTGGCACGGCACGGTTCGGCGCTGACCGTCCCGCACGTCGAGCGGGCGTGGCACCACTGGATCGCCGACCTCGACGAGGGCCCGTTCCGCGGCGCGGGGTTCAGCGAGCGCGGCACGCTGGAGAATCTGCGGCGGGGTCTGGCCGCCCCCATCTCGGCGCAGCACCGGCACGCGTGGAGCGACGGTCTCGCGATGCGGGCGGCGCCGTTCGGCGTCTTCGCGGCGGGGCGGCCCGCGGAGGCGGCCCGGCTGGTGGCGGTGGACGGCCGGGTCAGCCATGAGGGGGAGGGCATCTACGGCGGGCAGGCGGTCGCGGCGGGGGTGGCCGCGGCGATGGTGGGAGCCGGGCTCGCCTCCGTGATCGCCGCCGCGCTCTCGGTCGTGCCGATGGACTCCTGGACGGCCCGTTCGCTGCGGCGCGCGGTGACCGCCGCGCAGCGGCCGTACCCGGACCGGCTGACGAGGGAACGCGCGGTGCGCTCCGCGGTGGTGATCGGCGGGTATCCGTGGACGGACCTGGCCCCGGAGGCGGTGGGCCTGGCCTTCGGCGCGTTCACGGCCGCGCGCGGAGACTTCCGTACGGCGGTGCTGACGGCCGTGAACATGGGCCGGGACGCCGACACGACGGCCGCGGTGGCCGGGGCGCTGGCCGGTGCCCTGCACGGGGAGTCGGCGATCCCGCGGGACTGGGCGTCGGCGATCGGCCCGGTGCGGGGCAGCTGCCTGCCCTCGATGCGGGGCTATCACGTCCTGGACATCGCGGAGCTGCTGACCCCGGACGACGCGGACGACACCCCGGCCGGCCCGGACCGCCCCGCCGAACCCCCGCCGCCGGACGCCCCGGGCTCCCCGTGGGACGGCGCGGCGACCTGCCACGGAGCCACCCGGTGACCGCCGTGCACGGGGGCGGGGCCGCCTCCCCCGCCCCGAAGAACCCGTCCCACGCACCGGGCCCCGGGCAGGACACCGCCGCGACGGACCCCCTCCAGGGCGCCGCCGCACCGGGTCCGTCCCCCCGGGTCGCCATCCACATCACCGCCGGACCGGCCGACCGCCCCCGCACCGGCGGGCCGGCCGCGCGGGCGCCGGGCCGGCAGGCCCGGATCGAGGGGCTGCTGCTCGGGCTGGCGGCCGGGGACGCCGCCGGGTGGCCCGCCGCGCGGCACCGGGCGGCGCGGATGCCCGAGTGGACCCGGCGGCTCACCCGGGAGCTGGACACCTTCGCCGAGCAGAACGCGACGACCACGCTGCCGGTGCCCATCGCCCTCAACCAGCCGCCCGAACCGCTCCGGCTCGGCCCCTCCGACGACGCCGAGTGGGCCGCGTTCACCGCCCGGACCGTGCTGGCCGCCGCCGCGGACCACGCACCCGGCCTCTCCCCCGGCCACCGGATGCGGGACGCGATCGACCGGTCGTGGAACGCGCTGGCCGCGAAGGTGGCCGCGGCCAGCGCGCGGGCGCCGGAGGTCGAGTCCGCCGTCCTCCCGCTCCGGGCCCGGATCTCCGTACGGGCCGGGCTGGGGAATCTCGCGGCCGGGCTGCGCCCGCCCGCCACCGGCCACGACAACCCGCACTACTTCGACGACGCGGCCTGCGTCAGGGCCGCCGTGCTCGCGATCGTGCACCCCGGTGATCCGGCCGCCGCCGCCGAACTCGCCGAGTTCGACGCCCGGTACACGCAGGACGGCGACGGGGTGCACGGCGCCCGTGCCGTCGCCGCCGCGATCGCCGAGGCCCTGGCCGGTGCGGACGTCGACACCGTGGTGAACGCGGCGCTCGACCGGCTCCCCGAGGGCACCGAGATCGCCCGCAACGCCGTCCACGCCGTGCGGCTGGCACGGGAGTTCGCGGGCGAGGCGGCGGGCGCCTTCGCCCTCGTCCCCGTGCTGGAACACCAGATCGTCGACCATGTGTACAGCTACGGGATCGCCGCGGCCGAGACCGTGCCGGTCGCCCTGGCCCTGACCACCGCCGCCCGGGGGGAGATCGCCCAGGCCGTGCCCGCCGCGGCCTGTCTGTCCCGGGTCGCCGACTCCGCGCCCGCGCTCGCCGGGGCGCTGACCGGTGCGCTGGGCGGGATCGCCACCGTGCCCGCGGGCTGGCGCGAGGCCTGCCGCACGCTGGCCGGGTGCGCGCTGCCCCGGCTCGCCGGTACGGATCTCATCGAACTCGCCGGGCTGCTGGCAGCCACGGAACCAGTCACCCCGGGTGGACAATTCCGGCATGACACCCAAAACATCCGTACCGCTCGCGGCAGGCACGACCCCCACGACGCTCACCCTGGATGAGCGGATCACCGGTGCGCTCGTCGGGGCGGCCGTCGGTGACGCCCTCGGCGGTCCCGTCGAGGGCTGGACCCCGGAGCAGATCTCCGAACGCCACGGCGGCCGCGTGACCGGGATCGTCGGTCCCTGGCACGGCGACGACTGGCGCACCGCACGCCTCATCGCCCCGTACCACAAGGGCGACGGGCACGTCACCGACGACACCCTGATGACCCATGCGCTGATCCGGGTGTACGAGGTGGTGCGCGGCCATCTCGACGCGTACGCCGTCGCCGACCACCTCGTACCGGATCTGATGTCCCGTCCCCGCTGGATCCCGGAGCTGGAGGCCGAGGCGCTCCCCCTGCAGCGGATCTTCCTCGCCGAGAAGTGGATCGTCACCCGGCTGCACTACGGGCACGCCGACCCGCGCGAGGCAGGCTCCGGGAACATCGTCAACTGCGGGGCGGCGATGTACATGGCCCCGGTCGGGCTCGTGAACGCGGCCCATCCGGAGGCCGCGTACGCGGAGGCGCTGGACGTGGCGGGTGCCCATCAGTCCTCGTACGGGCGGGAGGCGGCCGCGGTCCTCGCCGCGGCCGTCGCCGCCGCCTGCGTCCCGGGCGCCACGCCCGGCTCCGTCGTCTCGGCCGCCCTGGCGCTCGCCAAGGACGGCACCCGGTCGGCGATCGAGGCGGTGTGCGAAGTGGCCTCCCGGTACACCGACTACGAGTCCGCGCTGGCGCCGGTCCGCGCCGCGGTGGCCCCGTTCGACACGGTGGGCCCGCACTACCGCGACCCCTCGCTCGGCGCCCGGCGGCCCTCCCGGCTGCACTCGATCGAGGAACTGCCGGTCGCGCTCGGGATGCTGCTCGTCGGCGGCGGCGACTTCCGGCACACGGTGCTCGGCTCGGTCAACTACGGCCGTGACTGCGACTCGATCGCGACGATGAGCGGCGCGCTCGCGGGCGCGCTCCACGGCGAGCCGGCGATCCCCGAAGCCTGGGTGAAGACGGTCGCCGAGGCCAGCCGCCTCGATCTGCACGCCCCGGCACGGGCCCTGACGGAGGTCGCCCGCGAGGTCTTCGTACGGGACACCGCCCGCCGCCGGGCCCACGAAGCGGCGTTCACGACGCTGGCCGGCCCCCGATGACCGTACGGCTGACGTGGGTCCAGCCCGAGGACCTGGTGGGGCACGAGCTGCGCCAGGCCGCGCAGGACGGCCGGGACGCCGGGGACATCGAGCGGAGCTGGTACGCGGCCGGCGGCTCCCCGGCACCGGAGCGTGCGGGGGCCTCGGACTCCCCCGCGCCCGCCGGGCTGCGGGCGCTCGCCGAGCGGCTGCTCGACGAACTCGCCGTGCTGGAAAGCCCGTTGGCGGAGTACGAGCCGACCGGACTGGCCGCGGTCCGGGCCGCCTGTCCGCGCTGGCCCGCTCCCCGGCCCCGCTCCACGGCCCTGGGTCCCGAACAGTTGCACGCGGCCTGGCTGGGCCGGGCGGCCGGCTGCCTGCTCGGCAAGCCCGTCGAGAAGCTGCCCCTGGCCGGCATCCGCGCCCTGGCCCGCGCCACCGGGAACTGGCCGCTCACCACCTGGTTCACCGCCCGCGGGCTGCCGGACGAACTGGCCGCGGCCCACCCCTGGAACCGGCGCTCGGCGGCCACCTCCCTCGCCGAGAACATCGACGGCATGCCGGAGGACGACGATCTCAACTTCCCCGTCCTCGGGGTGCTGTTGCTCCAGCGGCACGGCCGCGGCTTCACCACGGCCGACCTCGCCCGGCTCTGGCTGGACGAGCTCCCGGCGGGCCGCGTCTTCACCGCCGAACGCGTCGCGTACCGCAATCTGCTCGACGGCCTCGAACCACCGGACACCGCCCGCCGGCGCAACCCGTTCCGGGAGTGGATCGGCGCCCAGATCCGGGCCGACGTACACGGCTGGACCCACCCCGGCGACCCGGGGGCCGCCGCCGAGCAGGCGCACCGGGACGCGGTGCTCACCCACACCGCCAACGGGGTGTACGGAGCGATGTTCGTCGCCGCGGCGCTCGCCGAGGCGGCCGGCGGCGAGACGGATGTCCACGGCTGCCTGGCGGCCGGACTGCGCGTGGTGCCGCCCCGCTCCCGCTACGCGCACGCGGTGCGCCTCGGGATCGCGACGGCCCGCGCCGAACCGGACTTCGACACGGTCGTGAACCGGCTGCACAGCGCCTACGCCGCCACCCACCACTGGGTGCACGTCCTGCCCAACGCGGCGTTGCTGGCCGCCGCCCTCACCCACGCGGACGGCGACTTCGGCGGTTCCGTCTGCCGCGCGGTGTCCGGCGGCTGGGACACCGACTCGAACGGCGCGACGGCCGGTTCGCTCGCGGGCCTGCTGGCCGGCCGGCCCGCCGCACTGCCCGACCGGTGGACGGCCCCGCTCAAGAACCGGCTCGCCACGTCCGTTTCCGGCTTCGGCTCCATCGGCTTCGACACCCTCGCCGAACTGACCTATCAGGAGGTACGCCGCCCATGACAGCGATCGCCGTACTCGGCAGCACCAACATGGATCTGGTCGCCTACACCGCCCGGGCACCCGGGCGCGGGGAGACCGTCACCGGACGGGAGTTCCGGACCGTACCCGGCGGCAAGGGGGCCAACCAGGCCGTCGCCGCGGCCCGCGCGGGCGGGGAGGTGGTGATGATCGGCGCGGTCGGCACCGACGAGTACGGCTCCCGGCTGCGCGCGAATCTGGAACACGCGGGCGTGGACACGGATCTGCTCCACACCGTCGCCGGCCCGAGCGGTACGGCGCACATCGTCGTCGACGACGAGGGCTCCAACGCCATCGTCGTGATCCCCGGCGCCAACGCGACCGTCACCGCGCTCGGCCCGGGCGAGAACGCCGCCATCGCCGCGGCCGGTCTGCTGCTCCTCCAGCTGGAACTCCCGCTCTCCGTCGTGACGGAGGGGGCCCGGGCCGCGAGGGCCCGGGGTGTCCGGACGATCCTCACCCCCGCCCCCGTACAGCCGCTGCCCCCCGGACTCCTCGACGCCGTCGACCTGTTGGTCCCCAACGAGCACGAGGCCGCCGCGCTCTCCGGGTGCGCGGAACCGCGTGCGGCGGCGGAGGTCCTGCTCCGGCGGGTCCCGGAGGTCCTGATCACCCTCGGCGGGAAGGGATGCCTGTACGCGGCCCGGGGCGGCGAGACGATCCGCTTCCCGGCCCCCGAGGTCACGGCGGTCGACACGACCGGTGCCGGTGACACGTTCGTCGGCACGCTCGCCGTGGCGCTCGCCGAAGGCCGGGCGGTCCCGGAGGCGCTGGCCTGGGCGTCCTCGGCCGCCGCGCTCTGCGTGCAGAGACCCGGCGCCTCCACGTCGATGCCGTACCGAAGCGAGATCGATGCCGCATGAGTACGACGACCGCTCCCCTCGCCGGCCTGCGGGTCCTGGACCTCGCCACGCTGTTCGCCGGGCCGCTCGCGGCCACCATGCTCGGAGACTTCGGCGCCGAGGTCATCAAGGTCGAACATCCGCGCAGGCCCGATCCCTCGCGCGGGCACGGTCCCGCGAAGGACGGGGTCGGCCTGTGGTGGAAGCTGCTGGGCCGCAACAAACGCACCCTCACCCTCGACCTGTCCAGCCCCGGCGGGCGGGACGTGCTGCTGCGGCTCGCCTCGGACACCGATGTGATCATCGAGAACTTCCGGCCCGGGACGCTGGAGCGCTGGGGCGTGGGCTGGGAGGAGCTGCGTGCCGTCAACCCCCGGCTGGTGCTGGCCCGGGTCACGGGCTTCGGCCAGTTCGGCCCGTACGCGCACCGGCCCGGCTTCGGCACGCTCGCCGAGGCGATGAGCGGCTTCGCCGCCGTCACCGGGGAGCCGGAGGGGCCGCCGACCCTGCCGCCGTTCGGGCTCGCCGACTCGATCGCGGCGCTCGCCACGGCGTACGCGGTGATGACGGCCCTGGCCGGGCGGGACCTCACCGGGCAGGGGCAGGTGGTCGACCTGGCGATCATCGAGCCGATCCTGACGGTCCTGGGGCCGCAGCCGCTCTGGTACGACCAGCTCGGTTACGTCCAGCCACGCACCGGCAACCGCTCCCGCAACAACGCGCCGCGCAACACCTACCGGACCTCCGACGGCCACTGGGTAGCAGTCTCGACCTCGGCCCAGTCGGTCGCCGAGCGCGTCATGCGCCTGGTCGGGCGCCCGGACCTGATCGACGAACCGTGGTTCGCCGCCGGGACCACGCGCGCCGAGCACGCCGACGAACTCGACGACGCCGTGGGGCGCTGGATCGCCCGGCGCACCCGGGAGGAGGCCCTCTCGGCGTTCGAGAAGGCGGAGGCGGCCATCGCGCCGATCCACGACGTGCGGGACGTGATGGAGGACCCCCAGTACCGGGCACTGGGCACGATCACCGAGGTCGACGACCCCGAGCTGGGGCCGCTGCGGATGCAGAACGTGCTGTTCCGGCTCTCGGAGACACCGGGGGCGATCCGCTGGGCCGGCCGGCCGCACGGCGCGGACACGGACGAGATCCTGGCCGGACTCGGCCTGTCGGCGCCGAAGATCGCGGCACTGCGGGAGGAGGGGGCGCTGTGAGTGCCCCGGCGGTGGCACTGACCTGGCTGTACGTCCCCGGGGACCGGCCCGCGGTGGTCCGTAAGGCGCTCGGCTCCGGGGCGGACGTGGTGATCGTGGACCTGGAGGACGCGGTCGCGCCGGACCGCAAGGAGTACGCACGGACGGCGACCGTGGAGCTCCTCACGGATCCGGTCACGGCCGATCCACTGGCGGTGCCGGTCCATGTCCGGGTCCACGGCGAGGGCGACGTCAAGGCCCTGAAGGGGCTGCCAGGGCTGTCCGGGATGCGGCTCCCCAAGATCACCCATGCGGCGTCCGTGCACCATGTCGCGGCGTTGGCACCGGGGGTCGCGCTGTATCCGCTGCTGGAGTCGGCGTTGGCGATCGAGCACGCGTACTCGATCGCCGGTGCCCATCACGAGGTCCGGGGCATCGCGCTCGGCGAGGCGGACCTGCGGGCGGATCTGGGCGTACGGGACGACGCCGGGCTCGACTGGTCGCGCAGCCGCGTCGTGGTCGCCGCCCGGGCGGCCGGGCTCGACCCGCCCGTCATGTCGGTGTTCCCCGACGTCAAGGACCTGTCCGGGCTGCGCTCGTCGTGCGCGCACGGGCGGAGCCTTGGGCTGCTCGGCCGGGCGGCGATCCATCCCCGGCAGCTGCCGGTGATCGAGCGGGCGTTCCGGCCCACCGCCCAGGAGATCGAGGCTGCGGAACAGATCATGGAGGCGTCACGGACGGAGGCGGGAGCGCTCGCCCTCCCGGACGGAAGATTCGTCGACGCGGCGGTGGTGGCCACGGCACACCGCACCCTCACCCTGGCGGGACGCGTGGGGTGAGCGGGGCCGGGGCGCGGGGGAGCGGGCGGGCCGGGGGCCCAGGGCGCCCAGGGTGTGAGCGGTGCCCGGGCCGATCGGGGTGAACGGGCGGGTCCGGGCGCCCGGGGTGAACGGGGCGGCCAGGAACGCCCCGGGTGAACCGCGTCAACGCCCGCCCTGAAGGTGAGCGGGCGGCCCAGGCAGCCCGGGGTAAGCCGCGTCGGTCGCCTGCCCTGGGATGAGCGGGCCCTGGACACCCGGCGCGAGCCGCGTCGGCGGTGACGCCCGGGGCAGTCCCCGGAGCGGCGATGCCCTCGGGTGAGCCATCCGGCGGGATATCCGTGGCCGGTCCTGCTGGGCGGGCGCGCCGGAGCCGGCCTGGGTGCGCAGCCCCCGGGCCAGGGGTCGGACCTGGGGGGCGCAGCCCCCGGCCCGGGGTCGGTCCTGCCCGACGCGCCCCCTGGCGGCGACCCCGGAGGCCCCTCGGTCGTGGCGCACGCACCGGGCCCGGGGGGGGGGGGGGGGCGGGCGGGGCCCGGGGGGGGGTGGTAGAAAAAAAAAAGCAGGCACCGCGCAAGA
>NZ_JBHXRD010000061.1:0-23711 GCF_042717325.1 Streptomyces sp. NPDC058637 | reverse complement strand
GGGGGCCGCCGGGGGGGGGGGGGGTGCCGGACCTGCCCGGCACCCGCCCCGCCCGTCCGACTACAGCCCGTACTTCTCCCGGGCCTCCTTGACCTTCGAGGCCGGGATCTCGCCGCGGCGGGCCAGCTGGGCCAGGGAGGCGACCACGACCGACTCAGGGTCGACCCCGAAGTGCCGGCGGGCGGCCTCGCGGGTGTCGGAGAGGCCGAAGCCGTCCGTGCCCAGCGAGGACCAGTCCTGCTCCACCCACTGGCTGATCGAGTCCGGCACCGCGCGCATCCAGTCGCTGACCGCGAGGACCGGGCCCGGCGCACCGGAGAGCGCCTGGGTCACGTACGGCACCTTCTCCTCACCGCGGAGCAGCGCCTCGTCGGCCTCCAGCGCGTCACGGCGCAGCTCTCCCCACGAGGTCGCGGACCAGACGTCGGCCGTGACCCCCCAGTCGGCGGCCAGGAGTTCCTGGGCCTTGAGCACCCAGTGGATCGCCGTACCGGAGCCCAGGAGCTGCAGGCGCGGCGCGTCCGCCGCGGCGGGCGTGCCCTCCTTGAAGCGGTACAGGCCCTTGAGGATGCCCTCCTCGACGCCTTCCGGCATCGCGGGCTGCTGCTTCGGCTCGTTGTAGACCGTCAGGTAGTAGAAGACGTTCTCGGCCTCGGGGCCGTACATCCTGCGCAGACCGTCCTTGACGATCACCGCGATCTCGTACGCGAACGCCGGGTCGTAGTTCAGCGACGCCGGGTTCGTGGACGCGATCAGGTGCGAGTGGCCGTCCGCGTGCTGCAGACCCTCGCCCGTCAGCGTCGTACGGCCCGCCGTGGCACCGACGATGAAGCCCTTGCCGAGCTGGTCGGCGAGCTGCCACATCTGGTCGCCGGTCCGCTGCCAGCCGAACATCGAGTAGAAGATGTAGAACGGGATCATCGTCTCGCCGTGCGTCGCGTACGACGTGGAGGCGGCGATGAAGTCGGCCATGGCACCGGCCTCGGTGATCCCCTCGTTGAGGATCTGGCCGTCCTTGGCCTCCTTGTAGTACATCAGCTGGTCGCGGTCGACCGGCTCGTACGTCTGGCCCAGCGGCGAGTAGATGCCGGCCGACGGGAAAAGCGACTCCATACCGAAGGTACGGGCCTCGTCCGGGACGATCGGGACCCAGCGCCTGCCGGTCTCCTTGTCCCGCATCAGGTCCTTCACCAGGCGGACGAAGGCCATGGTGGTGGCCATCTCCTGCTTGCCGGACCCCTTGTACAGGGCCTTGAAGGCGCGCTCCTCCGGCTGCGGCAGGGCCGCGGCGTGCACCCGGCGGGCGGGGGCCGGGCCGCCGAGGGCGGCACGGCGCTCCTGGAGGTAGCGGACCTCGGGGGAGTCGGCGCCCGGGTGGCCGTAGGGGACCAGGCCGTCCGCGAAGGCGCTGTCCGGGATCGGGAGGCCGAGCAGCTCGCGCATGCTCTTGAACTCGTCGACCGACAGCTTCTTCATCTGGTGGTTGGCGTTCTTGGACTCGAAGCCCTTGCCGAGCGTGTAGCCCTTGACCGTCTGGGCCAGGATCACGGTCGGCGCGCCCTTGTGCTCCACCGCGGCGCGGTAGGCCGCGTACACCTTGCGGGCCTCGTGGCCGCCGCGGGAGCTGTAGAAACACTCGGCGATCTTGGCGTCGCCCAGCAGTTTCGCCAGCTCGGCGAGCGCGGGCTCGGCGCCGAAGAAGTGCTCGCGGATGTACGCCACGTCACGGGTCGCGTACGTCTGGAACTGCGCGTCCGGCACCTCACGGAGGCGGCGGATCAGCGCGCCCGTGGTGTCCAGCTGGAACAGCTCGTCCCAGGCGTTGCCCCAGAGCGTCTTGATGACGTTCCAGCCGGCTCCGCGGAACGCGCCCTCCAGCTCCTGGACCACGCGGAAGTTCGCGCGGACCGGGCCGTCGAGACGCTGCAGGTTGCAGTTGATGACGAAGGTCAGGTTGTCGAGCTGCTCACGGGCCGCGAGGGCGAGGGCTGCGGTCGACTCGGGCTCGTCCATCTCGCCGTCGCCCAGGAAGGCCCAGACGTGCGAGTTCGACGTGTCCTTGATCCTGCGGTTCTCCAGGTAGCGGTTGAAGCGCGCCTGGTAGATCGCCGAGAGCGGGCCGAGGCCCATCGAGACGGTGGGGAACTCCCACAGCCAGGGCAGCCGTCGCGGGTGCGGGTAGGAAGGCAGGCCCGCACCGCCCGACTCCTGGCGGAAGTTGTCGAGCTGCTGCTCGCCGAGGCGGCCGTCGAGGAAGGCACGGGCGTAGATACCGGGGGAGGCGTGGCCCTGGATGTAGAGCTGGTCGCCGGAGCCGTCCCCCTCCTTGCCGCGGAAGAAGTGGTTGAAGCCGGTCTCGTACAGCCAGGCGGCCGAGGCGAAGGTGGCGATGTGGCCGCCGACGCCGAAGCGGGCACCACGGGTGACCATCGCGGCCGCGTTCCAGCGGTTCCACGCGGTGATCTTCGATTCCATCTCCAGGTCGCCGTCGAAGGCGGGCTCCGCGGAGGTGGGGATGGTGTTGACGTAGTCGGTCTCCAGCAGCTTGGGCAGCGCGATACCGGCGCCCTCGGCGTGCTGGAGCGAACGCCGCATCAGATAAGCGGCGCGGTGCGGGCCCGCGGCCTTGGTGACGGCGTCCAGGGAGGCCGCCCATTCGGCGGTCTCCTCGGGGTCGCGGTCCGGGAGCTGGTCGAGCTCGCTCGGAAGCTTTGCTACGGGGTCGGTCATGATCGCCGCCTTCCGGAGTGGGAGGGGGTGGAGAAGGCCCTGGCTGGCAGGACAGGGCGATCGGGCCGGTGGGCCCGCGAGTGAACTGTAAGGCGCCGATCGATGATCGATCAAAGGATGAAAGGCAAAACTTCTCGATATGAAGAAAGTGGCATGGGGTGCCTCGAAGTGGGGCACGGAGTGACGGGATTATTGGGGTGAAACGGGCTCTGAGCTGCACAGTCGAGCGCCTGGTGCCACAGATGGGTGCGGACCTCAGCGAAGCGCACACCTTCACGCGTAGCCCGCCGCCGCTCCGGCGCACGCCCTCCCGCGCGGGCTCACGCCTTCGCGGGGCTTATGGCCCGGACGTGGCTCGCTCGGGACTCGTGGTGCACTCCGCTTGGGCGCACTCCGGACTCACGCCCGGGGCGCGCACCCCAGGACGTGCTCCTTCACCAGCACGGCGATCCGCGGATCCCGCCGCAGGAACGCCTCGATGAGCGCCTCGTGCTCCTCCGCGTACGACTTCTGCACCGTGCCCAGCCAGCGGATGGACAGGGCCGTGAACACCTCGATGCCCAGCCCCTCCCAGGTGTGCAGCAGCACGGCGTTCCCCGCCGCCCGGACCATCTCCCGGTGGAAGGCCACGGTGTGCCGCACCTGCGCCTCGCCGTCGGCCAGCCGGTCGGCCTCGTACAGGGCCGCCACGTGCGGGGTCAGCGCCGAGCAGTCCTCGCCCAGCGCCGGGGCCGCCAGCTCGGCGGCGATCTGCTCCAGCCCGGCCCGGACCGGGTAGCTCTCCTCCAGATCGGCCGCCGTCAGATTCCGTACCCGTACGCCCTTGTTGGGCGCCGACTCGATCAGCCGCAGGGTCTCCAGCTCGCGCAGCGCCTCACGCACCGGCGTCTGGCTGACCTCCAGCTCGGTCGCGATGCGCCGCTCGACGATCCGCTCACCCGGCTTCCAGCGCCCGCTGACGATCCCGTCCACGATGTGCTCGCGGATCTGCTCGCGCAGCGAGTGGACGACGGGCGGGGTCATGACGGGCTCCTTCGGGGCAAACCGGTGCTGCCTACACCGACACGGCCGCCAGGGGGCGACCGGTGGTGTCTAGACAATACGGCGGCGCCCCCGCCCGGGAGTGTTCCGGACGGGGGCGCCGCTGGTGAGGCTGGTTACAACCGCGGGGCTCAGAGCCCGAGCTCGACCTCGAACTCGCCGGCCTCGAGGATCGCCTTGACCGTGGTCAGGTAACGGGCGGCGTCCGCGCCGTCCACCAGACGGTGGTCGTAGGAGAGCGAGAGGTACGTCATGTCGCGGATACCGATGACGGTGCCCTCGGCGGTCTCGATGACCGCCGGACGCTTGACGGTGGCACCGATGCCCAGGATGGCCGCCTGGTTCGGCGGCACGATGACGGTGTCGAACAGCGCACCGCGCGAACCGGTGTTGCTGATGGTGAAGGTCGCACCCGACATGTCGTCCGGGGTGAGGCCGCCACCGCGGGCCTTGCCGGCCAGCTCGGCCGTCTTCTTCGCGATACCGGCGATGTTCAGGTCGCCCGCACCCTTGATGACCGGGGTCATCAGACCCTTCTCGGCGTCCACGGCGATGCCGATGTTCTCCGAGTCGAAGTACGTGATGGTGCCTTCGTCCCCGTTGATCCGGGCGTTGACGACCGGGTGGGCCTTCAGCGCCTGGGCCGCCGCCTTCACGAAGAACGGCATCGGGGACAGCTTGACGCCCTCACGGGCGGCGAAGGACTCCTTCGCCTGGTTGCGCAGCTTCATCAGCTTGGTGATGTCGACCTCGAGGACCGAGGTCAGCTGGGCCTGCGAGTGCAGCGCCTTCATCATGTTGTCGCCGATGACCTTGCGCATACGGGTCATCTTGACCGTCTGACCGCGCAGCGGGGACGCCTCCACCTTCGGCGCGGCCTTGGCTGCCGGGGCAGCGGCGGCCGGAGCCGGAGCGGCGGCGGCCTTGGCGGCCTCCGCGGCGGCGGCCACTACGTCCTGCTTGCGGATACGGCCACCGACGCCGGTGCCCTTGACCGCGCCCAGGTCGACGCCGTTCTCGGCGGCGAGCTTGCGGACCAGCGGCGTGACGTACGCGCCGTCGTCACCGGAAGGCGCGGCCGGAGCGGCCGGTGCCGGGGTGACGGGTGCCGGAGCGGCGGCCACCGGCGCCGGGGCGGCCGGAGCCGCGACCGGGGCGGCGGGCGCCACCGGCTCGGGAGCCGGAGCGGCCGGGGCGGGAGCGGCCGGAGCCGGAGCGGCCGGAGCCGGAGCGGCGGCCGGTGCCGGGGCAGCCGGGGCGGGAGCCGGAGCCGGAGCAGCGGCCGGTGCCGGGGCAGCCGGTGCAGCAGCCGGAGCCGGGGCGGCAGCCGGAGCCGGGGCGTCGGCAGGAGCGGCGGCGGCCGGGGCGGCGCCCGGAGCACCGATGACGGCGAGCTTGGCGCCGACCTCGGCGGTCTCGTCCTCGGCGACCACGATCTCCAGCAGCACGCCGGAGACCGGGGCGGGGATCTCGGTGTCGACCTTGTCCGTGGAGACCTCGAGCAGGGGCTCGTCCTCCGTGACCTCCTCGCCGACCTCCTTCAGCCAGCGGGTGACGGTGCCCTCGGTGACGCTCTCACCGAGCGCCGGGAGGGTGACATCGGTACCGGCGGCGCCACCGGCCGGGGCCGCGGGGGCCTCGGCAGGAGCGGCCGCGGGGGCCTCGGCGGCAGGTGCCGGGGCCTCGGCCTCAGGTGCCGGAGAATCGGCCTCAGGTGCCGGAGCGGCAGCGGGCTCGGCGGCCGGGGCCGGCGCGTCCGTGCCGTCGTCGATGACGGCCAGCTCGGCGCCGACCTCGACGGTCTCGTCCTCGGCGACCTTGATGGACGCCAGGATGCCCGAGGCGGGGGCGGGGATCTCGGTGTCGACCTTGTCGGTCGAGACCTCGAGCAGCGGCTCGTCGGCCTCGACGTGCTCGCCCTCGGCCTTCAGCCAGCGGGTGACGGTGCCCTCGGTGACGCTCTCGCCGAGCGCCGGAAGGGTTACGGAAACCGACATGGTTTCAGTTGCTCCTTACGAAAGTGCGGAAGTGGTCGGTCGTCGCGCCCGTGACCGGAATCAGTCGTGGGAGTGAAGAGGCTTGCCGGCGAGGGCCAGGTGGGCCTCGCCCATCGCCTCGTTCTGCGTCGGGTGGGCGTGGATGAGCTGCGCGACCTCGGCCGGCAGCGCCTCCCAGTTGTAGATCAGCTGCGCTTCGCCGACCTGCTCGCCCATACGGTCACCGACCATGTGGACGCCGACCACGGCACCGTCCTTGACCTGGACGAGCTTGATCTCGCCGGCGGTCTTCAGGATCTTGCTCTTGCCGTTGCCCGCGAGGTTGTACTTGAGGGCGACGACCTTGTCCGCACCGTAGATCTCCTTGGCCTTGGCCTCGGTGATACCGACGGAGGCGACCTCGGGGTGGCAGTACGTCACCTTCGGCACGCCGTCGTAGTCGATCGGCACGGTCTTGAGGCCGGCCAGCCGCTCCGCCACCAGGATGCCCTCGGCGAAGCCGACGTGGGCGAGCTGGAGGGTCGGGGCGAGGTCGCCCACGGCCGAGATCGTCGGGACGTTGGTCTGCATGTACTCGTCGACGAGGACGTAGCCGCGGTCCATCGCGACCCCGGCCTCCTCGTAGCCCAGACCCTGCGAGACCGGGCCGCGGCCGATCGCGACCAGCAGCACCTCCGCCTCGAAGGTCTTGCCGTCGGCGAGGGTGACCCGCACACCGTCCTCGGTGTACTCGGCCTTGTCGAAGAAGGTGCCGAGGTTGAACTTGATGCCGCGCTTGCGGAACGCGCGCTCCAGGAGCTTCGAGCTGTTCTCGTCCTCGACCGGGACCAGGTGCTTCAGGCCCTCGACGATCGTGATGTCGGTCCCGAAGGACTTCCACGCCGAGGCGAACTCGACGCCGATGACGCCGCCGCCCAGGACGATCGCGGACTTCGGCACGCGGTCCAGCTTCAGCGCGTGGTCCGAGGAGATGACGCGGTTGCCGTCGATCTCCAGGCCGGGCAGCGACTTCGGCACGGAGCCGGTCGCGAGCACCACGTGGCGGCCCTGGATACGCTGGCCGCCGACATCCACCGAGGTGGGCGACGAGAGCCGGCCCTCACCCTCGATGTAGTGCACCTTGCGCGAGGCGATGAGTCCCTGCAGACCCTTGTACAGGCCCGAGATCACCTCGTCCTTGTAGGCGTGGACGGCCTCGATGTCGATGCCCTCGAAGGTGGCCTTCACGCCGAACTGACCGGCCTCGCGGGCCTGGTCGGCGATCTCGCCGGCGTGCAGCAGCGCCTTCGTGGGAATACAGCCGTTGTGCAGGCAGGTGCCGCCGACCTTGCCCTTCTCGATCAGTGCGACGTCCAGGCCCAGCTGCGCTCCGCGCAGTGCCGCGGCGTAACCGCCGCTACCACCGCCGAGGATCACTAGGTCGAAAACGGTGCTGGCGTCGTTCGCCACGTCACGTCCTCCATGCATGTGCGCCGTACGCCGGGCCCCGTCGCTGGGGTGTGACCGGCCGGTCGGCTGGTGTTCGGCCGCTTGCGTTATTCGGCCCTGTGGTTGGGGCCCTGTCCTGCCGAGAACCCATCTTCGCACTTGTTGAGGGCGGGCGGGACGCGGGGCCCCGGTCCGGGGCGGACGGATGCCCGGCCCGGACGGTTACCGACGCGTACAAAGTTCCGGAAAAACAGCCGGTCAGAGCCACCGGGTGGAACACGTACGGCCCCGGACGTATGCCCGGGGCCGTATCCGCCGCGCGCGAACGTCACACGCGGACATCACGCGCGAAGGCCGTGCGCGTACGTGGTGCCCGGACTCAGCCCAGGTCACCGGCGGCCGTGCGCTCCGCCAGCTTGACCAGGGTGCGGACCGCGGACCCGGTGCCGCCCTTGGGCGTGTAGCCGTACGGCGCGCCCTCGTGGAAGGCGGGTCCGGCGATGTCCAGGTGGGCCCAGGCGATGCCCTCGCCCACGAACTCCTGGAGGAAGAGGCCGGCCACCAGGCCGCCGCCCATCCGCTCACCCATGTTGGCGATGTCGGCGGTGGGGGAGTCCATGCCCTTGCGCAGGTCGGCGGGGAGCGGCATCGGCCAGGACGCCTCGCCGACCTCCTCGGCGATCTCGTGGATCGACGTACGGAAGGCGTCGTCGTTGGCCATCACACCGAAGGTGCGGTTGCCCAGGGCGAGCACCATCGCACCGGTCAGGGTCGCCACGTCGACGATCGCGTCCGGCTGCTCCTCCGACGCGCGGGTCAGCGCGTCGGCGAGGACGAGCCGGCCCTCGGCGTCGGTGTTGAGCACCTCGACGGTCTTGCCGCTGTACATGCGCAGCACGTCACCCGGGCGGGTGGCGTTGCCCGACGGCATGTTCTCGGCGAGGGCCAGCCAGCCGGTGACGTTGACCCGCAGGCCGAGACGCGCAGCCGCGACGACGGCCGCGAACACGGCGGCGGCGCCGCTCATGTCGCACTTCATCGTCTCGTTGTGGCCGGCCGGCTTGAGCGAGATGCCGCCCGAGTCGTAGGTGATGCCCTTGCCGACGAGGGCGAGGGTCTTCTCCGCCTTGGGGTGCGTGTAGGCGAGGCGGACGAGGCGGGGGCCGTGCGCCGAGCCCTGGCCGACGCCCAGCAGACCGCCGAAGCCGCCCTTGACGAGCGCCTTCTCGTCGAGGACCTGCACCTTGATGCCGTGCTCCTTGCCGGCGGCGGCGGCCACGGCGGCGAAGGACTCGGGGTACAGGTCGTTGGGCGGGGTGTTGATCAGGTCACGGGCCCGGTTGATCTCCTCGGTGACCGCGAGGGCGCGCTCGGCGGCGGCCTTGAACGCCTTGTCGCGCGGCTTGGTGCCGAGCAGGGCGACCTCCGCGAGCGGCAGCTTCGGGCCGCTGGGCTTTGCGCCCTTGGGGGCGACCTTGTTCTCGCCGCCCTGGTAGGCGGTGAAGGCGTACGCGCCCAGCAGGGCGCCCTCCGCGATGGCCTCGGCGTCCTCGGCGGACTCCGTCGGCAGGGCGAACCCGGCCTTCTTCGAGCCGGCGAGCGCGCGGGCGGCGCTGCCCGCGGCCCGGCGCAGTGCCTCGGCGCCGTACGCGTCGTCCTTCTTCGGGACCGGGCCGAGCCCGACCGCGAGGACGACCGGGACCTTGAGTCCGGACGGCGCGGGGAGCTTGGTCACCTCGCCCTCGGCACCGGAGGCGCCCAGGGTCTCCAGGACGGTGGCGAGCTTTCCGTCGAACGCCTTGTCCACGGCCTCGGCGCCCGGTGCGACGACCAAGTCCCCGGACTTGGACCCGGCGCCCTTGGCGACGCCGACGACGAGTGCGTCGGCGCGCAGCGTCGCCGCACCGGCAGTGCTGAGAGTGAGAGCAGTCACGGTGGTGAAATCTCGCTTCCGTTGAGTTCTGTGTCGGTCGAGGGGTGGGCCGACCGTGCCCGGCGCGTCGTAGACGCCGCCGCAATGTGCCGGTTATGAGCCTACGCGCGCCTTCGCCGCCCGCTCACAGGGGCGGGGCCGTCCAGCCGAACGCGCCCGTTCCGACCGGCCCCGCGCGGAGGGAAAGGGCCTCGGGTGCAGGGTCGTTGACCTGGGCGGGAGCCGTGGGGGAGACGACAGGCGGAGCGCGAGGGAACGGTGGCCGGTGCTCCGCGCCGTGCTGGTGCCGCCGGCCCTGCCGGCCGGCTGCGCCCCCCGCCGCGGAGGACGGAGGCCCGCGGAGCCGAAGGCCGCGACCGCCGCCCCTCCACCGGGCGCCCGGGAGGATGTCCCGCCCGACGCGGCGAGGTTCCCCGTCTCCCGTCCCCGTGGCGCGAGGAGCGACGGCTCGAACTCGCGACGGGCGCCGCACCGGCTGACGGTCCCTCGGCCGAGGACGCCCCGGCCGGGGGGTCCGCGTCTCAGCCGAGGATGAGTGCCACCAGCGTCACCGTGGCGGCCGTCTCCTCCAGTGCCCCGAACACGTCGCCGGTCACCCCGCCGAAGCGCCGCACGCAGTGGCGCAGCATCAGGTGCGCAGCCCCCAGGCCGGCCAGGGCCGCGAGGGCGTGGTGCACGGCCCCGTGACCGCCGAGCGGCGCACCGGCCCCCGCGCAGCCCGCGAGGACCACGCAGGCGACGGCCGTGGCGGTACGGAGCGAGACGGTGCCCGCCACCGCCGCGCCGAGGCCCTCCGGCCGGGCCGGCGGGACGCCTCGGCGCGCGGCCAGCGTGAGCGCGAGCCGGGCGACGACGGCCGCCGTGACCGTCCCCAGCGCCCCGTACGCCCAGCCCCGCCCGTACAGCTCGGACAGGGCCGCGACCTGGGCCAGCAGGACGAACAGCAGGGTGATCACACCGAACGGCCCAATGTCGGACTGCTTCATGATCCGCAGGGCGTCCTCGGCCGGCCGGGCGCTGCCGAGTCCGTCGGCGGTGTCCGCGAGGCCGTCCAGGTGCAGGCCCCGGGTCAGCACGGCGGGGAGCGCGGCGGAGGCGACCGCGGCCGGCAGGGCCCCTGCCCCGGCGAGCAGCAGCAGTGTCCCGGACCCGGCCGCGAACAGCCCCACCACCAGCCCGGCGAGCGGGGCGCAGAGCATGCCGGCGCGGGCGGCTCCACGGTCCCAGCGGGAGACGCGGACGGGGAGCACGGTCAGGGTGCCGAAGGCGAAACGTATGCCGTGGCTGTTCAGGGAGGTCACCGCGCGCAGGCTAGCCGGTGCGGCCCGGCGCTAGATTGTGCAAAACACGCAAAGGCCGTAAAGCCGGACTGTCGGGAGTAGGTGGCATGGGTCACTGGTTTCACCAGAACATCGTCGAACCGGGCAAGCTCCCGCTGCTGCTCGCCCTGAGCGCTTTCGTTCTCACCTTCGCCGTCACCCGTCTCATCACCCGGATGATCCGGGCCGGGAAGGGGCCGTTCCGCAACATCACGCCCGGCGGGGTGCACGTCCACCACGTGGTGCCGGGCATCGTGCTCTCGGTGGTCGGCGGCTTCGGCGCGGTGGCCTGCGGACAGCACGGTGTCGCGGCCGGGATCTGCGCCGCCGTCTTCGGTGTGGGAGCCGGCCTGGTCCTCGACGAGTTCGCGCTGATCCTGCACCTCGACGACGTGTACTGGAGCGAGGAGGGCCGGCAGAGCGTGGAGGTCGTCGTCCTCACCGCCTCGCTCGTCGTACTCGTGCTCGCCGGCTTCTCACCCCTGGGGGTGGACCAGCTGACCGGCGAGCAGCAGCAGAACAGGCTGGGCGTCGTACTGACCTACGTCGTCAACTTCGGCTTCGTACTGATCGCCCTGTTCAAGGGCAAGGTCCGCATGGCGATGATCGGCACCCTGGTCCCGTTCATCGCGCTGATCGCCGCGATCCGGCTGGCCAGGCCGGTCTCGCCGTGGGCCAGGCGCTTCTACCGCAACCGGCACCGGGCCCGCGCCAGAGCGGTGCTGAGGGCCTATCACCACGACGTGCGCTGGGCGGGACCGCGCCGCAGGTTCCAGGACCTGATCGGCGGAGCCCCTGACCGGACACCGCTCCCGGGGCCGCGCGGCCCCGGGACCTGAGCTCAGGCGCCGGCGCCGTCCGTGTTCTCCGCGCCCGCCGCGCTCTTCGCGTTCACCGCGTCCGCCACGGCTTCCGCGCTCTCCGCCTCCACGGCTGCCCCGTCCGCGGCTTCCTCCTCGGACTCCTCGGACTCCTCCGCCCGTTCGGGCAGCTCCGCGGCCAGCGCCGCGGCGGCCTGGACGAGCGGCAGCGCGAGCAGCGCGCCGCTGCCCTCGCCCACGGTCACACCGTGGTCCAGCAGCGGCGTCAGCGCCATCCGGTCCAGCGCCTTCATCTGCGCCGGCTCACCGCTCACCTGCCCGGCCAGCCACCAGTCCGGCGCCCGGAAGGCCGCCCGCTGGGCCACCAGGGCACAGGCCGCCGAGACCACACCGTCCAGCACCACGGGCATCCGGCGCACCGCGCTCTGCAGCAGGAAACCGGTCATCGCCGCCAGATCCGCGCCGCCCACCGCGGCCAGCAGCTCCAGCTGATCGCCGAGAACCGGCCGCGCCCGGCGCAACGCGTCCCGGATCGCGGCGCACTTGCGCATCCAGGCCAGGTCGTCGATGCCCGCACCCCCGCGCCCGGTCACCACCGACGCGTCCGTGCCGCACAGGGCCGCGATCAGGGTCGAGGCCGCCGTCGTACCGCCGACACTCAGATCGCCGAGCACCACCAGATCGGTGCCGGAGTCGGCCTCCTCGTCGGCGATCCGCATCCCGAGGCGTACGGCCTGCTCGGCCTCCTCGGCCGTCAGCGCGTCCTCGACGTCGATACGGCCGCTGCCGCGCCGCACCCGGTGCCGCACGACCGCGTCGGGAAGCAGCTCCGGGTCGCAGTCCAGGCCCGCGTCCACGATCCGCACGGGCACGGAGAAGCGCCGGGACAGCACCGCCACCGGGCTCGCACCGTCCAGCACGGCCCGGACCAGCTCGTGCGCGGTCCCGGCCGCCCGGCCGGACACGCCGAGCTCCGCCACCCCGTGGTCACCCGCGAAGAGCACCACACGGGGCCGGTCGACCGGCTTGACCGGCACCGCCTGCTGAGCGGCCGACAGCCACTCGCCCAGCTCGTCGAGCCGTCCGAGGGCGCCGGAGGGGACGATCAGCCGCTCCCGGCGTTCCTCGGCATCACGGCGTACACCCCCGTCGGGGCGTTCGATCAGGTCGGAGAAGTCGTCCAGATTCACGGGGGTCTGCCTCGCGGGTCGTCACATGGTGGGCCGGAACCCGGCGCAGGGCTCCTGTGCGGAACAGTACCCGCCGCCCTTGTGCGGTCCCGGCCCGCGCGCCCGCCCGCGGCTCAGCCCCGCAGCACCAGCGCCCGGCCCGCCACCACCAGCAGCACATGCTCGCACTCGTCGGCGAACGCGGCGTTCAGGCGCCCCAGTTCGTCCCGGAAGCGCCGACCGGCGGCCGTCGCCGGGACCACCCCCGAGCCGGTCTCGTTGGTCACGGCGACGACGGTACGGCGCGTCCCGCGCACCGCGCGCACCAGATCGGCGACCCGCGCCCGCAGCGCGTCCTGTCCGCCGTCCGCCCACCGGGCGTCGTCCCAGGCGCCCACCCGGTCCAACGCGTCCGTCAGCCACAGCGAGAGGCAGTCGATCAGGAGCGGCGGACCGTCCGCCTCCAGCAGCCCCACCAGCTCGCACGTCTCCTCGGTGCGCCACGCGGCGGGCCTGCGCTCCCGGTGCAGCCCGACCCGGGCCGCCCATTCCGCGTCGCCCTCGCGGCGGCCTCCGGTCGCCACGTACACCACCTCGGGGAACGTCTCCAGGCGCTGCTCGGCCTCCAGCGACTTCCCCGACCGGGCGCCCCCCGTCACCAGCGTGCGCCGGGGCACATCGGGCACGGCGTGGTACCGGCCCACCGGCAGGGTCGTGCCGTCCGGCACCGCGCGCGCCCCGCCCGCCGCGAGCCTGCGGTCCAGTTCCTCACCGGGCGGCGCGTCATGGTCCAGATGGACGGCGATCACCTCCGTGGCGGCCCCGACCGCCTCCACGGCCCGCAGCCTGGCCACGGCGTCGGGGCGCGCGACCACGTCGCAGACGACCATGTCGTACGCCTCCGCCACCCGGTCGGCCAGCCCGGCGGGGGCGGCCCCGGGCGGCAGGTAGAGCAGCCGCTCGCCCTCCGGCGACGTCACCTCGTAGCCGGTACCCGGCGCGTCCATCGCCACCGCCCGGATCCGGTGCCCGGAGATCAGCGTCAGCTCCTGCCCGTCCGGGACCCGTCCCGCGGACGGCAGCGAAGGGGGCAGCTCCATGGCGGGGCCGTCGTGCGGATGGGTCAGCAGTACCTGTCGTACGCCGCTGAGTGAATGGCCCGCACGGGCGGCGGCGAACACCGCGCCGGGGGTGAGGTCGAGCAGCAGCGCGTCGTCGACGAGCAGCGCGGTGGCGGCGCGCGCCCGCGCACCACGGGCCGACGCGCAGACGGCGCAGGGGCAGTCGGGGCGCGGCAGCCCGTCGGGGGCGCCGGTGCCGAGCAGAGTCAGTTCCACGCTGCTGATCCTCCCGTGTCCATGCCCCGCCTGCGCGCCCGGGCCAGGCACCGGTGCGTCTCGTCCGGATCATGCCGGGCCCGATCCGGACGCGAGGCACTAGGCTTCGGGCAGCAACGTGACCCAGGAGGCGGACATGGCGTGGACGTGGCGGTTCGAGAAGTCCGACGGTACGGAGACGGAGCCGGCCCTGCAGCCGGAGGAGTTCACGACCCAGGGCGACGCGGAGTCCTGGATCGGTGAGTTCTGGAAGGAGCTCCTGGAGGGCGGCGCCCACCAGGTGACGCTCTTCGAGGACACGACGAAGATCTACGGCCCGATGAGCCTCCAGGCCGAATAGGCCCACCGGCCCGCCCGTCACCGGGCCCCGGCACCCGGGCGGGCCCCGCCTTCCGGCCACGCGCCGGGGTGAGCCCGGTGCCGCCCGCCGCGGTCCGGGTCACATCTCGCCGAGAGTGACCTCGGCCGACTTCTCCGCGTCCCCGCGCGTGTAGGTCACCTTGACCTCGTCGCCCGGCTCGTCGTTCGCCAGCGCCTCGGAGAGCGAGGTGATCGTCGTGACCGGGGTGCCGCCGATCCGGGTGATGACGTCCCCGGCACGCAGCCCCGCGTCCGCCGCGGCCCCGCCCTTCTCCACGCTGACGATCGCGACCCCGGCGGGCTGATAGCTGTCGTCGACGACCGTACGGCCCGTGATGCCGAGCGCGGCCCGGCCGGAGTCGGTGATCTTGCCCGACTCGATGATCTGGTCGGCGACCGTCCGCACCATCGAGACGGGGATCGCGAACCCGATCCCCGGCGCCGCGCTGTCGCCCTCCGTCGCCGCGAGGGTCGGGATGCCGATCACCTCGCTGTCGAGGTTCACCAGGGCGCCGCCGCTGTTCCCCGGGTTGATCGCCGCCGAGGTCTGCACCATGTCGGCCAGCGTCGCCCCGGTGCCGCCGCCCGAGCTGCTCTCGCTCACGGTCCGGCCCACGGCGGAGACGATGCCCTGGGTGACGCTGCTGGACAGGCCCAGCGGCGAGCCCATCGCCAGCACGATCTGCCCCACCTCGACCTCGTCGGTGTCGTCGAACCGCGCGGCCTTCAGCCCGTCCGGGAGGTCGTCCAGCTTGACGACCGCCAGGTCCTGCTCCGGGTAGGAGGAGACCAGGGACGCCTTGAGCACCTTCTCGCCGGTGGGGACGCTGACGTCGAAGGTCTTCTCGCTGCCCACCACATGGGCGTTCGTGACGATGTGGCCCTTGTCGTCGTAGACGACGCCGGAACCGAGACCGTCCCCGGCCGCGATCTGCACGACGGACGGCAGCACGTCCTTGATGACGTCCTGGTACCGCTCCTCGAGGTCATCCGTCGCCCGGGCGGGCACGGCCTGGCGCGCGGGGGCGCCGGACGGTGCGGAGTCCGGCCCGGCGCAGCCACAGGCCAGGGCGAGCGTGCAGACACCGGCGGTCAGGGGCAGCGCGCGGCGGCGGATCACGCGGCGGGAGGAAGAGGGTGCGGGGGATGCGTCCATGCCCGGAGTATCACCGGGGCCCTGGTCGGGGGGCCCGCGCTGTTGGGCCGATCAGACGTACGAGGCGAGCCCGGCCCGTCAGGCCCTAACCGCGTACCCCGCACAGGTGCAGCAGCGCGGCCACCCCGCGGTACGGATCGGTCCGCCCCGCCCGGTCCTCCGCGTCCAGCACGCGGGCCAGCTGCTCGGTGTCCGGCAGCTCCACCTCGTTGCCCACGTTGTCCGTGAAGACCCGTACGCCGTACCAGGCGTGCAGCGGCGCGGCGATCCCGGCGAGCGTCGCCGTCAGGGCGTCGAGCCGGTCCGCCCGCACCCTGAGGCCGAGCCGGTTCGTGTACGTGTCCGTGTCGAACGCCGTGAGGGCCCCGGCGAAGTCGCCCGCCGTCCCGGGCCGCATCGCGAGCGCGTCCGCGTTCCGCACGAGCAGGGACAGCAGCCCGCCGGACGCCAGCATCCGGGCCAGGCCGGCCAGCATCGGATCGGGCTCGGGGACGTACATCAGGACGCCGTGGCACAGCACGACGTCGAAGCTGCCGGGCAGGAAGTGGACACCGGTGTCGCGGCCGTCGCCCTCGATGAGCCGCATCCGCTCCCGGATGCCCTCCGGCTCGCCCGCGAGCGACTCCCGGGCCGCCCTGAGCATCTCGGGGTCCGACTCCAGGCCCGTCACGGAGTGCCCGGCCCGCGCCAGACGCAGCGCCTGGGTGCCCTGACCCATACCGACGTCGAGCACCCGCAGCCGGCGCCCCACCGGGAAGCGCGCGGCTATCTGCTCGTCCAGCTGCCGGGCGACGAGCTCCTGGCGGACCGTGTTGCGCAGGCCGCCGAGCCCGTCGAGCCACTGGGAAGAGACCCCCGTGAAGCCGGAGGTCTCCGCACTCAGGGCCGCTCTCCCCGCTTGACCTGCGGCTTCGGAAGCCGCAGTCGGCGCATCTGGAGCGTCCGCATCAGGCCGTAGGCCACCGCGCCGCGCTTGGGGGTGTCCGGGAAGCGCTCGGCGAGCTGCTTCTTGAGCCGGAACGCGAGGCCGATGGAGTCGACCACGATCAGCACGATCACGCCGAGCCAGAGCAACAGCGAGATGTTCTGGATGTTCTGGACCTGGATGACGCTGAGGACCAGGATGATCACGGCGAGCGGGAGGAAGTACTCCGCGATGCAGAAGCGGGAGTCCACGAAGTCACGGACGAAGCGCCGCACGGGCCCCTTGTCACGGACCGGCAGATAACGCTCGTCGCCCGACGCGAGCGCCTCACGCTGCCTGGCCAGATCGGCGCGGCGCGCTTCGCGCTGGCGCTTCACAGCCTCCTTGCGATCGGTCGGCGTGCCACTGGAGGCACGCCTGCGCTGCGTCTGGGCCTCGCTGCGCTTGGGCGTGGGGCGACCCTTGGGGGCCTCGGGGTCGCGGGGCTGCTTGGAGAGGTCCGCCGTCACCTTGCCGGTGGGGGCCTTCTCTTCTTTGGAACGGCTACGGAACACAAAACCCAAGGGTACGGGGTCCGCGGGGGCGGCACGGGACCGGGCGGGAACGATCCGGCAACGGACTGCGTCCTGATAACTGTCCTGACAGGGGCAGAACGGACTCCGGCACCACTTTCCCCGATGCCCGTCTACTCCCTGGGCGTGAGTGGTCACCGGCGCAGTCGTCCTTGGGTAGGAGCACATCCGCGTCCGAACAGTGCGGTAATGGAGACAGGGCCCGTACTGTGGGTTCTGTTGGAGTGCTGGAGCTCAGTCCGTCAGAAGGGGGCGCGCGAAGCCCATGAGCGGTGTCATGAAGCGTATGGGAATGATCTTCCGCGCGAAGGCAAACAAGGCCCTTGACCGGGCCGAGGATCCGCGCGAGACCCTCGATTACTCGTACCAGAAGCAGCTGGAACTGCTTCAGAAGGTACGCCGCGGTGTCGCCGATGTGGCGACCTCGCGCAAGAGGCTGGAGCTGCAGCTGAACCAGCTGCAGGGACAGTCCTCCAAGCTGGAGGACCAGGGCCGCAAGGCACTCGCGCTCGGCCGCGAGGACCTGGCCCGCGAGGCGCTGTCCCGGCGCGCCGCCCTCCAGCAGCAGGTCACGGACCTGGAGACGCAGCACCGGACGCTGCAGGGCGAGGAGGAGAAGCTCACCCTCGCGGCCCAGCGGCTTCAGGCCAAGGTGGACGCCTTCCGCACGAAGAAGGAGACCATCAAGGCCACCTACACCGCGGCCCAGGCGCAGACCCGGATCGGTGAGGCCTTCTCGGGCATCTCCGAGGAGATGGGCGACGTCGGCCTCGCGATCCAGCGGGCCGAGGACAAGACCCAGCAGCTCCAGGCGCGGGCCGGAGCCATCGACGAGCTGCTGGCCTCCGGTGCCCTGGACGACCCGACCGGAACGGCGAAGGACGACATCGCCGCCGAGCTGGACCGGCTCTCCGGTGGTACGGATGTAGAGCTGGAGCTGCAGCGGATGAAGGCCGAGCTGGCCGGTGGTTCCTCCGCGCAGCAGCAGGCCATCGAGGGCGGTGCGCAGGACTCGGCACCGCAGTCGCAGCAGTCTCCGCACAAGTTCGACAAGCAGTGAGGGCGGCGTCATGATCGTACGGATCATGGGGGAGGGCCAGGTGGTCCTGGCCGACAGTCATGTCGGCGAGCTGAACAAGCTCGACGACGTACTGCTCGCGGAGATGGAGAGCGGTGACGGACCCGGCTTCCGCACCACGCTCCACGCGCTCCTGGACAAGGTGCGTGAGCTCGGCTCACCACTGCCGGACGACTCCCTGGAGCCGTCCGAGCTGATCCTGCCGTCACCGGACGCCACCCTCGACGAGGTACGCGCCATGCTCGGCGACGACGGGCTGATCCCCGGCTGACCGTGCGCCCGCTCCACACTCCCCACCGCGCCCCGCCCCGGTTCCACCGGAGCGGGGCGCGGTGCTGCGGGGGCGCCATTCCGTCCTTGCCCGTGACGGCATCCGGACACCGCACGGACCTGCCGCTGGACGGCACGCCGTACCGTGGCTCGACGTGACAACCCTCCCGACCGGGCTCGTGCGTCCCCGACGCTGGCTGCACGGACACCCCCTCGCCTTCGACGGGGCACTCGCCGCGGCGGTGCTCGCCGCCATGCTCTGCGCCTCGTTCGCCGAGCCGAACCCGGGGCACGGGCCCATCTTCGGCGTCCGCACCCCCGAACTCCCCAGCGTCCTGCTGATGGTGCTCGGGGCCGGGGCGCTCGTGCTGCGGCGGCGCAACCCCATGGCGGTGCTCGCCGTGACCGGCGTGCTGTCCGCCCTCGAATTCCTCCTGATGGACCCGCCCGCCCCCGTGGTGATGAGCTCGGTCATCGCGCTCTTCAGCGTGGCGGCCAGCACCGACCGCCCCACCACGTGGCGGGTCGGCCTGCTGACCATGGTGGTGCTGACCGGGACCGCGATGGTGTTCGGCTCCGCCCCCTGGTACAGCCAGGAGAACGTCGGCGTCCTCGCCTGGACCGGCCTGGCCGGTGCCGCCGGCGACGCCGTGCGCAGCAGACGGGCGTTCGTCGACGCGATCAGGGAACGGGCCGAGCGGGCGGAGCGCACCCGTGAGGAGGAGGCCCGCCGCCGGGTCGCCGAGGAGCGGCTGAGGATCGCCAGGGACCTGCACGACGTCGTCGCCCACCACATCGCCCTGGTCAACGTCCAGGCCGGGGTGGCCGCCCATGTCATGGACAAGCGCCCGGACCAGGCCAAGGAGGCGCTCGCCCACGTACGCGAGGCCAGCCGCTCCGCGCTCAACGAACTGCGGTCCACCGTCGGGCTGCTGCGCCAGTCCGGCGACCCGGAGGCGCCCACCGAACCGGCCCCCGGGCTCGGGGTCCTCCGCGAGCTGGTCGACACCTTCCGCAACGCGGGCCTCCCCGTCGAGGTGGCCTGCACCGACCGGGACAACCCGCTGCCCGCGGCCGTCGACCTCGCCGCGTACCGGATCATCCAGGAGGCCCTGACCAACGTACGCAAGCACGCGGGCACCGACGCCAAGGCCGAGGTGAGCGTCGTACGGGTCGGGGCGACGGTGGAGATCACCGTGCTCGACAACGGCAGGGGCGCCGGGAAGGGCCGTCCCGACGAGCACGAGGACGGGGGCGGGCACGGCCTCATCGGCATGCGGGAACGCTGCATCGCGCTCGGCGGAGCCCTCACCGCGGGTCCCCGCTACGGCGGCGGATTCCGCGTCCATGCGATCCTGCCCGTCATGTCCCGCGCGGCTGAGCCGGAGAGACCGGCCACGGCGGAACGGACGGGGGGATGCGCGTGACACCGATCAAGGTGCTGCTCGCCGACGACCAGGCGCTGCTGCGCAGCGCGTTCCGGGTGCTGGTCGACTCGGAACCCGACATGCAGGTCGTCGGAGAGGCCGCGGACGGTGCCGAGGCCGTGGCGCTGGCCCGCACGACCCGTGCCGACGTGGTGCTGATGGACATCCGGATGCCCGGCACCGACGGGCTCACGGCCACCCGGATGATCAGCGCGGACCCCGACCTCGCGGACGTACGGATCGTCATGCTCACCACGTTCGAGGTGGACGAGTACGTCGTGCAGTCCCTGCGCGCGGGCGCGTCCGGCTTCCTCGGGAAGGGCGCCGAACCGGAGGAACTGCTCAACGCCATCCGGATCGCCGCGGGCGGCGAGGCGCTGCTCTCCCCGGCCGCGACCAAGGGGCTCATCGCCACCTTCCTCGCCCAGGGCGGCAGCGCCGGCGAGGGCCCGGACGCCGCCCAGTACTCCGAGCGGCTCGGCGCGCTCACCGGACGTGAGCGCGAGGTGCTCGTCCTGGTCGCCGGCGGGCACTCCAACGACCAGATCGCCGAGCGGCTCGTGGTCAGCCCCCTCACCGTCAAGACCCATGTCAACCGGGCCATGGCGAAACTGGGAGCACGGGACCGGGCCCAATTGGTCGTAATCGCGTACGAATCGGGCCTGGTGCGACCCAGGACCGAGTGACGGGTGGAGATCCGGCGTACTCCAGCTGCGGTATGGGCTTCATAAGAAAGCAACCCGGGGGCCGACGAATACGTCACCGGGATCGGCGATCGTATAGCTGGGCAGGCTGTGTCCCCTCCGCTCGAACTCCGGACCCGGACCCGGGCCTTCGGCCCCGGTTCCGATCAGCCGCCCCACTGCCGCGTACGCCACAGAAGAGAGACCCACCCATGTCCTGGCTGTCCAGATTCAGCCTCGCGCAAAGGGCCCTGATCGGGCTGATCTCGATCGTCGCGCTCGTTTTCGGAGCCATAGCGATCCCGCAGCTCAAGCAGCAGCTGCTGCCCACCATCGAACTCCCGATGGTGTCGGTGCTTGCCCCCTACCAGGGTGCGTCCCCCGATGTGGTCGAGAAGCAGGTCGTCGAACCCCTCGAGAACGCCATCAAGGCCGTCGACGGCGTCGAGGGAATCACCTCGACCGCCAGCGAGGGCAACGCCGTCATCATGGCGAGCTTCGACTTCGGTGACGAAGGCACGAAGCAGCTCGTCGCCGACATCCAGCAGGCAGTCAACCGCGCCCGCGCCCAGCTGCCCGACGGCGTCGACCCGCAGGTCATCGCCGGTTCGACGGACGACATCCCGACCGTCGTCCTCGCCGTCACGTCCGACGAGGACCAGCAGGCACTGGCCGACCAGCTCGACCGCACGGTCGTCCCGGCGATCGAGGGCATCGAAGGCGTCGGCCAGGTCTCGGTCGACGGTGTCCAGGACCTCCAGGTCTCCGTCGTGCCCGACGCCAGGAAGCTGGCGGCGGCCGGACTGAACGCCGGCTCGCTGGCCCAGGCGCTCCAGGCCGGCGGTGCCACCGTGCCGGCCGGCTCCTTCGCCGAGGCGGGCAAGAGCCGCACCGTCCAGGTCGGCGGCTCCTTCACCTCGATCCAGCAGATCGAGGACCTGATGGTCTCCGCGCAGGACCCGGCGACCGGCAAGCCCGGCAAGCCGGTCCGCGTCGGTGACATCGCCACGGTGAAGGAGGAGCCCTCCACGGCGGTCTCCATCACCCGCACGAACGGCAAGCCGAGCCTCGCCGTCACGGCGACGATGGACAAGGACGGCAGTGCCGTCGCCATCTCCGACGCCGTCCACGACAAGCTCCCGGACCTGCGCAAGGACCTCGGCGCCGGCGCCGAGCTCACCATCGTGTCCGACCAGGGGCCGGCCGTCTCCAAGGCGATCTCCGGCCTCACCACCGAGGGAGCGCTCGGACTGCTGTTCGCGGTCGTCGTGATCCTGGTCTTCCTCGCCTCGATCCGCTCGACCCTGGTCACCGCGGTCTCCATCCCGCTCTCCGTGGTCCTCGCGCTGATCGTGCTCTGGACCCGCGACCTGTCGCTGAACATGCTCACGCTCGGCGCGCTCACGATCGCGATCGGCCGCGTCGTCGACGACTCGATCGTGGTCCTGGAGAACATCAAGCGGCACCTCGGCTACGGCGAGGAGCGCCAGTCGGCGATCATCACCGCCGTCAAGGAGGTGGCCGGCGCGGTCACCTCGTCCACGCTCACCACCGTCGCGGTCTTCCTGCCCATCGGTCTGGTCGGCGGCATGGTCGGCCAGCTCTTCGGCTCGTTCTCCCTCACCGTCACGGCGGCGCTGCTGGCCTCGCTGCTGGTCTCGCTCACCGTGGTCCCCGTCCTGTCGTACTGGTTCCTGCGCGCCCCCAAGGGCACCGCGGAGAACCCGGACGAGGCGCGCCGCGCGGCGGAGGAGAAGGAAGCCGCGAGCAAGCTCCAGCGGCTGTACGTCCCGGTGCTGCGCTTCGCGACCCGACGCCGTATCACCAGCATCGTCATCGCCTTCGTGGTGCTGTTCGGCACCTTCGGCATGGCACCCCTGCTGAAGACGAACTTCTTCGACCAGGGCGAGCAGGAAGTCCTCTCCATCAAGCAGGAGCTGACCCCCGGCACCAGCCTGGAGGCGGCCGACGCGGCGGCGCAGAAGGTCGAGAAGGTCCTCGCGGCCGACGACGGCGTCAAGGACTACCAGGTCACCGTCGGCTCGTCCGGCTTCCTGGCGGCGTTCGGCGGCGGTACGGGAGCCAACCAGGCCTCCTACCAGATCACGCTCAAGGACTCGGCGGACTTCGTCGCCACCCAGGACCGGATCGACGAGGCCCTCGGCAAGCTCGACGGGATCGGCGACACGACGATCGCCGCGGGCGACGGATTCGGCAGCCAGGACCTGAGCGTCGTGGTGAAGGCCGCCGACGCGGACATCCTGAAGAAGGCCTCGGAGGCGGTGCGCACCGAGGTCGCCGAGCTGGACGACGTCACCGACGTCCAGAGCGACCTGGCGCAGAGCGTCCCGCGCATCTCGGTCAAGGCCAACGACAAGGCGGCCGACGCCGGGTTCAGCGAGGCCACGCTCGGCGCGGCGGTGGCCGGAGCGGTGCGGGGCACCCCGTCCGGCAAGGCGATCATGGACGACACCGAGCGTGACGTCGTCGTGAAGTCCTCCAGTCCCGCCTCCACGATGGCCGAGCTGAAGGCCCTGAAGCTCGGCCCGGTCGAGCTCGGGCAGATCGCCGACGTGAAGCTGGTCCCGGGCCCGGTCACCATGACCCGGATCGACGGTCAGCGCGCGGCGACGATCACGGCCAAGCCGACGGGCGACAACACCGGCGCGGTGAGCGCCTCGCTCCAGACGAAGATCGACGCCCTGGAGCTCCCGGACGGCGCCACCGCCACCATCGGCGGCGTCTCCCAGGACCAGGACGACGCCTTCGCGAAGCTGGGCCTGGCCATGCTGGCGGCCATCGCGATCGTCTTCATGCTGCTGGTGGCCACCTTCCGGTCGCTCATCCAGTCGCTGATCCTGCTGGTCTCCATCCCCTTCGCGGCGACGGGCGCCATCGGCCTCCTCGTCATCACCGGCACCCCGATGGGCGTCCCGGCGATGATCGGGATGCTGATGCTCATCGGCATCGTGGTGACCAACGCGATCGTGCTGATCGACCTGATCAACCAGTACAGGGCACAGGGCATGGGCGTCGTCGAGGCGGTCGTCGAGGGCGGCCGTCACCGTCTCCGCCCGATCCTGATGACGGCACTGGCGACGATCTTCGCCCTCCTCCCGATGGCGCTCGGAGTCACGGGCGAAGGCGGCTTCATCTCGCAGCCGCTGGCGGTCGTGGTGATCGGCGGTCTGATCACCTCCACGCTGCTGACCCTGCTCCTGGTGCCGACGCTCTACTCGATGGTCGAGCTCCGCAAGGAGCGCCGCGCCGAGAAGAAGGCGGCCAGGCACGAGGCGAAGTCGGGCACCGCGACCTCCGGAACGCCGGAGGAAGCCCTCTCCGACGAGCCGGAGCCGGCGAAGGCCTGACGGACCCCGGTAGCACCACGGAGAAGGGCCCCCCCGCCCCACAACGCGGAGGGGGGGGTCTCCGAGGGGAGGGGGGGGGGGGGGCCCCAAACGCGGG
>NZ_JBHXRD010000060.1:0-26800 GCF_042717325.1 Streptomyces sp. NPDC058637 | reverse complement strand
CTGGCACGTGTACGGAGACGCCTTCCACATCGGCTGATCCCCGGCACCGGGCGCGGGGGGGGGGGGGGGGCGGCCGGGGGGGCCCCCCCCCCGCCCGGCGGGCCGGGGGGGGGGGGGACTGCGCCCGCACCGGACAGGCGCCACACCAGGAAGGCCCTCCGCGCCTGGGCGGAACTGCTGCGGGTGTCCGCGCTGTTCAGCGTGCCCGGCGACGCGATCGCCGGGGCCGCCGCGATCGGCCGCCGCCCGAACGCCGGGACCGCCCTCGCCGTCGGCGCGTCCCTGTGCCTGTACGAGGCGGGGATGGCCCTCAACGACTGGGCGGACCGGGACGAGGACGCCGTGGACCGCCCGCACCGCCCGATCCCCTCCGGGCGCGTCGCACCGGGAGCGGCCCTGGCGGCGGCGGGCGCCCTCACCGCGGCGGGCCTGGCCCTGGCCGCCCGCGCGGGGCGACCCGCGCTGGCGGTGGCGTCAGGGCTGGCGGCCACGGTCTGGGCGTACGACCTGCGCCTGAAGCACACGAAGCTGGGGCCGGCCGCGATGGCCTCGGCCCGCGCGCTGGACCTGCTGCTCGGCGCGACGGCTACCGGGACGGCCGCGGCTACCGGGTCGGGGACGGCCGGGCGCGGCGGTGCGGCGCACCCGGCGCCCGTCGGCAAGGGCACGGCCCCGGCTTCGATCCCGGCTTCGATCCCGGCTTCGGCTTCCCCTTATGCCTCCGCTTCCGTTCCGGCCACCCCCCGTGCCGCCCTCCCCGCCGCCCTGCTGCTCGGCGCGCACACCTACGCCGTCACCTCCGTCTCCCGTCACGAGGCACAGGGCGGATCGACCGTGGCACCGCTGGCCGCCCTCGCCGCGACGGCGGCGCTCGGAGCGGCCGTCCTACGCGGGCACCGGGAACCGGCCCGGAGCACCACGGCCACCCCGGACCGGCTCCCGCTCACCGCCTTCACCGGTGCCTACCTCCGTACCGCCGCGCCGCCGCTCCTCCACGCGGCCCTCAACCCGTCCCCGCCCCTCACCCGGCGTGCGGTCGGCGGCGGCATCCGGGCCATGATCCCGCTCCAGGCCGCACTGGCCGCCCGCGCCGGGGCGCCGTTCGGAGGACTCGCCGTCATGGGGCTCGTCCCGCTCGCCCGCTCGCTCGCACGGAAGGTCAGCCCCACATGAGCCTCCGCCTCGGCTACGGCACCAACGGCCTGACCGACCTCCGCCTCGACGACGCCCTCGGGCTCCTCGCCGACCTCGGGTACGACGGGGTCGGGCTGACCCTCGACCACATGCACCTGGACCCCCTCGCCCCCGACCTCGGCGCCCGCACCCGCCAGGTGGCCCGCAGGCTCGACGAGCTGGGTCTCGGCGTCACCGTCGAGACCGGTGCCCGCTACGTCCTCGACCCGCGCCGCAAGCACGGCCCCTCCCTCCTCGACCCCGACCCCGAGGCCCGCGCGTCCCGCACCGCGCTGCTCGTCCGGTCCGTCGGCATCGCCGCCGAGCTGGGCGCGCACGCCGTGCACTGCTTCAGCGGCACCACCCCGCCGGACACCGCCAAGGACACCGCCTGGCAGCGCCTCACCGACGCGCTCGCCCCCGTACTGGACGCCGCGACCCGCGCCGGCGTCCCCCTCGCCATCGAACCCGAACCCGGCCACCTCCTCGCCACGCTCGCCGACTTCCACCACCTGCGCACGCTCCTCGGCGACCCCGAACCCCTCGGGCTCACCCTCGACATCGGCCACTGCCAGTGCCTGGAGCCCCGCCCGCCCGCCGACTGCGTCAAGGACGCCGCCCCCTGGCTGCGGCACGTCCAGATCGAGGACATGCGACGCGGGGTCCACGAACACCTGCCGTTCGGTGACGGCGAGATCGACTTCCCGCCCGTGCTCGAAGCCCTCGCCGCCACCGGCTACGACGGCCTCACCGTCGTGGAGCTTCCCCGCCACTCCCACGCGGGGCCCGAACTCGCCCGCACGTCCATGGAGTTCCTGCGAAGTGCCGCCAGAGCCAGGAACGGAGCCGCCGCGTGCTGATCAGCCGCAAGGAACTCGACGACCGGCTCCGCGGAGCTGCCAGGGCCTGGCTCGACGAAGCACTCGCCGAGGCCGCGCACGCCGCCGCCCACCCCGACACCGACACCGGGAACCCGCCCTGGGAACTGCGCTTCGCCGCCGCGGGCCGGCACTGCGGACTCGAACACGCCGACTCCGTACGCGCCCTGCTGCTCCTCGAAGCCCGGGCCGGTCTGCCCGCCGTGACCCGGCTCTACGAGCAGGGAACCGCCGCCGAACGACGGGCAGTCCTGCTCACCCTGCACCGGCTGGACCTCGGCGCCACCGCCCTGCCGCTCGTCGAGGACGCCCTGCGCACCAACGACACCCGGCTGGTCGCCGCGGCCGTCGGGCCCTACGCCGCACTGCACCTCGACCCGCACGCCTGGCGGCACGCCGTGCTCAAGTGCCTCTTCACCGACGTCCCCGTCGAGAACGTCGCCGAGCTCGGCCGCCGTGCCCGCGGAGACGCCGAACTGGCCCGCATGCTCGGCGACTTCGCGGCCGAACGCACCGCGGCCGGCCGCGCGGTCCCCGCCGGCCTGCGCACCGTCCTGCACCTCACGGCACCCGCTCCCGCCCCCACGTCCACGGAGGAAACCCGATGAGGATCTTCGACCCCCACATCCACATGACCTCCCGCACCACGGACGACTACCAGGCGATGTACGACGCGGGCGTCCGCGCCCTCGTCGAACCCTCCTTCTGGCTCGGGCAGCCCCGCACCTCGCCCGCCAGCTTCTTCGACTACTTCGACGCGCTGCTCGGCTGGGAGCCCTTCCGCGCCTCCCAGTACGGCATCGCCCACCACTGCACGATCGCCCTCAACCCCAAGGAGGCGAACGACCCCCGCTGCGCACCCGTCCTCGACGCGCTGCCCCGCTACCTCGTCAAGGACTCCGTCGTCGCCGTCGGCGAGATCGGCTACGACTCCATGACCCCGGCCGAGGACACCGCGCTCGCCGCCCAGCTCCAGCTCGCCGCCGACCACGGCCTGCCGGCGCTCGTCCACACCCCGCACCGCGACAAGCTCGCCGGACTGCACCGCACCATCGACGTCGTCCGCGAATCGGCCCTCCGCCCCGAGCTCGTCCTGCTCGACCACCTCAACGAGACGACCGTGAAGGACGCCGTAGACAGCGGCTGCTGGGCCGGCTTCTCCATCTACCCGGACACCAAGATGGACGAGGACCGCATGGTCACCATCCTCAGGAACCACGGCACCGACCGGATCCTCGTCAACTCGGCCGCCGACTGGGGCAGAAGCGACCCGCTGAAGACCCGCAAGGTCGCCGACGCCATGCTGAAGGCCGGATTCGACGAGGACGACGTCGACAAGGTCCTCTGGCGCAACCCCGTCGCCTTCTACGGGCAGAGCGGCCGGCTCCAGCTCGACACCGCCACCCCCGACCCGCTCCACGAGGGCAACTCCATCCTCCGCGGCGGGGAGTGACCCGATGCGCTTCCGCCACCCCGACGGCTCCACCGTCCACCTCGCCTACTGCACCAACGTGCACCCCGCCGAGAACCTCGAAGGAGTCCGCGCACAGCTCCGCGACCACTGCGAGCCCGTACGCAAACGGCTCGGCCGGGACCGCATCGGCATCGGACTCTGGCTCGCCAAGGACGCCGCCCGCGCCCTCACGAACGACCCGTCCGAACTGCGCTCCCTACGGTCCGAGCTGGAGCACCGAGGCCTCGAAGTGGTCACCCTGAACGGCTTCCCCTACGAGGGATTCGGGGCCCAGGAGGTCAAGTACCGCGTCTACACCCCGGACTGGACCGACCCCGAACGGCTCGCCCACACCACCGACCTGGCCCGGCTCCTCGCCGCCCTGCTGCCCGACGACGTCACCCAGGGCACCATCTCCACCCTCCCGATCGCCTGGCGCACCCCGTACGCCACCGACCCCACCGCGGCCGGCACCGCACGGAAAGCCCTGGTCACGCTCGCGCAGCGGCTCGACGCCCTCGCCGAACTGACCGGGAAATCCATCCGGATCGGCCTCGAACCCGAACCGGGCTGCACCGTGGAGACCACCGCCGACGCCATCGCACCCCTCACCCTTGTGGGCCACGACCGCATCGGCGTCTGCGTCGACACCTGCCACCTCGCCACCTCCTTCGAGGACCCGGACACCGCACTCGACGCCCTGGAAGCCGCCGGCGTCGCCGTCGTCAAGGCCCAGCTCTCCGCCGCCCTGCACGCGGAACACCCTCACCTGCCGGAGGTCCGGGCCGCACTCGGCGCCTTCGCCGAACCCCGCTTCCTGCACCAGACCCGCACCCTCACCGCGGCGGGCCTGCGCGGGACCGACGACCTCGACGAAGCCCTGTCCGGCGGAGCGCTCCCCGACAGCACCCCCTGGCGCTCCCACTTCCACGTACCCCTGCACGCACCCCCCGCGCCCCCGCTCGCCTCCACGCTCCCCGTACTCCGGTCCGTGCTGAACCGGCTCGTCGGCGGACCGGTGCCCCGGACCCGGCACCTGGAGGTCGAGACGTACACCTGGCAGGCACTCCCGGCCGAACTGCGCCCCCGTTCCCGCTCCCAGCTCGCCGACGGCATCGCCGCCGAACTCACCCTCGCCCGCGACCTCCTGACCGACCTCGGGCTGAAGGAGCTCCCATGACGCGCACCCCCAACCCCCTCCTCGTCCTCGACGTCGTCGGCCTCACCCCCCGGCTGCTGGAACACATGCCGAACCTCCGGGCCCTCGCGGGAAGCGGTGCCCAGGCGCCCCTCTCCACCGTCCTGCCCGCCGTCACCTGCGCCGCCCAGTCCACGTTCCTCACCGGCACCACCCCCGCCGAGCACGGCATCGTCGCCAACGGCTGGTACTTCCGCGAGCTCGGCGACGTCCTCCTGTGGCGCCAGCACAACGGACTGGTCGAGGGCGACAAGCTCTGGGACGCCGCCCGGCGCGCCCACCCCGGCTACACCGTCGCCAACATCTGCTGGTGGTACGCGATGGGCGCCGACACGGACTGGACCGTCACCCCCCGCCCCGTGTACTACGCCGACGGCCGCAAGGAACCCGACTGCTACACCCGGCCCCCCGCGCTGCACGACGAGCTCACCGACAAGCTCGGAACCTTCCCCCTCTTCCACTTCTGGGGCCCCGGCGCCGACCTCGTCTCCTCGCAGTGGATCATCGACGCGACCCGGCACATCCTCGCCACCCGCACCCCCGACCTGGCCCTCTGCTACCTGCCGCACCTCGACTACGACCTCCAGCGCCACGGCCCCGAGGACCCCCGCTCCCACCGGGCGGCCGCGGACCTCGACCGGGCCGTGGCACCCCTCCTGGCCGACGCGAGCGCCGAGGGCCGCACCGTCGTCGCGCTCTCCGAGTACGGGATCACCCGCGTCGACCGGCCCGTCGACATCAACCGCGCCCTGCGCCGCGCCGGGCTGCTGGAGGTCCACACCCAGGACGGCATGGAATACCTCGACCCGATGGCCTCCCGCGCCTTCGCCGTCGCCGACCACCAGATCGCCCACGTCTACGTACGCCGTCCCGAGGACCTGGAGGCGGCCCGGGAGGCCCTCGCCGACCTGCCCGGCATCGAGCGGCTCCTCGACGACGACGGCAAGAAGGCCCACCACCTGGACCATCCCCGTTCCGGGGAGCTCGTCGCCGTCGCGGAGAAGGACGCCTGGTTCACGTACTACTACTGGCTCGACGACGCGCGGGCACCCGACTTCGCGCAGCTCGTGGAGATCCACCGAAAGCCCGGCTACGACCCCGTCGAGCTCTTCATGGACCCCCAGGACCCCTACGTCCGGGTCAAGGCCGCTTCGGCGGTCGCCCGCAAGAAGCTCGGGATGCGCTACCGCATGGCGGTCGTCCCGCTGGACCCCTCACCCATCCGCGGCAGCCACGGCCGCCTCCCCGAGAGCGACGACGAAGGTCCGCTCATCCTCTGCTCCGCCCCCCACGCGTTCACCGGCCGCGTCCAGGCCACCGAGGTGAAGTCCCTGCTCCTCCAGCTCGCGGGGCTGCACTGACCGTCCGACCCACCCGCACACCCACACAGGAGATACGTGATCATGAGCCGCACCCCGAAGGACCCCGAACTCGCGCGCAGACTCAGCCGCCGCAACGTCCTGGGCGTCGCCGCCGGAGCCACGGCCGCCACCCTCCTCGGCGCCGCGAGCGCCCAGGCGGCAGGCAACGCCGGCCAAGCACACGGTCACGGTAAGGGGCACGGGCACGGCAAGGGCCGTGCCGTGCTGCCCCCCGGCCGCCTCGGCATCCAGCTCTACAGCCTCCGCGACAAGGTCTCCACCCTCGGCTTCGCCCCCGTCTTCGCCGAGTTGGAGAAGTACGGCTACGACGAGATCGAGTTCGCCGGATACACCCAGGGGTCGGCCGGCGCCATCACCCTCGCCCAGCTGAAGAAGCTCGCCAAGGACCACGGGCTGAACCCCATCGGCAGCCACGTCGGCTACTACGACGACAACAACCCCGGTGCCTACACCTTCGCCCAGAACCTCACCAAGGTGCTCGACGAGGCCCAGGCCCTCGGCCTCAAGCACATAGGCACCGCTTCCGGACCGTTCCGCTACGGCTCCACCGTGGACGGCTGGAAGCGTGCCGCCGAGGACTTCAACACCTACGGTGCCGCCGCCCGCGAGCGCGGCATGAAGTTCTACCAGCACAACCACGCGGAGGAGTTCTCCTTCGCCACCGACAAGCCCGGCGTACGCCTCTACGACGTCCTGCTCGCCGAGACCGACCCCGACCTGGTCTACCTGGAGATGGACATCTACTGGGCCTTCGCCGCCCAGTTCCGCTTCGGGAAGAAGGCCGACGGCACCCCGGCCCCCTTCAACCCCGTCGACTACGTGCTCAAGCAGCCCGACCGCTACCCCCTGTTCCACGTCAAGGACGGCGTCAGGGACGACACGGCCCGTGACGGCTACCGCATGTCGGACGTCGGCGACGGCGACATCGACTACAAGACCTTCCTGAGCCGCGTCACCGAGCGCACCCACCGGGGCCGCACCTACCACCACTGGCAGACCGAGCACGACAACCCGGCCGAGTCCTTCGCGTTCGCCCGCAAGTCCAGCGCGCACCTGCACTCGCTCCGCGACAGCCGCTGCGGGGACTGACGCCTTACCGCACACACGCGTGGGGCCCGGTTCCCGGAACCGGGCCCCACGCGTGTGCCTCGAGTGAGCCTCGCGCCGTGACCGAGCGGACGTGTCAGCCGATTCCCTGGCGGTCCGGTTGCAGCGCGAACGCCCGCCCGGCAGCCTCGGACACCGTCCGCTCCACCGCCTCGACCAGGAGCGCGCGGTGCCTGAGCAGCGGCTTTCGCCGTTCCTCGGCCGCGAGCAGCAGCAGGTCGTCGAGCCCGGCCAGCAGCCTCCGGGTGACCTGCGGGCTGTCGGCCGCGCACCCCCGGATCTCCTCGAAGGCCAGATCCACGAGATCCGCCCACCCCGGCACCTCCTGGACGAGCCGCACCGCACCCCGCCGGTCCCGGTGGTGCATCGGCCCGAGCGGCAGGTGCACGGCCACCGAAAGGAACTGCACGATCCGGTCGAGGCACTGCACCGCCGTGGTCGGATCGTTCACCGACGACGACAGGGCGCGCAGCGCGATGTCCGACAACTGCCGCAGCCCGAACGCCGGATCCTGCCGCAGGGCGCGCTCGACCCCGACGGCGACCGTGTACCTCAGCGCGTACGGCGGCGGCGCGGACCCGCCGTGCACGGCCAGCACCGGGGTCCCCGGCACCACGAAGTCCCCGATCCGGGGGACCAACCGCAGGACGACCCCCTGACGGCGCGCCACCCGCACCAGCCGCGCCACATTCACGCCCCGCAGCACCCCCGCCCGCTCGCGGTGCGCGAGCCGTGTCGTCTCCGCGCCGAGCGGCACCCCGTCGAACAGCTCCCCGCCGGGCTGCCGCGCGAGCGCCCGGAACGACTCACGGGCGATGTTGTCCAGGACGGGCCCGACCTGCATCAGCCGCAGGGTGGCCGAGACATAGGCGATGAACAGCAGCAGGCTCAGCCCGACCATGACCAGTGTCAGCACGCTCTGCAGGAGCGGTACGGAGGTGACCCGCCGCGGATCCGGTGCGGCCCCGCCCTCGTACGAGGACAGCACCAGCAGCGAGAACGCGAACGTCGCCAGGAACACCGTGAGGGTCAGCTTGCTGATCCGGCTCCGTACGAAGATCCGCACCACCCGCGGGGTGAGCTGCCCGCTCGCCATCTGCACGGCCACCAGGGAGATGCTGAAGACGACACCGATGAACGTCATCATCGCGGAGCTGATCGTCGTGACGATCGTCCGGGTGTCCAGGACGATCGCGATGAGTTCCCCGAGCTCCTCGTACGCCCGCTCCTCCTTCAGGTAGGCGACGATCCGCGCGTCGATCTCGGAGAGGACCGACCACAGCGCGAAGGAGCACAGCAGTCCCACGGTCGGCGCGAACCAGAACGTGTCCCGCAGCCCCTCACGCAGGTTGGCCAGGGCGTGGGGCGGCCGGGCGGCCCGGTCTCCCGGCCCGCCCGGCCGGCCGACCCCACTCCGCCCGCCGGACCAGCCCGGCCCGCCGGTCCCACCCGTGCCACCCGCGCCACCCGTGCCGCCGCTGCCGTTCATGCCCGCGAAGGTAGCCTCCGGCCACTGTGAGTGCACGGCACGCCACGGACCGTACGGGGTGTCGGCTCCGGGTGGGACGGGTCGTCCGCCCGGACCCGCCCGCACCGCACTGACCACGGAAAACGCAGGTGAGGGGCACCCGAAACCCCTGGTATTGTTTTCTTTGTCGCCACGGGGAACACGCCGTGAACGACAGACACCTTGTCCGGGTGGCGGAATGGCAGACGCGCTAGCTTGAGGTGCTAGTGCCCTTTATCGGGCGTGGGGGTTCAAGTCCCCCCTCGGACACCAGGGTCAACCGACCAAACAGAGCCGGTCAAAGCGACACTTTGTCGCTTTGACCGGCTTTGTCGTTGTGGTCGACGTGACCTGGCCCTCCGCGGGCTCGCCGGGATGGAGAGTGACGCCCCGGCCGAAGGTCGCCTGCCTCCTACCCGGGTGCCGGCGGCTCGGGGCGGCGACGCGTAGGTGGCCGGGTGCCGATCGTGGCCGCCGGCGGTGTCTCCGGTGGGCGTCAGGGTGTGAGGCATCCGCGGGTGGGTCGGTGATGATGAGCACGTCCCTCGCGGTCCCGTAACCGGGTGAGGTACATCCCCCCAGGTCACATGCGAAGAGGGCCGGTGTCCGAGTGGGAATTCACGTCCCCCTCGGACACCGGCGGGAACCCTGCCACGATGGGTTCCCCCTGCGGCCGGGTGGTCGGGGCTCACCGGCTGTCAGCCGGAGGTGGTGCCCACGGGCGCCTTCTCGGTCAGGTGTACGGGTTCGATCCCGGGGGAGCTGTGGCGCGCCGCCCAGTTCTCCAGCGCGGTGCGGCACGCGTGGTCCAGGTGGTGCAGCCCGGCGAGGTCCAGCTCGATCGGCCGGTCCTGGGGCAGTGCTTCCAAGCTGTCGAGTATGTTCGGCAGCCGCAGGAAGGTCGCGTTGCCGGACAGGTACGCCTGGATGGGGCCCACGCCCGTGTCGGCGACGTCGAGCTTGATCTGCGAGGCGTCCCACGCGGTCTTGGCCACCGACAGGGCCAGTCCGATCAGGACGCCCTCGAACATGTTCACGGTGACGATCGCCACCGCGGTGACCAGCAGGATCAGGGCCTCACCCCGGTGCTCGCGCCACAGGGTCGCGAGGGTGCGCAGCGGAATCAGCTTCCAGCCCGCGTGGATGAGGATCCCGGCGAGGGCGGGCAGCGGGACGAGCGCGAGGACCGAGGGCAGCAGCGCCGCGAAGAGCAGCAGCCACACCGCGTGCAGGACCCGGGAGGCCTTGGTCCGCGCGCCCGCCTGGACATTGGCGGAGCTGCGCACGATGACCGCGGTCATGGGCAGTGCGCCGAGCAGCCCGCACGCCGCGTTGCCGGCCCCCTGCGCCATGAGCTCCTTGTCGTACTCGGTACGCGGGCCGTCGTGGAGCCGGTCGACCGCGGCGGCGCTGAACAGGCTCTCGGCGGAGGCGATCAGAGCGAAGGCCAGCACGGTCCCCAGCACACCCAGGCTCGCCAGTCGGCCGAGGTCGTCGAGCCCGGGGAACTGGACGGCGCCGAGCAGACCCCGGACCTCGACCGTGGCGACCGGCAGGCTGAACACCAGGGTCGCGAGTGTGGCCAGCACGACGGCCGCGAGTGCGCCCGGCACGGCGCGTACCCGTGCCGGTGTGTGCTTCCACAGCACCACCACGGTGATCGTCGCGGCACCGACCGCGAGGGACGCCAGTGCCTCGGTGTCGGCGAAGGCCCCCGCGAGGGCCTCGGGGAGTCCGACGACCTTGCCCGCGCCGGAGACCGGTGCCTCCAGCCCGGCAGCGGTGTAGAGCTGGCCGGCGATGAGTACGAGCCCGATCCCGGCGAGCATGCCCTCGACGACCGAGACGGAGATGGCCCGGAACCAGCGCCCCAGCTTCAGGGCGCCCATGGTGAGCTGCAACAGTCCGGCGCACAGCACGATCACCCCGAGCGTGGCCAGGCCGAAGGTCTGGACGGCCTCGAAGACCAGCACGGTCAGTCCGGCGGCCGGACCGGAGACCTGGAGACTGCTGCCGCGCATCATGCCGGTGAGGAGACCGCCGACGACGCCCGTGATCAGACCCAGCTCGGCCGGTACGCCGGAGGCCACGGCGACGCCCACGCACAGGGGAAGGGCGACGAGGAACACGACGACCGAGGCGGTGAAGTCCTGCCGCAGATGGGGAAAGGCCGCGCGGTCGCCCCAGACGGCCCTCACGGCGTCCGGGCGGTGTCGGAGCGTACGCCGGGGGCCTGTACGGCGCCCGCGCGCACCGCCGCCGCGTGGCGGCTGCCGGTGTCGGGCGCGGGGGCGACCCGGGGTCCGGAGCGGGCGGTGGACAGCACCTGCGGGGGCCGGCCGTGGGGGAGTCGGGCGGGCGCCTCAGGGCGCTCCGACGGCTGTTCGCGAAAGGACCGGACGGGTTCGACGAGGGGGCGCATAACTGTGGTTCCTCCTGGCGCGCCGTGGGCGGCGCGTCGGTGTACGAGCGGGAGCGAGGTCCTGGCGGGCACGACGGCACGACCCCGCGTCGACGCACCCGGAGGTGCGAGGCGAGCGGGTGAGGCCGGTGCGCGCGGTGGAACGGCTCAGCAGCGGAACACCTGAAGTGACGCAGGAGTGGGTGAGGCCGGGGGTCTCGACACGCGGGACGCGGCACCCGGAGCGGCAGGCGCGGTCAGGGAGCGGCGGCCCGCGGTGTCGTCCGCGACGATGCAACGTACGAGCGTGTCGGTCGCGGAGCCGGCCGCGGCGCGATGGTGGCGGTCACGGTTGCGCAGAAGGCCGTTGGACTCGCCGTCTTGGACCGTGCCGTGGCACGTCGCGTACGTCCGCACGGGTGGGTGCGCGGCCTGGCCGGCGGTGGCGCCCGCGAGCCGCTCCGGCGACCCGGCGGCCTGGGTGTTGTGGGCGACCGGGAGGAGTGCGGTGGGCACGGGGAACTGCAGAGCCAGCAGGAGGGCGGTCAGGATCGTGAGCACGAACCGGGCCGTCACATCTCGCACCTGAGCCTCCTTCCGGACTTCGTCCGCGCGTTTATCGAAGCTAACAGGCGAAAAGGTCCGCCGAGTTGAACTCGTGTGAAGAGTCTGGAAGTCACGGTTCGAATGGGGGAAATCGGCGTGGTGAAGACAGTGGGGGCGGTGGAGTTCCTGTCGGTATCTCCTTCCGGCCCCCGGTGCCGGTTCGTCCGCAGGCCGGACGGCCCTCTGCCCACACCCGTACGGCCAGGTCGACAGGGCTTCCCGCACATTCTGTCGGTCAGTTCCTGTTCGATCGGGCGGGGTGGGCGAGGTTCGCAATTCGCACACAGATGCGGGCTGTTGGTGTGGGATTCGGCGGTTCGGAATTCGTCTCGGGGCTGCGGTGCGTTCGAGACGGGAGAGGTGCGCCGCGAGGCCGCCAGGCGGGGCCCGGATATCCGGCGCGTGAATCGGGACAGGGATATTCGGACACGCGTGTCTTCGTCCTTGTCGGCCGGGTGAGGGCGCGCGTCGGGGTGTCGCCCACTCCGGACGCCCGGTGCGGGAAGAGGGTGCGGGTGGCCCTCCGGGGGCGGGTGGCCGGTGGCCCCTTCGAGGCAGGGGCCGGCCGCCGTGGGTCTTCGAGGCCGGTCGGCCCTCCCGCGCTCCGGACACCCGTTACGGCCCTTTCGGGACCGCCGGCGCCGCAGCTCGGCCGGTGACGCCGAGGGGAGGCGTGCGCGCCGGCCGCCGCGTCACGATCCGGTCTCGGAGCACGGGGAGGGTCTTGATTTCAGCCATGTAATCGTTTCCAATCATCCGTGTAATCGATTCCACGGCGCAGTCCGCTGGATCGAGGCTCACGGAAACCACAAGGAGGTGGTCCGGAAATGGCGAGCATCAAGGATGTCGCGGCCCAGGCAGGAGTCTCTGTCGCCACGGTCTCCCGCGTCCTCAACAGCCATCCCTCCGTCAGCCCGGACGCGCGCAGTCGCGTCCTCGCGGCCGTCGAAGCCCTCGGCTACCGGCCCAACGCCGTGGCCCGCTCGCTGCGCACCGATCAGACCCGCACCCTCGGCCTGGTCATCAGCGACGTGCTCAACCCGTACTTCACCGCGCTCGCCCGCTCCGTCGAGGAGGAGGCCCGCGCCCTCGGCTACAGCGTGATCATCGGCAACGCCGACGAGCGGACCGAGCAGCAGGACCACCACGTCCGCACCCTGCTGGACCGCAGGATCGACGGGCTCCTCGTCTCGCCCGCCGACGGCGACTCCCCCCTGCTGCTGGAAGTGGCACGCACGGGCACCCCGATGGTCTTCGTGGACCGCTGGATGCCCGGTGTGGACGTCCCCGTCGTACGCGCCGACGGCCACCGGGCCATCCAGGACCTGGTCGCCCACCTGTACGCGCTGGGCCACCGCAGACTCGCCATCATCGCGGGCCCCGCCGCCACCACCACGGGCGACGAGCGCGTCGAGGCCTTCCGCGAGGCGATGCGCACCCACGGACTCGCGCTGCCCGACGCCTACATCGGGCAGGGCGACTTCCAGGCGGACAGCGGCCGGCGCGCCACCGAGCACTTCCTGTCGCTCCCCGAACCGCCCGAGATCGTGTTCGCCGCCGACAACCTGATGGCGCTCGGCGCACTGGACGCCATCCGCACCCACGGCCTGCGGGTCCCCGAGGACATCGGGATCGCGGCCTTCGACGACATCCCGTGGTTCGTGCACACCGGACCGCCGATCACCGCGATCGCCCAGCCGACCGGAGACCTCGGCCGTGCCGCCGTACGCGCACTGGTCGACGTCATCGAGGGCCGCCCCCCGCAGTCCGTCACCCTGCCCGCCCGCCTCGTCGTCCGCAGTTCCTGCGGTGAGCCCGCAGGCGAGAGAACCCCGAACCGTTCGGACCGGAGGAGCGACTTGTGAGCGAGTCAGTCGAGTTGCTGCGCATCGAAGGCGTACGCAAGACCTTCCCCGGCGTAGTGGCCCTGGACAGCGTCGACTTCGACCTGCGCAGCGGCGAGGTGCACGTCCTGCTCGGTGAGAACGGGGCCGGCAAGAGCACCCTCATCAAGATGCTCTCCGGCGCCTACCGCCCGGACAGCGGCCGGATCTTCGCCCACGGGCAGGAGGTCCGCATCCACGGCGCGCAGGACGCCGAGAAGCTCGGAATCGCCACGATCTACCAGGAGTTCAACCTGGTTCCCGATCTGACCGTGGCCGAGAACATCTTCCTGGGCCGTCAGCCGCGCCGCCTCGGCATGATCGACCGGCGGCGCATGGAAGCCGACGCCGAGGTGCTGCTGCGCCGCGTCGGCCTGCACGTCTCCCCCCGGGCCAAGGTGCGCGAACTGGGCATCGCACGGCTGCAGATGGTCGAGATCGCCAAGGCGCTCAGCCTGGAGGCACGCGTCCTGATCATGGACGAGCCGACGGCCGTCCTCACCTCGGAGGAGGTCGACAAGCTCTTCCGGATCGTGCGGAAGCTGCGCGAGGACGGGGTCGGCGTCGTCTTCATCACCCACCACCTCGACGAGATCGCGGCGCTCGGCGACCGTGTGACCGTCCTGCGTGACGGCCGCAGCATCGACCAGGTGCCCGCGTCCACACCCGAGGCGGAGCTCGTCCAGCTGATGGTGGGCCGCAGCATCGACCAGCAGTACCCCCGGGAACGCCCGGAAACAGGAGAGCCGTTGCTCTCCGTGCGGGGACTCACCCGCGACGGGGTGTTCCACGACATCAGCTTCGAGGTGAAGGCCGGCGAGGTCGTCGGCCTCGCCGGTCTCGTCGGGGCCGGCCGCACCGAGGTCGCCCGTGCCGTCTTCGGCGCGGACCCGTACGACGCCGGAACCGTCGACGTGCTCGGCGAGCGGCTCGGCAAGCACGACGTGACCGCCGCCATGGGCGCCGGACTCGGCCTGGTGCCCGAGGACCGCAAGGGCCAGGGACTGGTCCTCGACGCCTCCGTGCAGGAGAACCTCGGCCTCGTCACCCTGCGATCCGCGACCCGTTCCGGCCTCGTCGACCTCAAGGGACAGCGCACGGCCGCCGCGAGGATCGCCGGGCAGCTGGGCGTACGCATGGCGGGCCTCGGCCAGCACGTCCGTACGCTCTCCGGCGGCAACCAGCAGAAGGTCGTCATCGGCAAGTGGCTGCTCGCGGACACCCGTGTACTGATCCTCGACGAGCCGACCCGCGGCATCGACGTCGGCGCCAAGGTCGAGATCTACCAGCTCATCAACGAGCTGACGGCCTCCGGACACGCCGTCCTGATGATCTCCAGCGACCTGCCCGAGGTCCTCGGCATGAGCGACCGGGTGCTCGTCATGGCCCAGGGCCGTATCGCCGGTGAACTCCCCGCCCACGAAGCCACCCAGGACGCCGTGATGGCCCTCGCCGTCAGCGCCGCCCCCACCCCCACCCCCACCCCCACCCCCGCGACAGACGCCGGGAACGCAGTGAACGAAGAGGAGGGCCCCCGTGGCCACTGACACGCTTGTGAGCAAGAAGGGCTCGGGCGGCACCGCAGGACGTACGGCCCGCCGCCTTCTCCTCGACAACGGTGCCCTCAGCGCCCTGGTCGTCCTGCTGGTGGCGATGTCGCTGCTCTCCGGCGACTTCCTCACCACGCAGAACCTGCTGAACGTGGGCGTGCAGGCCGCCGTCACGGCGATCCTCGCCTTCGGTGTCACGTTCGTCATCGTCTCCGCGGGCATCGACCTCTCCGTCGGCTCGGTCGCCGCGCTCTCCGCGACGGTCATCGCCTGGGCGGCGACGTCCGAAGGGGTCCCCGTCTGGCTGGCCGTCGTCCTCGGCCTCGCCACCGGTCTCGCCTGCGGTCTCGTCAACGGAGCCCTCGTCGCGTACGGGAAGCTGCCGTCGTTCATCGCGACGCTGGCCATGCTCTCCGTCGCCCGCGGACTGTCCCTGGTGATCTCCCAGGGACAGCCGATCCCGTTCCCCGACTCCGTCTCCGTACTCGGCGACACGCTCGGCGGCTGGCTCCCCGTCCCGGTCCTCGTCATGATCGTGATGGGGCTGCTCACCGCGCTCATCCTGGCCCGTACCTACATCGGCCGCGCCATGTACGCCATCGGCGGCAACGAGGAAGCGGCACGGCTCTCCGGTCTGCGTGTCAAGAAGCAGAAGCTGGCCATCTACGCCCTGGCGGGCCTCTTCGCCGCCGTCGCGGGCATCGTCCTCGCCTCCCGCCTGGTCTCCGCACAGCCGCAGGCCGCGCAGGGATACGAACTCGACGCGATCGCCGCGGTCGTCATCGGAGGCGCCAGCCTCGCGGGCGGTGTCGGCAAGGCGTCCGGCACCCTGATCGGCGCGCTCATCCTCGCCGTGCTGCGCAACGGCCTGAACCTCCTGTCCGTGTCCGCGTTCTGGCAGCAGGTCGTCATCGGTGTCGTCATCGCCCTCGCGGTGCTGCTCGACACCCTGCGCCGCAAGGCCGGATCGGGTGCCGCGTCCGCGTCCGGCTCCTCCGCCGCCCCCGGAGCCCCCGGGTCCGGGCGCAAGGGAGCGGTCAAGGCCGGCCTCGCCCTGGTCTGCGTGGCCGCGGTCGTCGCCGCCGTGACGTTCTTCAACTCCGGTTCCTCCGGCGGCACCACCAAGGTGGGCATGTCCCTCTCCACCCTCAACAACCCCTTCTTCGTCCAGATGAAGGAGGGCGCCCAGGCCGAGGCGGAGAAGGCCGGAATCGACCTCACCGTCACCGACGCCCAGAACGACGCCGCGCAACAGGCCAACCAGCTGCAGAACTTCACCAGTTCCGGGGTGGGCTCCATCATCGTCAACCCGGTGGACTCCGACGCCGTCGGACCCGGCGTCCGCAGCGCCAACAAGGCCGGCATCCCGGTGGTCGCCGCGGACCGTGGCGTCAACGGGGCGGAGGCCGCGACGCTCGTCGCCTCCGACAACGTGGCGGGCGGCAAGCTCGCCGCCGACGCACTCGCGGACAAGCTCGGCGGCAAGGGCAGCATCGTCGTCCTCCAGGGCACCGCCGGCACCTCCGCCAGCCGCGAGCGCGGCGCGGGCTTCGCCGAAGGCATCAAGGCGTACCCCGGCATCAAGGTCGTCGCCACCCAGCCGGCCGACTTCGACCGGACCAAGGGCCTGGACGTCATGACCAACCTGCTCCAGTCGCACCCCGGGATCACCGGTGTCTTCGCGGAGAACGACGAGATGGCGCTCGGCGCCACCAAGGCCCTCGGCAGCAAGGCCGGAACGTCCGTCTCGGTCGTCGGCTTCGACGGCACGCCGGACGGCCTGAAGGCGGTCGAGGCGGGCACGCTGTACGCGTCCGTCGCCCAGCAGCCGAAGGAACTGGGCAGGATCGCCGTGCGTAACGCGGTCAGGGCCGCGGACGACGAGAAGATCCAGGACATGGTGAAGGTGCCGGTCAAGGTCGTCACCCAGAAGAACGTCGCCGACTTCTCCTGACCCGCAGGCCCACGGAAGGCAGCACCACAGATGTACGAGAACGAGGACTCCGCCCCCGCCCGGGACTCGGCTCCCGTCGAGGACAACGCCCCCGTCCGGGACTCCGCCCCCGCCCGGTACGACCTCCTGGTCGTCGGTTCGGCCAACGCCGACCTGGTCGTGGGTGTCGACCGCCGCCCCGCGCCGGGGGAGACGGTGCTAGGCACCGACCTCGTCGTCCACCCGGGCGGCAAGGGAGCCAACCAGGCGGTCGCCGCCGGCCGCCTCGGCGCCCGTACGGCCCTGCTGGCCCGGGTCGGTGACGACGCCCACGGACGGCTCCTGCTGGAATCGCAGCGGGCGGCGGGCGTCGACACCGGCGGAGTCCTCGTCGGCGGGGCACCCACCGGGGTCGCCCTGATCACGGTGGACCCCTCGGGCGACAACAGCATCGTGGTCTCCCCGGGGGCCAACGCCCGGCTCACCCCCGAGGACATCAGGGCGGCGGCACCCCTGTTCGACGCGGCCCGGGTCGTCTCCGTACAGCTGGAGATCCCCCTGGAGACCGTCGCCGAGACGGCCCGCGCCCTCACTCCCGGCACCCGGCTCGTCCTCAACCCGTCCCCGCCCGCACCCCTGCCCGAGGACGTGCTGAGGGCCTGCGACCCGCTCGTGGTCAACGAACACGAGGCCCGCTACCTCCTGGGCATCCTGGGGGAGCCGGCCGGCACCTCACCGGAGGAGTGGGCGACCGCCCTGCTCAGGCACGGTCCGCGCTCCGTCGTCGTCACCCTGGGCGCGGCGGGCGCACTCGTCGCCGACAGCCGGAGCGACGACGACCCCGTACGCGTACCGAGCCCCGAGGTACGCGCGGTGGACACCACGGGCGCCGGTGACGCGTTCACCGCCGCCCTGGCCTGGCGCCTCGGCCTCGGCGAGGAACTGGCCGAGGCCGCCGCGTTCGCCGTCCGGGTGGGCGCCGCGGCCGTCACCCGACAGGGCGCGCAGGCGTCCTTCCCCACCGCCGAAGAGGTCGTCGCAGCGTGAAGAAGTCAGGCATCCTCAACCGCCATCTCGCCGGTGCGCTGGCCGAGTTGGGCCACGGCGACGGCGTCCTGGTCTGCGATGTCGGCATGCCCGTCCCGCCCGGTCCCCGAGTCGTCGACCTGGCCTTCCGGGCCGGCGTCCCGGCCTTCGCCGAGGTGCTCGACGGCCTGCTCGACGAGCTGGTCGTGGAGTCAGCCACAGCGGCCGAGGAGGTACGGGACGCCAACCCGGACGCCGCCCGCCTCCTGACCGCCCGCCTCCCGGTGCTCACCCATGTCCCGCACGCGGAGCTCAAGGCACTGTCGGCCGGGGCGCGGCTGGTGGTGCGGACGGGGGAGGCCCGACCGTACGCCAACGTGCTGTTGCGGTGCGGGGTCTTCTTCTGACCCGTGGGCAGGCGGTCTCCTCGCGCACGGCCCCTCACGCGACCAGTGGTTCGCTCAGCTCGACGGAACGCAGCGCCGCGGCCAACGCCTGTGCGTCACCGACGTCGAGGGCGGTGTCGGTCAGCTTGATGACGTGTTCGTCGCCGTGTGCCAGGGCCCGCCCGAAGACCTCTTCCGGGGTGAGGGTGCCCGGCGGGTCGTACGCGACCGGGGCGTCGGGCGCGTACATCGCGGTCACCGCCGCCGACGCCGTCCAGGCGGCCCGCAGGCCGGGTACCCACAGGACACGCGGGAGCGCGGGCAGGGTGCGCAGTACCGCGTTCGGCGCGGTGGCCGCGTGGACCAGCATGGTCGCCTCGCCGTGGCCGTGCGTGGCGTACCGGTGGGTGGCGGCCCGCACCAGTTCGGTGAGGCGGCCGTACGCCTCGTCCGGGTCCGTGATCGCCGCCGCCCACACCGGCAGGCCGGTGACACGGCCGAGCCGGTCGGGAAAGCCGCCGCCGTGTCCGGCGACCGGCGCGACCGCGTCGAGGGCGGCTGCCGCGCTGTCGGCGCCGGGCAGCGGAGCGAGTCCGTCGACGGGGTGGAAGCGGGCGGCCCAGTAGCCGAGGCCGTGGGCGAGCTCGGCCAGGCGCGGCCCGGTGGCCTTGTGGGTCGCCCCGCCGGTCCCGTCGGCCAGCAGGGTGCGTACCGCGTGCCCCACCCGGATCACCGGGTGCGTCGAACCGCCGTACATGCCGGGCAGCAGACGGGGCCACCACACGGTGAGCACGTCGCGCCACGGGCGGTCGGCGACCTCCCGGCCGAAGTAGTCGATCCAGTCGGCGGCACGGCGCGGATCGCCCAGCGCCGCCCGCCAGTCGGAGTCCGTGACGGGCTCCACCCCGGGCGGGAACTCCTCCAGCCTGGATGCGTACAGATCGAGCCAACGGTGCACGGCAGCCGCCTGGCCGTGAGAGGTCAGGGCCTCGACGGCCATCGGCGCGTGATTGGTCAGCCGCCCCAGGCGCTCCGGTCCCGAACCGTGCAGTCGCTGGAGTGCCTCGTCGAGAATGCCCGTCGTGTCCATGGTCAGGACGGTAGGCCGGTCACTCCGGCGGCGTAACAGGCCGAAGGCCTAGGACCGGTGACCCGGGCGCCCAGGTCTTCTGTCCCAGGTGTCACCCGTGGGCGGCAGGCGTGGCGTTGAGGGGGGTGGAGAACCGCTCCTGCCGCAGACGCGGCGACGCCGAAGAGGAGTCACCCCATGAAGTGGACCGACAGATCGCTGACCTACGCCGCGTGCACGGCTGCCGTGCTGCTCGGCCTGTCCGGGGCCGTCGCCCAGGCCGTCGAAGAACCCACGACCACGGCACCCTCGGCCGGTACGGCAGCCACGGTGGCCCGTTCCGCCCCTGCCCCCATAGCCGACACGCAGACCCGTGTGCGGATCGTCGCTCCCGGGGAGCGGGTCGCGGTGACGCGGGACGCGAGTGTCTGGCTGACCGGGGACCGCCGGATCTGTGACCAGGTGATGAGGGTGAAGGGCTGCTATCCGTTGACCGATGTGGACAGGCCGTACGTCGGCCTTGTCACGGGTACGGGTACGTCGGAACGGCAGCACTGGATCGGGGAGTTCGAGGTGCCGGGCGCGGCCCGTCTGGTGGTGCGCGACGCCGGAGGGGCGCACGAGGGCACCTTGGTCACACTCGCCGGGAAACCGGGGTGGGGCGCGTGGACCGCCGAGGTCTCGCCGTACAAGGACGGCGTGTCCGTGCTTCCGGACAGCCTGACCGTGTACGACTCGGCCGGAAGGATCCTCGTCGAGAAGAACCTGTCCGGGAGCTGATGCCTCAGGGCGTGACGTACTCGCCCCAGCCGAACGTCGCGACGTACGCCCGCCGGACCGCGTCGCGCCCCCGCGCACCCCGGAAGTGGACGACCGCCAGGGCGAGGGCGAACCACGCCGTGCAGACTCCGGAGACGATCGGGACCCAGCGGGGGCCGGAGAAACCGGCGGCCACGAGCAGCGCGCCGATGGTCAGGGCCAGACCGAGGTGGGCACCACCGACATCCGCACCCAGCAGCTGCCGTACGGCCTGCCGGTCCCCGCGAAGGTCTCGCGTGTAGCGCCCACGCGCTGCTTCGCCGTCCGGACCGGGCCGGTCGGAGTGTGGCATGAGGGTCCTCCTCCGTCACCACCATTCTGGGGGACGCGAGCACCGGCGATGCGGTCAATCCCGTTAACTGCCCGGTGCGCACGTTTTGGCGCGGGAGCCCCCGCGGCTTCCCGTCGCCCTCGCGTACGGAGCCGAAAAGACTGGCAGTTCGGGAAAGCGCGCGCTACGCTGCCCGCGATGACGACTCACTCCGTTCACAGATTGGGGGACCCGTCCGCGCAAGGTGAGTGCTGATGCTCACTCAGATCGCGAATCGGGATTCCCACCCGTCCTTCTGGCTGCGCGTGCGCGAGTTCGCCGTGCCGCCCTCCATGATCGAGACTGCGACCGCCCGCCGTGCCGCCGGGGACTGGGCAGGGGCGTGCGCCGCCGCAGGCGTCGACGTCGATCTCGACCTACGGTCCGTGGCGCGTACCCACGGACATGCCTACGCGGCCCGTATCCGGGCCGATCTGCGCCATCTCGCACCCGACCTGCTCCGCTGGCACATGCCGAGGATCGCTCCGCACGGTCTGCTGCGTCCCGGCCTGACCATCCCCCTGGCCGGATACGACACCGTGGGGCATGACGGCGCCCCGCCGCTGCAACTCGTGGTCCGGACACCGCCCGCCTGGGCCGACGCCGGTCAGCGGATCAGCCTCGCCCTGTGGGACGGCTCCCGCGCCGGGGCAGGCGCCCGCCGCCATCCGCACCCCCGTCCCAACCGGCGCTTCCGCCTCGACCTGCACCGCCACCTGTGGGACGCGCGCAGGACCGGCGAGCTGCGGACCCGCTCCGGGGCCGACACCCGGCCCGCCGACCCTCCCGGCGTGGACCCGGAGGTACGGGAACGGGTGCCGCCGGGGCGCGGTTGCGCCCTGGACCGGTGGGGTGCCGAGGCGGAGACGCTGCTCCGCGCCGAGGGGCGGACGGACGGCCGTGTGGCCGTACGGTTCGGGTCCAGGCACCGGCTCCACCTGGACCTCGCCGCGCACGGGGACGGCCCGCACTCCCTGCGCGTCGCGGAACCGGGCACCCGGGACGGCGCCCCCGCGCCGCCGATCCTGCCGGACGCGGCGACCTGGATCCTGCCCGACCTGGAACTCCTGCGCACCGGCGCGATCGAGCCCGGCCGTCTCCACCCGCTGGTCGTCGCGGCCCTGGCCCCCGACCACACACCGGCAGAGGGCCCCCCGCCCCCCTACGAGGCGGGCCGGCCGCGCCTCGTCGAGTGCCGGGGCTCCCGGCACCGGATCGGCCTGGTCGACGGGGTCCTGGTACCGCTGGACCACGACCCCGGCGAGATCCGCCGGGAGGAACTCCTCGTCGCGCTGACCGGAAGCCCGCTGCCCTGCCTGCGGGCCATCGACGAGGCGCACCGGCATCCGGACTGCCTCGCCGGTGTCCGCGAACGCCTGGACCACGGCGACACCGCCGGTGCGCTGGCCGTCGTCGAGGGCCTGCTCGGGCCCGGCGCGGTGCTGCGCAGCGGCGCCCTGCGGGACGAGCTCGAAGCGGCCGCACAACGGCGCATCACCTACGGGCTGTTCAGGGCGGACCTGATCGGACCCGGACCCGTCCGCTACCGCCCCGACCACACCCTCATCCGCGACCCCCACGCGCGCCCGCACCGACCGAACCCCCGCTGACCGGCGCCTCCGTCCGCCCGCCGCCGCGCCCTCGGCACCCCCTTGCCCCGACACGAACCCACAAGGTGATCACCCATGTCCACATGCACCCCGCCCGCCCTGACCACGACCCCCGCCGACCGGCCCCGCGCCACCCAACTCGACGTGGCCGACAGCCTGATGGCCCTGCTGCGCGACACCACCACCGAACCGCGCCCCGACATCCAGCTGGAGGCGCTGACCCTGGCCGTGGCCGCCGACCTGCCCGTACTCCTGTGGGGCGAGCCCGGCATCGGCAAGACCGCGGCCCTCACCCAGCTCGCCGTGTCCCTGGACCTGCCGCTGACCACGGTCATCGCCAGCGTCCACGAGCCGTCCGACTTCTCCGGCCTGCCCGTCATCGGCGACGACCCCGCCGGGAACGGCGTCCCGATGGCCCCGCCGGACTGGGCGGTACGCCTCGTCCGGGCCGGCCGGGGGCTGCTGTTCCTGGACGAACTGTCCACCGCGCCGCCCGCCGTCCAGGCCGCCCTGCTCCGCCTCGTCCTCGAACGGCGGATCGGCACCCTGCAACTCCCGCCCGGGGTCCGCATCGTGGCCGCCGCCAACCCGCGCTCCTCGGCCGCCGACGGATGGGAGCTCAGCCCGCCGCTGGCCAACCGGTTCGTCCACCTGAAGTGGATCCACGACCACGAGGTCGTGGTGCGTGGCCTCGGCGGTACGTGGCCCCGGGCCACCCTGCCGCGGCTCGACCCCGGGAAGCTTCCCGAGGCCGTGGACTTCGCCCGCCGCGCCGTGTGCGGGCTCCTCGCCGCCCGGCCCAAGCTCGTGCACCAGATGCCCAGCAGCGAGACACGCCGCGGCGGCCCCTGGCCGTCGCCCCGGAGCTGGGACATGACCCTGTGCCTGATCGCCTTCGCGACCGCCGCCGGCTCCTCCAGGGAGGTGCTGTCCCTCCTGGTCAGGGGCACGGTGGGGGACGGGCCCGGGCTGGAACTGCTGGCGAGCCTCGACCGCTTGGACCTCCCGGACCCCGAGACGCTGCTCGCCGACCCGGCCGGTGCGGTCCTTCCCGAACGCGGGGACCTGCGCCAGGCCGTCCTCGACGGGGTGGTCGCGGCGGTCCGCAACCGCCCGGACAGATCCCGCTGGGACGCGGCATGGGCCCTGCTCGTCCGGGCGCTGGACACCGGAGCCCCGGACCTGGTCGTCGTCCCCGCGACCACACTCGCCTCCCTGCGCCAGGAGGACTGGGACGTTCCGGAATCGATCGAACGGCTCGCCGGAGCGGTCTCCCTGTCCCGGCGGGCGGACCGGGCCGCCGACCGGGCGGTGTCCCGGACCAAGGCCGGCGCCGGGGCGGGCCGATGACCACGGCCGACCCGGGGGCACTGGACCTCGACAAGCTCTACGCCGCCCGGCTGCACGCCGCCCGGGTCCGCCCCTACCTGGCGACGGCACTGTTCGCCCTGCACGTGGTGGATTCGCGACGGGTGCCGACGATGGCCGTCGACCGGCACTGGCGATGCTACGTCTCGCCCACGTTCGTGGCGGGGACCTCGGAGGAGGAACTGGCCGGGGTGTGGGTGCACGAGGTGTCCCACCTGCTGCGCGACCATCACGGGCGAAGCGACCGGGTCGCGCGGGAGCGCGGGCTGACCGGCGCGGGGGAGCGGCTGCGGATGAACATCGCCGCCGACTGCGAGATCAACGACGACGTGTTCGGAGACGGACTGGTCGGCCCCGAGGACGCCGTCGACCCGGAGTCCCTGGGGCTGCCCGGCGGGCTGCTCATGGAGGAGTACCTGAGCCGGTTCCGGCTCGGCCCGCACACGCAGGGCCTCGTCTGGCTGGACTGCGGGAGCGGCGCCGACGGGCTGGAACGGGGGTGGGACCTGGGACCGGACGGCGCGTACGGGCTCAGCGCGCAGGAGCGTGACGCGGTGCGGTTCCGGGTGGCGCAGGGCATCACCGGCCGCCCGGGGAGCGCCCCGGAAGGGTGGCAGCGCTGGGCGGACGAGGCCTTCCACCCTCCGCAGCCGTGGCGCGACCTGCTGGGCGCGGCGGTCCGCTCGGCGGCTTCCGGTGCGGGCGCGGGCCAGGACTACACGTACGGCCGCCCGTCCAGACGTTCGGCGTCGCTGCCCGGCGTCGTCCTGCCCAGCCTCCGGCGCAGGCCTCCCCGGGTCTCCGTGGTCATCGACACCTCCGGATCGGTCAGCGACACCGAACTGGGCAGCGCCCTCCTCGAGGTCGCCGCGATCTCCCGCGCCGTGGGCGGCCGTCGCGACCTGGTCGGTGTCCTGTCCTGCGACGCATCGGCCGGGGTCGTGCACCCGCTGTGCCGGGCGGAGGGGATCCCGCTGGTCGGCGGTGGGGGAACGGATCTGCGTACGGGATTCGCCAAGGTGCTCCGGACGCAGCCCCGGCCGGACGTCGTCGTGGTCCTCACCGACGGGCAGACGCCCTGGCCGAGCGCCCAGCCGGCCTGCCGCACGGTGGTCGGCCTGTTCCCCCGGCGCGGGGGCGGCTCGATGGACGACGACGATCCCGACTACGTCCCGGACTCACCGCCGCCGTGGGCCCGCGTGGTCGAGATCGGATAGAGCACGTGCCACGTGCCCGGGTGCGCGGTTCGCAGCGGAGCGCCCCGGGGCGCGGGCACCGACAGCCGACGTTCCGGGCACCCGGGGGCACAATCGGGTGGCGCACCGGGGCCATGATCGTGCAGGCTCCTGTGCATGGTCTCGGTAGTGCAGAACGTGGCGGTCGATTGTGCGGATGCCTATGAACTGGCCCGGTTCTGGAGCGAGGTGACCGGGTGCCCGCCGGACCCGGAGGCCGAACCGGGCGATCACGAGACGCAGGTGACGCTTCCCGGGGGCCCGGTGCTGTACTTCAACCAGGTCCCGGAGCCGAAGACGGTCAAGAACCGCGTCCATCTGTGCCTGCGCCCGGAGACCTCGCGTGAGGAGGAGGTCGAGCGGCTGCTGGGCCTGGGTGCGGTCCTCGTCGCCGATCGCCGAGAACCCGGCGGCGCCGGCTGGGCCGTCCTCGCGGACCCCGAGGGCAACGAATTCTGCGTACTCCGCAGCGACTCCGACCGTGCCGCGACAGCCCCTTAGGCCCGCCCCGTCACCTTCCTGACCAGCTTGGAGAGGCCGGAGGGGCGGCTGCCGGGCGCGGCCCCGTCGAGCGCCTTCCGCAGCTGGGCGAAGTGGTCCTTGCGGGTCCGGTCCAGGTATTCGTCCGAGGTCAGCGGCTCGGCGATCTTCCAGGCGCGGCGGTGGTCGCCGTCGTAGTGGGCGACATAGGCCTTGGCGAGCTCGATCACGGCCTTGAACGGGATCCCGTCGGTGTGGTCCCGGTCGACGACGTCCTGGACCGCCGACATCAGCTTCAGCTTCTTGTCCGTGGTGAAGGAGTCCTCGGCTATGGCCCGCAGCACGTGCTGCGGGATGGGCTTGACCACCTCGAAGGCGAGCGTGGAGCGGATGGGCGGCCCGGCGATCTCGATGTACGGCAGCAGCAGACCGGTGCTGTAGTGCAGCCACGGCAGCCGGGGGCTGGCGAAGTCCTGGTGCAGCAGCACCGATCCCGGCTCCAGGCGGGGCAGGAAGCGCTCGGCCACACAGCGGAAGACCCGCGCAGTCTTCGCGATGTCGACGTGCAGGAACTCGATGGGGCTGTGGTCATCGGGGTCGGACGTGTTCCAGAGGTCACCGGGGTGCAGTTCGATGAAGTCGATGAACGGCTTCAGCTTGTCCTTGAAATCGTCGAGGAAGGAGTTGCTGTCCTCGGGAGCGACGCCGGCGGAGAAGAACTTCTCCGAGGCGAAGGTGCCCTTCCCTACCCGGAAGAAGTCGTAGGCGTGCAGCTTGTTGAGCTCCTTGTCGAAGTCCGGGTTCTGCGACAGGCCGAGCGCGAACGCGTACGTCGATCCGCCGCCGCCCGACCCCAGCTCGATCGCCTTGCCCTCCCCGGTCAGCCGATGGCGTCCCAGCAGGTAGAGGAAGCGCAGTTCCCACGTACTCACCTGGGAGTAGGGGATCGCGTCCGGGAGTTCGACGTCGTCGAGCTGGAGGTAGAGCTTGCTGAGGGGCGTCACGGGAACCTCGCGGAATCGTCGGGTGGACGGGTCGAGGTTAACGTCGCGGGCCGGAGATCCGTCTGCGGAAACCGGCGGTGAATTCGAGGATTTCCCCGCCCGACACGCGCCCGCCGAACACTGTTGGGCCGACGTTCCCTCTCCGGGCCCGCGCCCCTTCGGCTCCGGGCCCGCGCCCCTTCGGCTCCGGGGGCGCGACGCCGGGACGGGTCGGCCCGTCCCTGGCCGCCGTTCCCGCGGGGCCCGCGTGTGGGGCCAGGGTGTGGGGCCCGGGTGTGGGCCGGTCCGCAGGGTTCCCCGCCCGAACCGGCCCGCGTACGCCGGAGGGTCCCGGGCCGCGCCGCGGGGGGGGGGGGGGGGGGGCCGCCGGGGGGGGGGGGCCGGGGGGGTGTTAAAAAAAGGAGCAGCGCGCGACGCGAATA
>NZ_JBHXRD010000059.1:0-28350 GCF_042717325.1 Streptomyces sp. NPDC058637 | reverse complement strand
TAGGACGCCGCCGAACAATTATTCCGGGAAAGCCCCGTGCCCTTGTGGCACGGGGCTTTTCTGCGTTCACGACCCGTTCCGACCACCGAGCCGAGGACTGCCACAGCCAGCCCATTCATCCAGGGGGAGCCGGCTGACTCTCCGACATCGGCCGCATCCGCGAGGACACCGGGAAACCCGGGCGCCCTCGTCCGGCATCTCGCGCAGCCAAGCCAGGCGCTATCGCGCGGGTCCTGACCAGGGCCGCAGGTGGAGGGGCTCCAGCGGCCGGCCCGCAATGCCACCGCTGAGTCCTCATCAGCCCATACCGCTCCACCCACGTTCGTCGGAGCCGACGCCGGGTGTCGGGGCTGTCGGGGTGTGCTCAACGTGCCGTCGACGTCGAACGGACCATAGCGCTGGCTGGGCAGATCCAGGCTGCTCAGGCGTCGCTCATGGGGATCAGCCCGGGACGAGCGGCCAGGGACGAAGCCGGACCGGGGGCCGACCTGGCTACAGCCGGCCGGCCGCCTTCAACGCAAGATAGGCGTCAGCCACGGCCGGAGCGAGATCGTGAGGAGCCTCGTCGACGACCACGACATCGTGGCGGCGGAGCTGATCCGCGGTACGGCGCCGCTGATCCTTGGTCTGCGTGCCCGCCGCGGCCTCGTACACAGCGTCCACGGTGCCGCGCGTCCGCGTCATCGCCTCGACATGAGGGTCCGCCACCGCGGCCACGAGCACCGTATGGCGCTGGGTGAGTTGCGGAAGCACCGGGAGCAGGCCCTCCTCGATGGGAGCGGCGTCCAGCCCCGTGAACAGGACGATCAAGGAACGGCGGGGAGCGCTCGCCAGCACTGCCGTGCTGAGACCGCGTGCGTCGGTCTCCACGAGCTCGGGTTCCAGGGGGGCCAGGGCTCCGACGATCGTCGACAGGACGTCACCTGCGGCGGCCCTGCCCTGTACCTGCGCCCGGACCATCCGGTCGTAGGCGAGGAGGTTCACACGGTCGCCCGCACGTGTGGCGAGAGCGGTGAGGAGCAGGGTCGCGTCCATGGCCGCGTCGAGACGTGGCACGTCGCCGACTCGCCCGGCCGACGTACGGCCCGTGTCCAGGACGACGAGGATGTGGCGGTCCCGCTCAGGGCGCCAGGTACGGACGGCGACGGCGGACTGACGAGCGGTGGCGCGCCAGTCGATGGAGCGGGTGTCGTCGCCCGGCACATAGGCCCGCAGACTGTCGAACTCGGTGCCCTCGCCACGGGTGAGCACGCTGGTGCGGCCGTCGAGTTCGCGGAGCCTGGCCAGCCGCGAAGGCAGATGCTTGCGGCTCGTGAAGGGAGGCAGCACCCGGACCGTCCAAGGCACGTGGTGGTTCCCCTGACGGGCCGCGAGACCCAGCGGTCCGAAGGAACGTACGGTGATGCGCTCGGCCCGGCGGTCGCCCCGCCGGGCCGGACGGAGAAATGTGGTGAGACGGCGGCGTTCGCCGGCAGGCACGGTGAACGCATGCCGGGACGCGGCCCGTTCGTCCTCCGTCGTCCAACTGCTGGGAGGCCAGGCATCACGCAGGTGCGCACGGAGGCGACGGCGCGAAGGATTGGTCACGGTGAGTTGCACTTCGGCGGAGTCACCGAGTCGAACGGATGTATCACCGGATCGGGTGAACTGGAGCGTACGCACTGGCGCTGCCAGGGCGTAGTCGCACAGAATTGCCAGTGAGAGGGGGACGTTGACCGCGAGCATGCCTGTCCAGCTCGGAGCCAGGATGCCTACAGGGAGTGACCCCAAAGCGGCCAGCAGTGCCGTTCGTCCGGTGAGGGCCATGGTCTGGTCACCGCCTCATCGGGGGACGGGTACGTGGGCGAGGACAGCGGTGATGACGGAGTCGGCGGTGACTCCTTCCATCTCGGCTTCCGGACGCAGCTGGATGCGGTGACGGAGTGTGGGGAGCGCGAGGGCCTTCACATCGTCCGGCGTGACGTAGTCGCGGCCGGTCAGCCAGGCCCACGCACGTGCGGTGGAGAGCAGTGCGGTGGCTCCTCGGGGGGAGGCGCCGAGAGTGAGCGAGGGGGATTCGCGCGTGGCACGGCAGATATCGACGACATAGGCGGCGATCTCGGGGGATACCGAGGTCTTGGCGACGGCCGCGCGTGCGGCTTCCAGGTCCGCAGGACCGGCGACGGGGCGTATCCCTGCGGCCTTGAGGTCACGCGGGTTGAACCCGTCCGCGTGACGTGTGAGGACGTTGATCTCGTCCTCGCGCGTCGGCAGAGGGACCGTCAGTTTGAGGAGGAACCGGTCCAACTGGGCTTCGGGCAGGGGGTAGGTGCCCTCGTATTCCACGGGGTTCTGGGTGGCTGCGACCAGGAAGGGATCCGGGAGCGCGCGAGGGGTTCCGTCAACGGTGACCTGGCGTTCCTCCATGGCTTCCAGCAGGGACGACTGAGTCTTGGGAGGGGTGCGGTTGATCTCGTCCGCGATCAGGAGGTTCGTGAACACAGGGCCGGGCTGGAAGGAGAACTCAGCGGTTCGGGCGTCGTAGACGAGTGAGCCGGTGACGTCGCTCGGCATCAGGTCGGGGGTGAACTGAACCCGCTTGGTGTCCAGTTCGAGTGAGGCTGCAAGGGCGCGGACCAGGAGGGTCTTGGCGACTCCGGGGACGCCTTCCAGCAGGACGTGGCCTCGGCAGAGCAACGCGACGACGAGTCCGGTGACAGCAGGGTCCTGACCGACGACTGCCTTGGCGATCTCGGAACGCAGAGCTTCCAGGGATGCGCGGGAGCTGTCGGCAAGCACAGGGGCCGTCGGGGTCCCTGCGGTCGTAGCAAGTACGGCGGGCTCCGGGGTCGGGGCGCTCATGAAGTACGTACCTCTCTTTCGAGGGCGTCGAGTCGGGCGGTCAGAAGAACGAGTGCGGCGTCATCGGCCGGAGCCGGGCCGAAGAGCAGGGTGGGGAGCTCGCCGTCGGGGGCGGTGAGGCGCGCGGAGACAGCGGGGAGGAGGACCTCGGGGAAGTGCGCATCGCGGGGGGACACCCCGAGAAGGGGTGCGATGCGGACGCGTGTGGCGGAGCGCAGCGTGGTGGCGGCGCGGTCGCGGGCGTTGGCCTTGCGGTAGAGGCGGGCTCTGCCTTCGGTGGATTCGGAGGCGCGGATGGCCACGGGGAGGCGTTCGGTGACCAGCGGTCCCAGTCGGGGTGCGCGCCAGATGGCGGCGAGGACAGCGGCGAGTGTGAGTTGGAGGGCTCCCCAGAGCCAGCCGGAGGGAATGAGGTCGATGAACCCGCTCTCTCCCTCGGTCTCTTCCCCGCCGCCGTCGTCGCCGCCCTCCCCGGCCGGGTTGCCTTCGGTCGCGGAGGGATCGGTGAGCGAGGGGAGGTACCAGACGAGATGCGGGCGGGAGCCGAGGAGTTGCAGGGCGAGGGAGGCGTTGCCCTGCTGGTCGAGACGGTCGTTGTACAGGACGTCGGGGGAGCCGAGCAGGACGGTGTCGCCTGTTGCGTGTCCAGGGAGGACCAAGAGGGAGGGGAGCCCGTCATGGGGGTAGCAGGCGATCGCTCCGCGTACGTCCGTGGAGTAGCGGATGCCACCGGTGTCGGCCGTCCCCGCGGTGCGCGCGGCGGGAAGCTCGCAGCGCGCGGGGCGTGCGGCCACGCGTACCGACGGTTCCGCGTTCGCGCCCGGGGCCAGCAGATCCACGGCCGGCGCATCGGGGGCGAGCAGGACGGTACGGCCGGCGGAGATGTCGGTGGCCGAGCGGAGGTGCAGCCGCTGGTAGGCGGTGAGGACGTTGGGTCCCGCGACGAGAAGGGTGGTGTCGGGTCCTGTCGCGCCGACGGCCGCGTCGAGCGTGGTCACGACATCCACGGAGACGCCGCGGTCCTTGAGGAGCTCTGCGACGGCCCGGCTGCCGTAAGGGTCGGCGGAGCGGGGGTCGAGGCGGCTGTGCTGCCCTCCGGAGTTGACGGCGGCCATGGTGATACCGGCGACGACGAGGACGAGGACGGCGAGCAGCAGGCCTTGGGCCCGCTGCCAGACCTGTCGCGGGGTGCGCGAGGTCGAAGTGCCGGTGAGAGCGGGCGTGGTCCCGGTCATCCCGCGGCCCCTCGGATCTTGCCTGTCATCATCAGCAGGGGTTTGGCGGCTTCGAGGTCCAGGTCGAGTGTGCACAGGCTCAGATACGTGGCCTCGTCGGCGGTGCGGCCACCGTATGTGACGTCGTCGAACGACCGGGCGGCGGTGCGTAGACGGGTGGCGTGCGCGGGCAGGAGCCGGCCGGCTTCGGCGGCTGCCTCGTCCGCTGTGCGTCCCGGGCGTGGGTCGAGCACGGCGCGGTCCTCGAGGGAGCGTACGACGGCGCGCATGCGCTCCTGGACGGCTTCGGTCCACCGGTGGGCGTCGGCGTGGGTCTCGGCTGCGGCACGATGCGCGTCTGCGCTGCGTACGGTGCTCCCGAAGAGGGTCTCCGCCGCACGCACGGTGCGCTGCGGGGTGCCGAGCCGCCACCAGAGCGCGGCACCCAGGCCGAGGACGACCAGCGCGAGTACGAGCAGTCCGAGCGGGCCGCCCGGGGCGGACCCGGCGGCGCTGTCGAAGAGGTCGCCGACCCATTCCCAGAAGCGGTCGAGGCCGCGCTGGAGAAGGTTCGGATCTTGTTCGTGGTACTTCGGATCGGACAGTTCGTTCTCTGCCGCTTCACGGGCGGGGACGCGTGGGACGTCCACGGGTATGTCGTCGCCCGCCCGGATGAGCCGTCGTGCTGCTGTGGTGCCCCCCGCCCCCGTCACCGCATCAGCCCCTGGGGGTGTCGTAGCCGGGCACGCCGGCGGCCCTGGCGAGGTCGAGGTCGAGCGCCTCGCGACGGATGCGCTGGTCGACGTAGAGCAAGGCCATCACTCCCGCCGTGAAGGGGTAGGTGAGCGTCGAGACGATCACTTCGCCGATGCCCATGATGATCAGGAAAGGCCAGCCGAAGTCGGTCGAGCTGCTGTTGAGGAACTCGCTGAGGCCGTCGCTGTCGGCCGTGATGGCGATGATGCCGAACGGGATGGCGATGATCAAGGTGACGACGAGGACCAGCAGGTAGGTGAGCGCCAGAATGCCGAACGTCCGCCACCAGTTGCCCTTGACCAGTTTCGCGGACCGGCGGAGCGAGGTGAGTACGGACTGGCGTTCCAGCATCAGCGCCGGTGCGGCGAGCGTGAAGCGGATCATCAGCCACAGGACGACGACGCAGGCGCCGATGAAGCCGAGGAAGAGCAGCGCCAGCCCGGCGCCTCCGCCCAGGAGCAGGCCTGGCAGCAGACCCACAGCCATGATCGCCACGCTCATCAGGCTCAGCAGGAGTGTCAGCCCGAGGAGCGGGAGGAGCCGGGGGCGGGCCTCGGCCCACGCTTCGGAGAGCGTCACGCTGCGGCCCAGCACGGAGCGGCTGATCACCACGGTGAGGACCGAGGTGGTGAAGAGCGTCGCGATCATTGCGAGGAGCGTGGCCGGGGCGGTGGCGATCAGCTCCGACTGCGCCGAGTCGGCGGCCTGGCGGAGGGCCTCGGTGCCGACGGCGTTCGGATCGACGGATGCCGCGTCCGGAAGGAGGTAGCGCTGCAGGAGGATGACCAGGATCTCGGTGACCACGGAGACGGTGAGGCTGATGCCGAGCACCGGACGCCAGTGGGCGCGCATCGTGGACACGGCTCCGTCGAGGATCTCGCCGACGCCCAGCGGGCGGAGCGGGATGACTCCGGGCTTCGCCGCCATGGGCGGCCGGCCCCATCCGGGGCCTTGCGGCATGCCGCCCCAGCCCGGGGCGGGCTGGGGCGCGCCGGGGCCGTTCCCGGGAGCGCTCGGTGGGGACCACTGCCCCGGAGGCGGCTGTGCGGGGGACCACTGTCCGGCGGGGCCGTTTCCGTCGACGGGCGGGGAGGGCCTGGGGATGCCGGTCTCCTGGCCGTCGGAGGGGGCAGATCCGGGCGAAGCCCAGCCCGGAGAGTCGTTCATTGTCGCTCCTTCACGGTCCTGTCCGCTCATCGGGGCGGCAGGTTGCCAGCCATCGTGCCACGCGACGCTCCGGTGCGGGCCGGGCGTCGTATCTCCTTCTCGCCTTCATGCGCGGGCGGCTCAGCGGGCAGACTGGGCAGATGGCTGATCAGGACGCGCAATCACCGGTGGGCTTCGAGCCTCCGGCACTCTCCGTACTCCGCTGGGACGAGACACCGGAAGGTCCCGCGGTGGTGCTCCTCGACCAGACGCGGCTGCCTTCGGAAGAGGTCGAGCTGGTGTGCGCCGACGTGCCCGCCCTGGTCCGGGCGATCCGGTCGCTGGCGGTCCGTGGTGCGCCTCTGCTGGGTATCGCCGGGGGGTACGGGGTGGCTCTCGCGGCTGCCCGCGGCGACGACGTGGCGCGGGCGGCGGAGCTGCTGGAGCAGGCGCGGCCCACCGCGGTGAATCTCGGCTACGGGGCTCGGCGTGTGGCGCGGTCCTACGGGGCGGTCGTCGGGAAGGGGGCCGGCCCCGAGGCGGCCTCCAGGGCAGCGCTGGCCGAGGCCCGGACCCTGCACCGGGAGGACGCGGAGGCCAGTAGGCGCATGGCGCAGTACGGTCTGGAGCTCCTTGCCGAGCTGCTGCCGGGGAGTGCGCACCGGCTGCTGACCCACTGCAACACGGGGGCGCTCGTATCCGGTGGTGAGGGCACCGCGTTCGCGGTCGCTCTGGGGGCGCACCGGGAGGGCAGGCTGGGACGGCTGTGGGTGGACGAGACCCGTCCACTGCTCCAGGGTGCCCGGCTGACGGCGTACGAAGCGGCACGGCACGGGATGCCGTACAGCTTGCTCACGGACAACGCGGCGGGTTCGCTGTTTGCCGCAGGGGAGGTGGATGCCGTACTCATCGGGGCGGACCGCATAGCCGCGGACGGCTCGGTGGCCAACAAGGTGGGGAGTTATCCGTTGGCGGTGCTCGCGAAGTACCACCATGTTCCGTTCGTCGTCGTGGCACCGACCACGACGATCGACCTGGAGACTGCGGACGGCACATACATCGTTGTCGAGCAGCGCTCCGCACGAGAAGTGACGGAGATCACATCGTCACAGATCATTTCGGCCGGAAGTCACGGGCCTCGGCCGGCCGCGGCTCCCTCGGGAGCCCAGGCGTACAACCCCGCATTCGACATCACGCCGCCCGAACTGGTCACGGCGATCGTCACGGAGGAGGGCGTCATTTCCCCGGTCACGGGGGTCGGACTGGCAGAGCTGTGTGCCAGGTCATCGCAGGTAACGATTAGCTAATGGGATGATGTCGTTTATGAAGGGACGCGTCCTTGTCGTCGACGACGACACCGCACTGGCCGAGATGCTCGGCATTGTGCTGCGTGGAGAAGGTTTCGAGCCGTCGTTCGTAGCGGACGGCGACAAGGCACTGGCTGCATTTCGTGAGGCCAAGCCGGACCTGGTGCTGCTGGATCTCATGCTGCCCGGACGGGACGGCATCGAGGTCTGCAGGCTCATCAGGGCCGAGTCGGGTGTGCCGATCGTCATGCTCACTGCCAAGAGCGACACGGTCGATGTGGTGGTGGGCCTGGAATCCGGGGCCGACGACTACATCGTCAAGCCGTTCAAACCGAAGGAGTTGGTTGCCCGGATCAGGGCACGTCTGCGGAGGTCCGAGGAGCCGGCGCCGGAGCAGCTGGCGATCGGGGACCTGGTCATCGACGTGGCCGGTCACTCGGTGAAACGGGAGGGGCAGTCCATCGCCCTGACCCCGCTGGAGTTCGACCTGCTGGTCGCTCTCGCCCGCAAGCCGTGGCAGGTCTTCACCCGTGAGGTGCTGCTCGAGCAGGTGTGGGGTTATCGCCACGCCGCCGACACCCGTCTGGTGAACGTCCATGTCCAGCGGCTTCGCTCCAAGGTCGAGAAGGACCCGGAGCGGCCGGAGATCGTCGTCACCGTCCGCGGTGTCGGCTACAAGGCCGGACCGAGCTGACATGACCCTGGGCAGCGCTGCTCCGAAACCCGGGGGGCCGGGAGTCCGTACGGAGCGGGCTGCCGGTCCGGCGCGGACGTCCTCCCGGTTCGGCCGGGTCCCGAAGGGCGGCCGGTTGTTCCATGACCGGACGCCCGGCGGTCCCGTCCCGCGACTGCTGATGCGCTGGTTCAGGCGTCCGCTGCTGCCCGCAGTGCGGTTGTGGCGGCGCAATCTGCAGTTGCGCGTCGTCGCGGGCACGCTGCTCATGTCGATCGCCGTGGTGCTGCTGCTGGGCTTCGTCGTGATCGGGCAGGTCCGCAACGGCCTGCTCGAGGCGAAGGGAAAGGCCGCGCAGACTCAGGCGGCCGGCGGCTTCGCGGCCGCCCAGGTGAACGCGAACGCGCCGCTCACCCCGGGTGACCAGGGTGAGGAGGGTGCCGACGGCACGACGGCCAACACGTCCTGGCGCACCGAGCTCGTCGATCAGCTCGCCAGTGGCGGCACGAACGCCTTCAACGTGGTGGCGCTCAGCGCCGACTCCGTCGAGCAGGGCGCCACCAGCCGGGCACCGCGTGGTTCCGGCCGGGTCGAGGCGTCCAGCATCCCGCAGAGCCTGCGGGACGCCGTGGACGAGGGGCCGGGGGCCTTCCAGACGTACTCCCTGATCCGGTACTCGTACGGAAAGGAATCGGAGCCCGGGCTCGTCGTGGGCAAGCGGCTCTACGACGTCGACCACAATCCGTACGAGCTCTACTACCTCTTCCCGCTCACCCAGGAGGAGAAGTCGCTGACCCTGGTCACGACGACGCTGGCCACGGCCGGTCTGTTCGTCGTCGTGCTGCTCGGGGCCATCGCCTGGTTCGTGGTACGCCAGGTCGTCACCCCGGTACGCATGGCGGCGGGGATCGCCGAGCGGCTTTCCGCGGGCCGCCTCCAGGAGCGGATGAAGGTCACCGGCGAGGACGACATCGCCCGTCTCGGTGAGGCCTTCAACAAGATGGCCCAGAACCTGCAGCTGAAGATCCAGCAGCTGGAGGAGCTCTCCCGGATGCAGCGCCGCTTCGTCTCGGACGTGAGCCATGAGCTGCGTACCCCGCTGACGACCGTGCGGATGGCCGCCGACGTCATCCACGAGGCGCGCGTCGACTTCGACCCCGTGACCGCGCGGTCCGCCGAGCTTCTGGGCGACCAGCTCGACCGCTTCGAGTCGCTCCTGTCCGACCTGCTGGAGATCAGCAGGTTCGACGCGGGCGCCGCGGCACTGGAGGCGGAGCCGATAGATCTGCGCACGGTCGTGCGGCGGGTGATCGGCGGCGCCGAGCCGCTGGCCAAGCACAAGGGCAGCCGGATCCGGGTCGTCGGTGACGAGCAGCCGGTGATCGCGGAAGCAGATGCGCGCCGTGTCGAACGGGTCCTGCGCAATCTGGTCGTCAACGCCGTCGAACACGGCGAGGGCCGTGACGTCATCGTGCGCATGGGCGTCGCCCAGGGTGCGGTGGCGGTGGCCGTCCGGGACTACGGCGTAGGGCTGAAGCCCGGCGAGGCGACCCGGGTCTTCAACCGCTTCTGGCGGGCCGACCCGGCACGCGCCCGCACCACCGGCGGCACCGGGCTCGGGCTGTCGATCGCCGTCGAGGACGCCCGGCTGCACGGAGGCTGGCTGCAGGCCTGGGGCGAGCCCGGCGGCGGCTCGCAGTTCCGGCTGACCCTTCCGCGTACGGCGGACGAGCCGTTGCGTGGCTCGCCGATACCTCTGGAGCCGGAGGACTCGCGGCGCAACCGGGAGAACCGTGAGCGGGCCGAGGCGGTTCCGGCACCCGCGGACCACCGGCTGATGTCCGTGCCGAGCCGGACAGGGTCCACGGCACGGCCGCAGCTGCCCGTACAGGCGGGCGGACCGGCGGCATCGCGCACGGCTCCGGTGTCCGTCCATCCGGCGGCCCTGCCGGGCAACGGCGCACGGGTGGTGTCGCGTCCGGCCGAGGAGCGGTCCGGTGGGGACACCGGACCGGAGACGCAGGATTCCGAGCAGGGGGACACGACACGTGGACACTGACCGTCGGGGCCGAGGACGGGCGGTGCGGGTGACCGCGCTGCTCGGCTGCGCCGTCGTGGTTCTCGCGGGGTGCGGGGCGATGCCGGTCACCGGGGACGTCAAGGCGGTCGATGCCTCGCAGCCGGGCGATTCCCAGGTGCAGGTGTACGCCGTGCCGCCGAGGGAGGGCGCCGCGCCCCTCGAGGTCGTCGACGGTTTCCTGGAGTCGATGACGAGCGACGACCCCGACTTCGCGACGACCCGGAAGTACCTGACCGTGGAAGCGGCCCGCACCTGGAAGCCGAGCGAGGGCACCACGGTGCTCGCGAAGGCGCCCAACCGCAACGGCCCCACGTTCCACGACAAGGAGCGAGGGACGACGGAGACCACGTACACGCTGACGGGCGACCAGGTCGCGACCGTCGACGCCGAGAGTTCCTACCGTCCGCTCGCGCCGACGAATTACTCCCAGCCACTGCATCTGGTGAGGATCAAGGGGGCGGACGGCAAGCAGGAGTGGCGCATCGACATCGTGCCGGACGGCCTGGTGCTCGGGCAGTCCGACTTCAAGCGCCTCTACCGGTCCGTGAACAAGTACTACTTCGCCGCCGGGCTGCCGGACGGCGAGCCCGCGCTGGTCACGGACCCGGTCTACGTGCGCAACCGCACGGATCCCGTCACCCGGATGGACACGCCGACGCAGACGGTCAGGACGCTTCTGGAGGGGCCTTCGAACTGGCTGAGGCCGGTCGTCGAATCCGGCTTCCCCGCCGGCACGGCACTCAAGAGGGGTGTGACGTCGTTGCCTCCGGACGACCAGAACGTCCTGAAGATCCCGCTCAACAAGAAGGCCGACAAGGTCACGCCGGGTGTCTGCCGGATGATGGCTGCACAGGTGCTCTTCACCCTGCGGGACCTGACCTCGGTCGGGGTGGGTCAGGTCGAGCTGCAGGGCGGGCAGGGTCCGTTGTGCTCGCTCAGGGCGGACGAAGCCGAGGAGTTCGCCGCGGACAGCGGCTCGGACGCCCCGGACAGCCAGTACTTCGTCGACGACAAGGGCCATGTGCAGCGGCTCCCCGGCGTCGGCAAGGGCAGCGGCGACCCGGAGCCGGTGATCGGCCCGCTCGGTACCGGGGCGGTGGCCATGAGCGCCGTCGGTGTCGCGCGGGACGAGCTCCGGGCCGCGGCGGTCTCGGCGAACCAGCAGCACCTCTACGTGTCCTCCCTGGCTTCGGACGGTGAACTGGGCGCCCCCGTCGTGAGCAGTGGCGCCCCAAAGGCCGAGGACCGGCTCTCGGCCCCCAGCTGGGACGGCCGGGGTGATCTCTGGGTCGCCGACCGGAATCCTTCCGCCCCCCGGCTGCTGCGCCTGTTGGACGGTGAAGGCGAACCGCAGGAGGTCGCCGTGCCGGACCTGGACGGCGGCCGGATCGAGACGCTGAGGATGTCGGCCGACGGAGTGCGGATCGCCCTGCGGGTGTCGAAGGACGGGCACACGACGCTGAAGATCGGCAGGGTCGAGCGCCACGGCTCCGGAGCGACCGAGAAGGTCTCCGTGGAGGACCTGCGCCAGGCCGCACCCCAGCTGGCCGACGTGACCGCTGTCTCCTGGTCCGGTCGCAGCCGTCTCGTCGTGGTCGGCAAGGAGGAGGGCGGTGTGCAGCAGGTGCGTTACGTCCAGGCGGACGGGTTCACCTCGTCCTCGGGCGTTCTGCCCGGTGTCAACCAGGTGACGGCGGTCGCCGCGGCGGACGACGAGCGGCTTCCGCTGATGGCGGACACCGAGAGCGACGGGATAGTGAAGCTGTCGCCGGGTGACAACTGGCAGACGGTCCTCGAGGAAGGCTCGTCGCTGGTCTACCCGGGCTGAGCCCGGGCCCGTGGGCAGCGCCCGGCGGGACAGCCCCCGGGACATGCCCCGGCGGTCCGGTCCGGGGCTGTTCGCGGAGGTTGTCCACAGGGGTGGCCCGGTGTCCGCGCCCCGGGCACAGTGGGGCTGTGCGGGGATGGTGGCGGGAGATCAGCGGACTGGTGCTGCCGGTGGCCTGTGGTGGCTGCGGCAGTCCGCGTACGGAGCTGTGCGAGGAATGCGGTGCCGCGCTGGCCGAAGTGCCGCGGCGCGTGCGGCCCGCCCCCGAGCCCGCCGGACTGCCGGTGGTGCACGCGGCGGCCCCGTACGAGAACGCGGTACGCGCGATGCTGCTGGCCCACAAGGAGCGAGGGGCACTCGGGCTCGCCGGTGCCCTCGGAGGGGCGCTGGCAAGCGCTGTACGGGCCGGGGCGGGGCAAGAGGGCGGTGCGGCGCCACTGCTGCTGGTGCCCGTGCCGTCGGCGCGGCGTGCCACGGCCGCGCGGGGCCATGATCCCGCCCGCAGGATCGCGCTCGCCGCCGCCGCGGAGCTGCGGCGCGGGGGCACGCCGGCCAGGGTGCTCCCGGTGCTGCGGCAACGTCGCGCGGTGGCCGACCAGGCCGGGCTGGGAGCCCGGGAGCGACAGGCGAACCTGGCGGGTGCGCTGACGGTGGCGGCCGGTTGCCCGCGGTTGCTCGACGGGGGCGGGGTGGTGCTCGTGGACGACCTGCTGACGACCGGGGCTTCGCTGGCCGAGGCGGCCAGGGCCGTGGGCGCGGCGGGGCACGCCGGAACCGGTGCCGCAGCGGGCCTCCGGGCCGCGGTAGTCGCAGCATCTCCGACTGCTTTCGAAATAAACCGGAACTGACAGAAAACTTCCATCGTTGCAGGTAGTGAGTGGGTAAAGGGCCCTGATCGGAGGTACGCGCGAGTAGCGGGTGCCGACACGGTGGTGGGCAGGCTATGTTCGGTTGTGAGGAACGGTGAATGCCGGACCTCGACGAATGCACCACCAGGTTTCGGGCAGGTGACTCACCGATGGGCCAGAAGCATGGAAGTCGGTGGGGTGGAGTCCCTGCCGGTGGGGGAGGAGGAGGTGGAAGTCACCGAGTCCGCGGCTCCGGTGATCATCGGAGCCTGGTGCAAGAGGGAGATGCTCCGCCGCTGAGCGGAGCGATCCGGGAACGGAGTTCTGCGTGGACATCGTCGTCAAGGGCCGCAAGACCGAGGTGCCCGAGCGGTTCCGAAAGCACGTGGCCGAGAAGCTGAAGCTGGACAAGATCCAGAAGTTCGACGGCAAGGTGATCAGCCTTGACGTCGAGGTGTCCAAGGAGCCGAATCCCCGTCAGGCCGACCGTGCCGCACGGGTGGAGATCACGCTCCGCTCGCGTGGGCCGGTCATCCGGGCGGAAGCGGCGGCAGGCGACCCGTACGCAGCGCTGGACCTGGCCACGGACAAGCTGGACGCGCGACTGCGCAAGGAACACGACAAGCGTTACAGCCGTCGTGGCAACGGCCGTCTGTCCGCTGCCGAGGTGGTCGAGGTGGTGCCGGGCGCCGCTTCGTTCAACGCGGACGGCGAGCTCGTCCCCGAGGAGACGCCGTCGGCTGTGCCCACCACCAGGATCGGTTCGCTCGAAGTGCAGGGCGAGGGGCCGCTCGTGGTGCGCGAGAAGACACATGTCGCGGCACCGATGACGCTCGACCAGGCGCTCTACGAGATGGAGCTGGTCGGGCACGACTTCTACCTGTTCGTCGACTCCGAGACCAAGGAGCCCAGTGTCGTCTACCGGCGGCACGCCTATGACTACGGTGTCATCCACCTGAGGACCGACCCGCTGGCCTCCGACGAGGCGGGCGGCGCGGGCGGTGCGCTCGGCGGCTGACATCCAGCCACCAGTCCGAATCGGGTGCCCCTGGAAGCGCTTGCGCGCCCCAGGGGCACCCGCGCGCGGCCACAGGATCACCGCTTCGGCGCCCGGGCATGAAATCATGACGGGCCAAGCCAATCGGTGTTCTGTGAACGGCCGTTGGCGGACGGTCTGTGACCTCAGGCCGTGGCCTTCAGGGGGAGGAACGATGGCGGACACCTTCGGGCCCGTGCGCAGGACGAACACTGCCGACGACGCGGCGGGTACGGACTCCGGTGCGGACGACGACAGTTCCCGCAAGGAGCCCATCCGGGTCCTTGTGGTCGACGACCACGCGCTCTTCCGTAGAGGTCTGGAGATCGTCCTCGCCCAGGAGGAGGACATCCAGGTCGTCGGTGAGGCGGGGGACGGGGCGGAGGCGGTCGACAAGGCCGCGGACCTGCTGCCCGACATCGTGCTGATGGACGTACGGATGCCCAAGCGCGGCGGCATCGAGGCCTGCACCTCCATCAAGGAGGTGGCACCCAGCGCGAAGATCATCATGCTGACGATCAGCGACGAGGAGGCCGACCTCTACGAGGCGATCAAGGCGGGCGCCACCGGTTACCTCCTCAAGGAGATCTCCACCGACGAGGTTGCCACGGCCATTCGCGCGGTGGCGGACGGCCAGTCCCAGATCAGCCCGTCGATGGCGTCGAAACTGCTCACCGAGTTCAAGTCGATGATCCAGCGCACCGACGAACGCCGGCTCGTTCCCGCGCCGAGGCTCACCGAGCGGGAGCTCGAAGTCCTCAAGCTCGTCGCCACCGGCATGAACAACCGTGATATCGCCAAGGAATTGTTCATTTCCGAGAACACGGTGAAGAACCACGTCCGCAATATTCTGGAGAAGCTGCAGCTGCACTCCCGGATGGAAGCGGTGGTCTACGCGATGCGGGAGAAGATCCTCGAGATCAGATGACGCCGGGGCGGGACGGTACGGGCGGGGCGGCCCCTGGCGCTCCGCAGTGACCGTTCCGCGGCGCGGCGCCTATGCGAGGACGAGGGCGATCTCCGCGAGGAGCGGCTCGCGGAGCTCCGGGGCGTCGACGCGCTCCAGCCGGACCTGGGTACAGCCGACCCAGGACGCCGCTTCCACCAGCGCCTCGGCCATCGGCTTCACGGACTTCCGTCCCTCCAGGGATACCTGGCGGGCCACCAGCGTGGTGCCTTCCCTGGCCGGGTCCACCCGTCCCTGCAGCCGGCCGCCCGCCAGCAGGGGCATGGCGAAGTAGCCGTGGATCCGCTTGGGCCGGGGCACGTACGCCTCCAGGCGGTGGACGAAGCCGAAGAGCCGCTCCGTGCGCGCCCGCTCCCAGATCAGGGAGTCGAACGGTGACAGCAGTGTCGTGCGGTGCCGTCCGCGCGGCTCCGAAACCAGTGCCTCCGGGTCCGCCCAGGCCGGCTTGGCCCAGCCCTCCACCGACACCGGGACCAGCCCGGAGTCCGCCACCACGGCGTCGAACTGCTCACCCTTGAGCCGGTGGTAGTCGGCGATGTCCGCCCGGGTCCCGACCCCCAGCGACCTGCCCGCCAAGGCCACCAGCCGCCGTTGGCACTCCCTGTCGTCCAGGTCGTCGTGGAGCACGGCGTCCGGGATCGCACGCTCGGCCAGGTCGTAGACGCGCTTCCAGCTGCGCCGCTCGGTGCACACCACCTCGCCGTACATCAGGGCCCGCTCGACGGCGACCTTGGACGCCGACCAGTCCCACCACTCGCCGCCGTTCTTGGCGCCGCCCAGTTCCGTCGCCGTCAGCGGGCCCTCCGCGCGCAACTGCTTGATCACGGTGTCGTACGCCCCGTCGGGCAGATCGTGGTTCCACTGCGGACGGGCACGGTAGGCGCGACGGCGGAACGCGAAGTGAGGCCACTCCTCGACCGGCAGGATGCACGCCGCATGCGACCAGTACTCGAACGAGCGGCCACCCGACCAGTACGCCTCGTCGACCGTGCGGCGGCCCACGGCACCCAGGCGCGCGTACGGAACGAGCTCGTGCGACCTGGCCAGGACCGAGATGGTGTCGAGCTGCACGGCCCCCAGGTGACGCAGCACCCCGGGCACCCCGCCCCGCCGGTCCGGAGCGCCCAGGAAACCCTGCGCGCGCAGGGCGATCCGGCGTGCTTGGTCGGCGGAGATTTCCAGGACGGGCGGCGGCACAGACGTCATGCAGCGAACCCTAGAGGGTGCCACTGACATCGGGGGCGGGAAGATACGGGTGCGTACCGGGCAGGCCAAGATCGGCCGGAATCAGTGCCCCGGTCCAGGTGTCGCGCCGTACCCCCTTGTTGAGCAGCGAGGACCGCTGCTCGCCCTCCATACGGAAGCCCGCACGCAGGGCGACCGCACGGGACGGCGCGTTGCCGATCTCGGCCCGCCACTCCAGGCGGTCCGCGTTGAGGGCCGTGAACGCCCAGCGGGCCGCTTCGCGCACCGCCTCCGTCGTGAAACCGCGGCCGCGGTACTCCTTCGCCGTCCAGAAGCCCACCTCGTACGTCCCGGGCAGGCTGCGCGGGTTCACGCCGAGCGCCCCGACGAGCGTCCCGCCCTTCCGGAGGACCACCGCGAAGTTGTACATCGTGTCCTCCCGCCAGCCGGCTGGGGACAGTTTCTCCGTCCAGAGCTCCGCGTCGGCGCGGGTGTACGGGGAGGGAATGACAGTCCAGCGCTGAATGTCCGGATCCTGGCAGGCGAGATACGCCTCCTCGGCGTCCTGCCGCCCGAAGGGGCGCAGGAGCAGGCGTGCGGTGGTGAGGGTGATCGGCTCCATGCAGGGATTCTGGTGATCCGGTGCGCGGGATGCGAGCACTTTTGGGGCTTCCCGGCACCTTCCGTACCCTCCGGCCGTTGTCCTGGGAGGGTGCGGCGAGGGCAACGCGGCAGCAGCCCTCCCGGCGCGGCGGGGTCCTCGCTTACGATGGCCGTTGCGGTGGGGCCCACCTGCCGTGCCCGCGCCAGAGTCCATAACACGACCCAGTGCCAGGCCCGACCGGCAAGGAGACCAGCCTCAGTGTCCGTCTTCAACAAGCTCATGCGTGCAGGCGAAGGCAAGATCCTGCGCAAACTGCACCGCATCGCGGACCAGGTCAGCTCCATCGAAGAGGACTTCGTCAACCTCTCCGACGCCGAGCTGCGGGCGCTCACCGACGAGTACAAGGAACGGTACGCGGACGGCGAGAGCCTGGACGACCTGCTTCCCGAAGCATTCGCGACCGTCCGTGAGGCCGCCAAGCGTGTCCTCGGACAGCGCCACTACGACGTTCAGATGATGGGCGGCGCCGCCCTCCACCTCGGCTACGTCGCCGAGATGAAGACCGGTGAGGGCAAGACCCTCGTCGGCACCCTGCCGGCGTACCTCAACGCGCTCTCCGGCAAGGGCGTGCACCTGATCACGGTCAACGACTACCTGGCCGAGCGTGACTCCGAGATGATGGGCCGGGTGCACAAGTTCCTCGGTCTCGAGGTCGGCTGCATCATCGCCAACATGACGCCGGCGCAGCGCCGTGAGATGTACGCGTGCGACATCACGTACGGCACGAACAACGAGTTCGGGTTCGACTACCTCCGCGACAACATGGCGTGGTCGCAGGAAGAACTCGTCCAGCGCGGCCACAACTTCGCCATCGTCGACGAGGTCGACTCGATCCTCGTCGACGAGGCCCGTACGCCGCTGATCATCTCCGGTCCGGCGGACCAGGCGACCAAGTGGTACGCCGACTTCGCCAAGCTGGTCACGCGTCTCACCAGGGGTGAGGCGGGCAACCCGCTGAAGGGCATCGATGAGACCGGCGACTACGAGGTCGACGAGAAGAAGCGGACCGTGGCCATCCACGAGCCCGGTGTCTCGAAGGTCGAGGACTGGCTCGGGATCGACAACCTCTACGAGTCGGTGAACACGCCGCTCGTCGGTTACCTCAACAACGCGATCAAGGCCAAGGAACTCTTCAAGAAGGACAAGGACTACGTCGTCATCGACGGCGAAGTCATGATCGTCGACGAGCACACCGGCCGTATCCTCGCCGGCCGCCGTTACAACGAGGGCATGCACCAGGCCATCGAGGCGAAGGAAGGGGTGGACATCAAGGACGAGAACCAGACGCTCGCCACGATCACCCTGCAGAACTTCTTCCGCCTGTACGGCAAGCTCTCCGGCATGACCGGTACGGCGATGACCGAGGCCGCGGAGTTCCAGCAGATCTACAAGCTGGGTGTCGTCCCGATCCCGACGAACCGGCCGATGGTCCGCGCCGACCAGTCCGACCTGATCTACCGCACCGAGGTCGCCAAGTTCGCCGCGGTCGTCGACGACATCGCGGAGAAGCACGAGAAGGGGCAGCCGATCCTGGTCGGCACCACCTCGGTCGAGAAGTCCGAGTACCTCTCGCAGCAGCTCTCCAAGCGCGGCGTCCAGCACGAGGTCCTCAACGCCAAGCAGCACGACCGCGAGGCGACGATCGTCGCCCAGGCCGGCCGCAAGGGCGCGGTCACGGTCGCCACGAACATGGCCGGACGAGGCACGGACATCAAGCTCGGCGGCAATCCTGACGACCTCGCCGAGGCGGAGCTGCGCCAGCGCGGCCTGGACCCGGTGGAGCACGTCGAGGAGTGGGCGGCAGCCCTGCCCGCCGCGCTGGAGAAGGCAGAGCAGGCCGTCAAGGCGGAGTTCGAAGAGGTCAAGGAGCTCGGCGGGCTCTACGTCCTGGGCACGGAGCGGCACGAGTCGCGGCGCATCGACAACCAGCTGCGCGGTCGTTCCGGCCGCCAGGGCGACCCGGGCGAGTCCCGGTTCTACCTGTCGCTGGGCGACGACCTGATGCGGCTGTTCAAGGCGCAGATGGTCGAGCGCGTCATGTCGATGGCGAACGTTCCCGACGACGTACCGATCGAGAACAAGATGGTGACCCGGGCGATCGCGTCCGCACAGTCGCAGGTGGAGCAGCAGAACTTCGAGACGCGTAAGAACGTCCTGAAGTACGACGAGGTGCTCAACCGGCAGCGCGAGGTCATCTACGGCGAGCGCCGCCGCGTCCTGGAGGGCGAGGACCTCCAGGACCAGATCCGGCACTTCACGGACGACACGATCGACGACTACATCCGCCAGGAGACGGCGGAGGGCTTCGCCGAGGAGTGGGACCTGGACCGGCTGTGGGGGGCGTTCAAGCAGCTCTACCCGGTGAAGGTCACGGTCGAGGAGCTCGAGGAGGCCGCGGGGGACCTGGCCGGGGTCACCGCCGACTTCATCGCCGAGTCGATCAAGGACGACATCCACGAGCAGTACGAGGAGCGCGAGAAGTCGCTCGGCTCGGACATCATGCGTGAGCTGGAGCGACGCGTGGTGCTGTCCGTCCTGGACCGCAAGTGGCGTGAGCACCTCTACGAGATGGACTACCTCCAGGAGGGCATCGGCCTCCGTGCCATGGCGCAGAAGGACCCGCTGGTCGAGTACCAGCGCGAGGGCTTCGACATGTTCAACGCCATGATGGAGGGCATCAAGGAGGAGTCCGTCGGCTACCTGTTCAACCTGGAGGTCCAGGTCGAGCAGCAGGTCGAGGAGGTGCCGGTCAAGGACTCCGAGGAGCGGACCTCGCTCTCGAAGCGGGACGCTCCCGTGGCCGCGGCCACCGGTCGTCCGGAGATCCGGGCCAAGGGCCTGGACGCGCCGCAGCGTCCCGACCGGCTGCACTTCTCCGCTCCCACGGTGGACGGGGAGGGCGGCATCGTCGAGGGCGACTTCGCCAACGGTGACGCCGCGCCCTCCGAGGGCGACGGTATGACGCGTGCGGAGCGCCGCAAGGCGCAGAAGAGTGGTGGCGGCGGGCGTCGCCGCAAGAAGTGACGCGAGTCGCGACGCGAGTTGCGACGCCGACGGCCCGGGCCGGAACACCGTGCGGTGTTCCGGCCCGGGCCGTTTTCATGCGGTCCACTGCGGTCCACTGCGGTCCACTGCGGTCCACTGCGGTTCGGCGGGTGCCTGCGGGCGCTCCAGGGCCATCGTGCAGGGGCGTTCTTCCGTCTGTGGTCCCGGAGGCTGTCCGCAGCCCTCTGAGGCCCTCCAGGCGCCTGCGGTGTGCTGGATGTGTCGGCGGGGCTGGTCGGGAGACCGGCAGGGCCCTGCTGCGCCTCTGACGGCCCTCCGCATGTCGCCGGGCTCACCCCCCCCGCCGGACGCGGCTTGATGTGCTCCTCCGGAGCGCAGCAGGAGTCCTCAGGCGGGACCGGACACCCGCCCCTGGGCGGGGCCGCCGGTGCGCGGCCGGGTACTGCCTTGTCCGGCTGCCGTGTGGCGCACGCCGTCAGGGGCCCAGTCGCAACTTCCGCCAGGAGGGCGAGAGGGCGCTGCGCCGCCGGCAGGCTGGGCGCCCCGCCAGATTCCGTGTCACGCCATGCACCGCCTCCACGGTGCGCAGCAACGTCCTCCGTCAGGAGAGACCGCTTCTGCGCCCTGGGCGGGCTGCCATGCCGCGCGTGTATCTGCGGAGGCGGCGCGGCAGCCCTCCGCTCGGGGAAGCGAGAGGCTACCTCCCCCGGCCGGACGGGCCCGCCCCCGTGAGGGGGCCTGATCCGGTGAGGTAAGAGGCCGCCGCACTCGGCCTGCGAGTGCCCTCCCGGGCCTGCCATATCGCGCAGTCCTCCTGCTGCGCCCCTCCGGAGCGAGCGCATCAGCGTCGTCCCCTTCAGGCCCGGAGGGACGAGAGGCCGCCGCTGCAACCTGACCGACCCGCGGGCGCTCCCCGGGGCCTACCGTGTCGCCGCTGTGCCCTCTGGAGCCCGGCAGCGGCCCCTCCAGGCCGGGCTGGCCGCTGCCGGGCGCCGGGCCGGGCCCCTTCGCAGGGGCGCAGGCCCGGCGTGAGGCCGCGCTATGCACCAGGTGACCTGCCGTACCCCTCCAGCACGCGGCAGCGTGCCGAGCCTCGGGCAGGGCGCCCTCTCGCATGCCCGCGGGAGACCGCCGTTGTGCACCGGTTGAGCTGCCGCGACCCACCGGCGCGCAGCAAGCTGCCGAGCCCGGACAAGGCGCCTCCCGGGCCTTGTGGGGCGGCTATCTCACGGCCGGGAGGCGTTCGCCGCCCAGGTCCACCGCGGCGCAGCGCCAGCGGAGGTCGGGGCCCTGTTCCAGGCGGAAGGCCATCGCCCTGACCTGCTCACCCGTCGCGATGCTGGCGAAGGCCTCGACCACCCCGGTGGCCGGCTGGGTGCCGTGGCAGGCGCGTACGACCGGGCGCCTGCACCCCGCTCCGAGCGGGGCGTTCGGGGCGAGCTCGGCCAGCTGGTCGTAGGCCTCGCCGATGGTGTGGCCGAGCATCCAGTGCACCGGGCGCTGGCCGCTGAGGACCGCGAGCAGGCGTTCCGCGAACCACTGGTGCGGGCGCAGCGGCCGTCGGGGCCTCTGCGGCGTCCGCTGCGGCGGTACGGTGCCCGGCCTGCTGCGGTCGCGTCGTCCGGCCGGCCTCGTCCTGTCCGTGCTCATGTTCATAGCCCCCGTGGCTGCTGTGCGGAGCCCGGGCTAGTACCGGGCGGTAACTTCTTGCTGGGGACCTTCTACGGGGACGGCCGGTGACCCCGCAAGCGGCGGACGGGCCCGGGCGGGCGTCGCGAGAGTTCACCTATCCGGGTGGTGGGCCGTGTGCCGCAAGGGGACCGGCGGGGGTGACGGGCGTCGCGCGGTGGACGGAAGGGGGTGACTCGTGAGCCCCGATGGGGGACGTCCCACGTATCCTGATGGCGTCATCGACTACGAAAGCGGTCAGCCATGCGTGTGTACGTCCCCCTGACCCTCTCCGGTCTTGCCGAGGCGCACCGGGCGGGCGAGCTGGGCCCCGGGCCGCTGACCGCCTACGCGGTGACGCCCGGGCTGCGCGAGTGGTACGTCTCCGACGACATCGAGGAGCTGGAGTACGCGGCCCTCAACCGGTCCGCCTCCGCCTCGCTGCGGATGATCGCAGGGAAGCCGGACGAGCCCCGGCGCCGGGTCGTCGTCGCCCTCGACGTGCCGGACGGGGCCGCCGTCGCCGATCCGGACCACGTCCTGGACGCCTCGTCGCTCGGTGAGGTGCGGATCGCGGATGCCGTGCCGCTGTCGAAGGCCGCCGCCGTGCACGTCGACGCCGATGACGCGGAGAAGGACGTCGACGCTGCCGCCGCGGCACTGGGGGCGGCCGATCTCGGGGACGACGACGCGCAGTTCACCGTGGACGGCGCGGAGGACCACGAGCTCCTGTGGTTCGGGGTCCAGGAGATCCCCGGTCTGATCGGCTGAGTCCGGTCGGCCGAGCCGGTCGGCCGAGCCGGTCGGGTGTCGTACCCGGCGAGTATTTTCTACGTATGGCGACACCGGGGAAGCACCGCACTCATCTGGTCTGGGACTGGAACGGCACACTGCTCGACGACATCCACGCGGTCGTCGGGGCGACGAACGCCGCGTTCCGGGAGATCGATCTGGCGCCGATCAGCATGGAGCAGTACCGCGAGATGTACTGCGTCCCGATACCCAAGTTCTACGAGCGGCTCCTCGGCAGGCTGCCCACCGACGCCGAGTGGGAGCGGATGGACGGCATCTTCCACCGTCACTACACCGAGCAGCGGGCCGCCTGCGGACTGACGCCGGGCGTCGAGGAACTGCTGGCGCAGTGGGGGCTGGCGGGCCACAGCCAGTCGCTGCTCAGCATGTACGGACACGAGCATCTGGTTCCCGTGGTGCGCGGCTACGGCATCGAGCGTCATTTCGTACGGGTGGACGGGCGCACCGGCCCGAGCGGCGGCAGCAAGGCCCAGCACATGGAGCGGCACTTCCTCGCGCTGGAAGGGGTGGACGGGATAGCCGCGGAACGCGCGGTGGTCATCGGGGACGCCGTGGACGACGCCGTCGCCGCCGCGCATGTCGGGGCGCGCGCGGTGCTCTACACCGGTGGTTCGCACAGCCGCCGCAGCCTGGAGGCGGCAGGGGTGCCCGTGGTCGACACCCTGGCGGATGCCGTCGCCCTGGCTGGGCGCATGACCGGCTGACCGGACCCGGCGGACACACGTGCGGGCGGGCACACGGGCGGCGGACCGGTGCCGGACAGAGGCGCAGGTCCGGTCCGCCGGTCCGGCAGGGCGACGCCGGGCGGAGGCGCCGGGCCGGAGCGGGTGGCCGGTACGTGTCGAAGCGGTCGGCCGATACGCGCTGAAGCGGTCCCGTGCGATGTCCAAAGTGTCAAAGTTCGGGGTCTTCTTTTGTACATATGCGGCTCATGACGGTTGTGGGTGGGAGAGGGATAGCCTGGTCCCGTGATCAGCGCGATACGCCTCGGGGGCAGCGAAGCCCCCGGCCTGCGCCCGGAGTGCCACAGCACCCGGGCGATCCGCGATCTCCGTACCCCGGGCCGTCCGCCGAAAATGGCCAGTATGGTCCCGGGTATCTCCCATGGCGGCATAGCGTCGACCGAGACCGGAAACCCCGCGTCGTGGCGGTACGTCGTCTTTTACACCTACGTCACGCAACGGCGCGCGACAGGAGCCAGAGGACATGCAGACCAAGCTGGACGAAGCCAAGGCCGAGCTGCTCGCACGGGCGGCCCGGGTAGCTGACAACGGTCCGGGCGGTGGTGTCGGTGGCCCGGGAGGTACCCCCCGGGTGCGCCTCGCCGAAGCCGGTGCCGAAGCCGGTGCCGAAGTCGGTGACGAGGCCGGCACCGGGGCCGACCAGGGTGCGCGTTCCGGCCGGGACACGCTGCTCGCCTACCTCCAGCGCTACTACCTGCACACCGCTCCGGAGGACGTCACCGGCCGGGACCCGGTCGACGTCTTCGGCGCGGCTTCCTCCCACTACCGGCTCGCCGAGAACCGCCCGCAGGGCACCGCGAACGTCCGGGTGCACACCCCGACCGTCGAGGAGAACGGCTGGACGAGCAGCCACTCCGTGGTCGAGGTCGTCACCGACGACATGCCCTTCCTCGTCGACTCGGTGACCAACGAGCTGTCCCGGCAGGGCCGTGGCATCCACCTCGTGATCCACCCGCAGGTCATCGTCCGACGCGACGTCACCGGCAAGCTGATCGAGGTCCTCGCCGACACGGGCAGGGGCAACGGGCCGAAGCGCGGCAACGGCCGCAAGGAGGTCCGGGCCGAGCTGCCGCACGACGCCCTGGTCGAGTCGTGGATCCACGTCGAGATCGACCGGGAGACCGACCGCGCGGACCTGAAGCAGATCACCGCCGATCTGCTCCGCGTCCTGTCCGACGTACGGGAGACCGTCGAGGACTGGGACAAGATGCGTGACGCCGCCCTGCGGATCGCCGACGACCTGCCCGCCGAGCCCCTCGACGACCTCGGCGACGACGAGGTCGAGGAGGCCCGTGAGCTGCTGCGCTGGCTCGCCGCCGACCACTTCACCTTCCTCGGCTACCGCGAGTACGAGCTCCGGGAGACCGACGCGCTGACGGCCGTCCCCGGCACCGGTCTAGGCATCCTGCGCTCCGACCCGCAGCACAGCGAGGACGAGGCCCATCCGGTGAGCCCCTCCTTCGACCGGCTGCCCGCCGACGCCCGTGCCAAGGCGCGTGAGCACAAGCTGCTCGTCCTGACGAAGGCGAACAGCCGGGCGACGGTGCACCGCCCCAGTTACCTCGACTACGTCGGGGTGAAGAAGTTCGACGCCGACGGCAACGTCATCGGTGAGCGGCGCTTCCTCGGCCTGTTCTCCTCCGCGGCGTACACCGAGTCCGTACGCCGGGTGCCCGTCGTGCGCCGCAAGGTAGCCGAGGTCCTGGAGGGCGCGGGCTTCACGCCCCACAGCCACGACGGCCGCGACCTGCTGCAAATCCTGGAGACGTACCCGCGCGACGAGCTCTTCCAGACGCCCGTCGACCAGCTGCGCTCCATCGTCACCTCCGTGCTCTACCTCCAGGAGCGCCGCCGGCTGCGGCTGTACCTGCGCCAGGACGAGTACGGGCGCTACTACTCCGCCCTCGTCTACCTGCCGCGCGACCGATACACCACCGGTGTGCGGCTCCGGCTGATCGACATCCTCAAGGAGGAACTGGGCGGCATCAGCGTCGACTTCACGGCCTGGAACACGGAGTCGATCCTCTCCCGGCTGCACTTCGTCGTCCGGGTCCCGCAGGGCACCGAGCTGCCGCACCTCACCGACGCGGACGCGGACCGTATCGAGGCCCGTCTGGTCGAGGCCGCCCGGTCCTGGTCCGACGGCTTCCAGGAGGCGCTCAACGCCGAACTGGGCGAGGAGCGCGCCGCCGAGCTGATGCGCCGCTACGGGCACTCCTTCCCGGAGGGCTACAAGGCCGACCACTCGCCGCGCGCCGCCGTGGCCGACCTGGTCCACCTGGAAGCGCTCAAGAGCGAGAAGAAGGACTTCGCCCTCAGCCTGTACGAGCCCGTCGGGGCGGCCCCCGGCGAACGCCGCTTCAAGATCTACCGGACCGGTGAGCAGGTCTCGCTCTCCGCCGTCCTGCCCGCCCTCCAGCGGCTCGGCGTCGAGGTCGTCGACGAACGCCCGTACGAGCTGCGCTGCGCCGACCGTACGCACGCCTGGATCTACGACTTCGGGCTGCGCATGCCGATGGCCACGGGCAGCGGCGACCACCTCGCCGACGGTGCCCGTGAGCGGTTCCAGGAGGCGTTCGCCGCCGTCTGGACCGGCCAGGCGGAGAACGACGGCTTCAACTCCCTCGTGCTGGGCGCCGGTCTCGACTGGCGCCAGGCGGTGGTGCTGCGCGCCTACGCGAAGTACCTGCGCCAGGCGGGTTCGACGTTCAGCCAGGACTACATGGAGGACACCCTCCGCAACAACGTCCACACCACCCGGCTGCTGATCTCCCTCTTCGAGGCCCGGATGTCGCCGAGCCGGCAGAAGGCCGGCACGGAGCTGACCGACGGCCTGCTGGAGGAGCTGAACGGGGCCCTGGACCAGGTCGCCTCGCTCGACGAGGACAGGATCCTGCGGTCCTTCCTCACCGTCATCAAGGCGACGCTGCGGACCAACTTCTTCCAGCTGGCCGACGACGGCGAGCCGCACGGCTACGTGTCGATGAAGTTCGACCCGCAGGCCATCCCCGATCTCCCCGCGCCCCGCCCGGCGTTCGAGATCTGGGTGTACTCGCCGCGTGTCGAGGGTGTCCACCTGCGCTTCGGCAAGGTCGCCCGTGGCGGTCTGCGCTGGTCGGACCGGCGGGAGGACTTCCGTACGGAGATCCTCGGCCTGGTCAAGGCGCAGATGGTCAAGAACACCGTGATCGTGCCGGTCGGCGCCAAGGGCGGCTTCGTCGCCAAGCAGCTCCCGGATCCGGCCGTCGACCGTGACGCCTGGATGGCTGAGGGCATCGCCGCCTACCGGACGTTCATCTCGGCGCTGCTCGACATCACCGACAACATGGTGATGGGCGAGGTCGTGCCGCCCGCCGACGTCGTGCGTCACGACGAGGACGACACCTACCTCGTCGTCGCCGCCGACAAGGGCACCGCGAAGTTCTCCGACATCGCCAACGACGTCGCCGTCGCGTACGGCTTCTGGCTGGGCGACGCCTTCGCCTCCGGTGGTTCCGCCGGCTACGACCACAAGGGCATGGGCATCACCGCCCGCGGTGCCTGGGAGTCCGTCAAGCGGCACTTCCGCGAGCTGGGCCACGACACGCAGACCGAGGACTTCACCGTCGTCGGCGTCGGTGACATGTCCGGTGACGTGTTCGGGAACGGCATGCTGCTCTCCGAGCACATCCGGCTCGTCGCGGCCTTCGACCACCGCCACATCATCATCGACCCGACCCCGGACGCCGCCACCTCGTACGCGGAGCGGCGCCGGCTGTTCGACCTGCCGCGCAGCTCCTGGGCCGACTACGACAAAAACCTGCTCTCCGCGGGCGGCGGGATCCACCCGCGTACCGCCAAGTCGATCCCGATCAACTCGCACATCCGCGAGGCCCTCGGCATCGAGTCCAAGGTCACCAAGATGACGCCCGCCGAGCTGATGCAGAACATCCTCAAGGCGTCGGTCGACCTCGTGTGGAACGGCGGCATCGGCACGTACATCAAGTCGTCCGCCGAGTCGAACGCCGATGTCGGGGACAAGGCCAACGACTCGATCCGGGTCAACGGCGAGGACCTGCGGGCCAGGGTCGTCGGTGAGGGCGGCAACCTCGGGGCCACCCAGCTCGGCCGCATCGAGTTCGCCCGGTCCGGCGGCCGGATCAACACCGACGCGATCGACAACAGCGCCGGTGTGGACACCTCCGACCACGAGGTGAACATCAAGATCCTGCTCAACGGACTGGTCCGGGACGGCGACATGACCGTCAAGCAGCGCAACAAGGTGCTCGCGGAGATGACCGACGAGGTCGGACAGCTCGTGCTGCGCAACAACTACGCGCAGAACGTCGCGCTGTCCAACGCCTGCGCCCAGGCTCCGTCGCTGCTCCACGCCCACCAGCGGTTCATGCGCAGGCTCGGCCGTGACGGGCACCTGGACCGGGCGCTGGAGTTCCTGCCGAACGACCGGCAGATCCGCGAGCTGCTGAACCACGGCAAGGGGCTCAGCCAGCCCGAGCTGGCCGTGCTGATCGCGTACACGAAGATCACGGCGGCCGACGAGCTGATCTCCACCAGCCTGCCGGACGACGCGCATCTGCAGAAACTGGTGCACGCCTACTTCCCGAAGCAGCTCCGCGAGCGCTTCCCCGCGGCGGTCGACGGGCACGCCCTGCGCCGCGAGATCATCACGACGGTGCTGGTCAACGACACGGTGAACGCGGGCGGTTCGACGTTCCTGCACCGGCTGCGGGAAGAGACGGGGGCCTCGCTGGAGGAGATCGTGCGGGCACAGTTCGCCGCCCGTGAGATCTTCGGCCTCTCCGGCGTGTGGGACGCCGTGGAGGCGCTCGACAACCAGGTGGCCGCCGATGTGCAGACGCGGATCCGGCTGCACTCGCGCCGGCTCGTCGAGCGCGGTTCGCGCTGGCTGCTCGGCAACCGGCCGCAGCCCGTCGAGATCGCGCAGACCGTCGAGTTCTTCCGCGACGGTGTGGAGCGGGTGTGGAACGAGCTGCCCAAGCTGCTCATGGGCGCCGATCTGGAGTGGTACGGGGGAATCCTCGACGAGCTCACCGCGGTGGGCGTGCCCGAGGAGCTGGCGGTGCGGGTGGCCGGATTCTCCTCGGCCTTCCCGGCGCTGGACATCGTCGCGATCGCGGACCGTACGGGCAAGGACGCCCTGGCCGTCGCGGAGGTCTACTACGACCTCGGCAACCGGCTGGGCATCACCCAGCTGATGGACCGGATCATCGAGCTGCCGCGGGCCGACCGCTGGCAGTCCATGGCCCGCGCCTCCATCCGCGAGGACCTGTACGCGGCGCACGCCGCGCTGACGGCGGACGTGCTGGCCGTCGGCAATGGGACGTCGACCCCCGAGCAGCGGTTCAAGGCATGGGAGGAGAAGAACGCGGCGATCCTGACGCGGTCGCGCTCCACCCTGGAGGAGATCCAGAACTCGGAGGCCTTCGACCTGGCGAACCTGTCGGTGGCCATGCGGACCATGCGGACCCTGCTGCGTACGCACGCGTGACCGGGAGCGGCTGACGCAGCCGCGACGGCTCCGGCCGCCGGACGGGCCCCACAGGCCCGTCCGGCG
>NZ_JBHXRD010000058.1:0-30512 GCF_042717325.1 Streptomyces sp. NPDC058637 | reverse complement strand
AGTAATGGGACAACGGGCTCTGCGCCCGGCCCGGAAAAACCCCCCGGCGGGTGCGCGGGGGTAGGGGGCCCCACACCCCGCGCGCCCCTCGCCCCCCCCCCGCACAGACGCGTCGGCGACGAGGGCCTGGGACGGAGAAGTGCGCAAAGGTGCCACATGGGGCGACGACCACTCAGTCGAGGCAGAACTCGTTGCCCTCGATGTCCTGCATCTGGAGGCACGACTCGTTCTCGCCGTCGGCAAGCAGGAGCTGCCCCCGCACGGCGCCCAGGGCGACCAGCCGCGCACACTCGGACTCCAGGGCGGCCAGGCGCTCGTCACCCACGAGCCCGGTGCCGACCCGAACGTCGAGATGCACCCGGTTCTTGACGACCTTGCCCTCGGGAACACGCTGGAAGTACAGCCGCGGGCCGGCACCTGAGGGGTCCTGGCAGGCGAACGAGGCCCCTTGGCGCTCCGGCGGCAGTGTCCGGTCGAAATCGTCCCAGGTAGCGAACCCCTCCGGTGCCGGCGGTACGACGTACCCCAACACCTCGCACCAGAAACGGGCGACGCGCTCCGGCTCCGCACAGTCGAAAGTCACCTGGACCTGCCTGATCAACACCATCGGGCCAGCATAGAGGCGGGCACCTCCGTCGCCCCCGCGGGCCGGGACTCTGCCTGACCGGCATGCTTCCCGTCGTGGCGGCCTCACCTGGATCATCCGTCGACGGCCACCTACGTGATGCGTGCCACTCTCCGGGCGTCTCGGACGGGGGATGCGTGAGCATGACCCGGATGGACACTCGTTTCCTCGGTATCCCTGATCTGGTCGAGACCCCTTCCGTGGCGGTCGTGGTCGACGTCATGCGCGCCTTCACCGTGGCTGCCTGGGCGTTCGCCCAGGGGGCGGAAAAGATCGTCCTCGCCGAGTCACTGGACGAAGCCCTGGCGCTCAAGGCCCGCCACCCGGACTGGGTGGCGCTCAAGGACGGTCCGCCCGCGCCCGGGTTCGACGCCGTCAACTCGCCCGGCCTGCTGCGGTCCGTCGACCTCGGCGGACGCACCGTTGTGCAGAAGACCACGGCAGGAACGGTCGGCGCGCTGGCGGTCAAGGATGCGCGGCTGGTGCTGTGCGCCGGCTTCGTCGTGGCGGAGGCAACGGCTCGGCTCCTGCGGACACGCGGGGGTGACAGCGTCACGTTCGTGGTCACCGGCGAGGACGGGCGGGCCGATGAAGATCTGGCGTGCGCCCAGTACATCGCCAGGAGGGCCACCGGGGCCGGAACGGATGCCGCCGAGTACCTCCGCCGGGCCGCCGCGTCGCGGGCGGCCACCGAGCTGAGGGACGGAGTGCGTCAAGGAGTCCATCCCGACGACGTCGCACTCTGTGTGGAGCTCGACCGCTTCCCCTTCGCCATGGTGGCGACCCTGGAGGACTCGCTCATGGTCCTGCGCCGGTGCGCCGCGCCTCCAGGGACCGGCGACGACGCCTCCGTCTGACCTGCCGGCGCACCGGACGGGCCGGCTGCGGGGCCGGTGACCCGGGCGTCGAGGACCGGGCCACCGGCAGCGTCTCCCGGCTGGTGACCGGGCCACCTCTCGGCGGCCCGGTCACACCGCGATCAGCGCCACGAGCACCCGCCGCGCCGAACCGCGAGGCCGGTGCTCGTAGTCACGCGACGGCGGCCCCTGTCCCCCGCGTTCAGGGCGTGTACAGCGACTGCAGCCGGGTCACCCTCCCCTCCCCGTCGAAACTGAGGTCGTACCCGAGGGGCGAGCGGTCGGATGACGGCCGGGCCGTGAGCCGGCTGACGAAATCGGCCTGGGAGTACGACGCGGGATGCTTCTCGTCGCCGAGTGGGACCGACAGCATCACCTTGGCGTCCTCGGCCATGACCACCTCGGTGTAGGGCCCCTCGCCCGGGACTATCACCCATGCCTCGAATTGGGGGTGGGCCTTCTTCTGGGCGGGCCGCACCGACAGGTACGTCCCTCCGTCGCCGCTCCGGGCATCGTCGATCTGCACGAACTGCTTGGTGCCGGCCCACGGGGCCGCAGCGGTCGACGAGGTGCCGTCCGGCGTCGCCCCGCCGTCCGATCCTGTGTTCGCGGCCGTCCCGTCGGCCGACGCGGAGGGCGCCGCCGACGTCACGGGGGCGGTGTCGGCCGCCTGGCCGTCGCCCTCGCCGCTGCACCCGGTCAGGGTGACCAGGCTGAAGGCGAGAGCGGTGAGGCAGCGCACGGCGGCCGGACGGTGTGAGACGCGCATGGTCAAGATCCCCCAGGAATCAGGTGTGTTCTGGCTACGTGACCTCTACGCGCCGGCCCACCCGCCGGGTTGCACCCTGGCTCCAACCATTCTCCGTGAACCGCGTTCCTCTTCGGTCTCACTCACTCCGAGAGCCAGTACGCCTCCCGCAGCGAGTGCACGCGGCCCTCGCTGTCGTAGTCGATCGCGAACACCCACCGCGGCCCGGCGGCCAGTCGGCCCACCAGCCCGCCCAACTGCGCGTCCGCAGTGTTCCCGCCGCCCAGTTGTCGTACTTCGACCAGCGTCCCCCGCGGCAGCGTCAACGTGTGCACCACACCGGTGGAGACCGCGGCTCCCCGCACGGCGCGCAGCTGCTCGACCGTGACCCGCACCGTGTCCCCCGTCGCCACCGCGCCGTACACATAGCCGAGCTCACCTGCGTATTCCTCACCTGCGGCGGGCTTCGGCGGCACGAACGGCGAAGCGACCGGCGTCGGGGTGACGGCGGGCGGCTCGGGCCCCCGGTGGGCCCCGGTCAGCGACAGACCGCCCACGGCCACGGCCGCGGCCAGCAGGGCACCGCCGGACACGAGAGCGGCCCGCCTGCGGCGTACGCGCTGCTCACCGCGCGCCCGGATCCGCTCCGGGGCAAGCGGCGCCGCGTGCCGCCGACCTGACTCGGCGAGGGCGGCCAGGTGGTCGTCCAGCCCGGTCTCGTCAGCCATTTCGCACCTCCGACAGGCGGGTGGTCCGCGGATCCAGCTCGGTTTCAGCCAGTAGCCGTGCCAGCGCGGCCCGCCCCCGGCTCAGTTGTGCCTTGACCGTGCCGACGGGACAGTCGGCCTCCGCGGCCACCTGTTCGACCGTCAGGTCACACAGGTGATGGAGCACGACGGCACGGCGTTGGGCCTCGGGGATCTGCCGCAGGGCCTGGACCAGCACCACATGGTGCGGTTCCGGTGCCGGCACCGTGGCCGGCGAGCCCTGGCGTCGGGCGAAGGCGAGCGCGGTACGCACCCGCCGCCACCGGCTGACCGCCAACCGCCAGGCCACCGTGCGCACCCACGCCTCGGGGGCGCCGTTCAGGTCCAGCTCGGCCCGGCGTTCCCAGGCCCGGACGAATGCCTCCTGGACGACGTCCTGTGCCTCGGCGAGGTCACCTGTCATCGCGTACAGCTGGCCGATGAGCCGTCCGACGCTCGCGGCGTAGAAGGCGTCGAACTCGTGCTCGTCCACACCCCGGCCGCCGGGCGGTTCATCTGGTGGTTGCATGCCGTGCCTCTCCTCTCACGCGGCACGGTGCCATCCGGCTCCCCCGCGGCCCAAGAGCATGTCGCTCCCTGTCCGTAACTCGCCCCGGCACCGCCAAATCCCGCTCGCCGCCCGTTGGTGCTGTCGCCACCGCCGCAGGCAGAGTGAGACACCACCAGGTCGGACGGCGAGCCCCCCGGCATGCAGCACACACGCCCCGAACTCAAGCCTGGTCGCCGAGGATCCGCTCCCACAGCAGCCCGTCCCGCCAGCTCCCGTCGAGAAGGATCGAGGAGTGCGCGACACCGTACGGGGTGAACCCGTTGCGGCGCAGCACCCGCTGCGACGGCAGATTCTCCAGGTTGGTGGACGCCTCGGCGCGGTGCAGACCGAGTTCGTCCGTCATCACCTGGAGGACGAGCCCGACGGCGTGCCCTGCGTGTCCCTGATTCTGGGCGACACCGGCGATCCAGTACCCGACGGAGCCGCGGAGGAGGTGCGGCTGCGGCAGGATGCCTCCGACGGTGACCTGGCCGATCACCTGGTCATCGGCGACCACCACGCCCGGCCAGACCGTGCCGGCCCGATATCCGGCCAGCAGGCCGTCGATCCGTTCCGCCTGGCCCTCCGGGGTGAAGAAGGCGGCCGGCTGGGCCGGTTCCCACCGCCGGAAAGCCTCGAAGTCCCGCACGCGATGCTCGGCGATCGGGGCCGCGTCGGCGGGCTCGATCAGACGGATCCTGGTGCCGCTGGGCATGGGCTGATTCCTCGTCGCGGTGCGCCGGATAGAAGCGGCCAGCCTATGCGAGGCGCCCACGCCTCCTCACCCCTGCGCCCCTCGGAGAAGCGGCTCGATCGCCGCAGTTCATGCTCTCCCCTCCGCCGGCACGGCGATGTCAGGTACGCCTGCGAGCATGCCGCTCGTCAGTGCCGTGCGCTTCACTTGCCGCCATGGAGCCACGCAAGCGACCGTCAACGATCTGCTGGCCCAAATCGACCAGGGAGACGGCTACGTCCACGTGTCCGGCGACCTGGACCCGCGGCACCTGACCGACCTGCTCGGCGCGAGGTACGGGGCCCCGCGCACCCTCGTCCTCGACGGCTACACCGATCCGACGGTCGACGAGTCCAGGGGCGCGGCTCTTCTCGTCCCCTTCGAGGACCGGGCTGTGACGACAAGGGCGTGGGCGTACGGGAACGAATGGGTCGGAACGGGTACGGTGCGGGACGCCGATGAGGTCGAGCGGCCGGTGTCGGCGGTCGCCCGCGGGAAGGTACCGGGCCCCTTGGCAGCCGCAGCGGGGGAAGACGTCGACTGGATCGAGCGGCTCATACGCACCACCGGCCGGACACTGCCCGCCCAACGGCCGTACGTGGCTGTCACATCCTCATCGACCCGCACCACCCGTTCACGATGGCCGACTACTTCGATACTCACTGGTTCTTGAACCACAGAGAGAGCGGATGACCGGAAAGCGTCGGTCGGAGGGCGCGCGAGCCTGGCCCACGCATGCCCCGAGGACGGCGAACTCTGCGGCGGACCCAGGGATCCGACGTGGATATCCTGCTGCGGGAGTTGCGGGTGACAGGGGCGACTCGACGCGGATTCAACCGGGGAGACGGTGTGCGTGTACCGAGGGCGATAGTCCCGGTCCTCGCTCTGATGGTGGTTGCGGCGGGCTGTTCCTCGTCCGAGGACAGGGACGAGGAACGGCTCAACTCGCAGCGCGAGAAGTACTGCACGCAGCTGGGCAAGTGGCAGAAGGCGCGGAACGCGGCGGACACGGACACGCCGGATCCCTCAGGGTTCGACGAGGTCGGGGCCGTCGCTCAGGACGCCCTCCTCGCGATGCGACCGCTGGGGGCTGAGGCCGTCGGCGGGGGCCGCACCTTGGCGGAGGCGACGGCGGCAGCGATGAAGAGCAGCGACTCCGAGGCGGAGGGACGCGTCGTGCGGTACTGCGGAGATTCCGGCTTCGAGACGCTGACCCGCTGACCTGGAGACCTCGCGTCGGCAGCGAGCTCGGCCGGACGAGGCAGGTCACCGGGCATTCCGGAACCTGGCGCGCGCCATCAGGGGGCTCTGGAAGTGATCCTCACAGAGAAGGCGTCACCGACCGCCCCGTTCCTCCCGGCTCGGCGGACGAACCGGCCGGGGCGCGTACCGGGTGGTCGATCCACGGCTGCGCCGCGTGGGCGCGAGTAACCGGAAGCGGCGCCGCAGGCAGGCAGCGGCGGGGCCCGAGGGCCCCGGCTGCGTTCGCGCCGGGGCGGGTGCGTCAGAGCACGGCGAGCCGGTCCACCAGTAGTTCCGTCCTCCGCTCGGTGTCCTCCGGCGGCAGCCGTCCCGCCCGGGTCAGGGTCGCCAGCCCGTGCAGGGCCGCCCAGAACACCTCGGTGAACAGCCCCGGGTGGACGCCCTCCCCGGCAACTTCGCCGAGGCTCTCCAACAGGGCGGCGAAGGCGTCCTTGAGAGGCTCCGGGGTGGCCTCGTCCGCGAACGCCAGACCGCCGTCGAGCTGGAACATGGCGTCGTAGACCGCCGGATTGCGTGCGGCGAAGTCGAGGTAGGCGCGGGCGAGGGCGGCGACCCGGGCGCGTGGGCCGTCCGCTACGGATTCCGCCGCGGCCCGCACCGCCTCGGCCATCTCGGCGGCGCCTTCGAGGGCGACGGCGCCGATGATCTCACGCTTGCCGCGGAAGTGGCTGTAGAGGACGGGCTGGCTGTACTCGATGCGCTCGGCGAGCCGGCGGGTGGTGACCGCGTCCCAGCCCTGCCGCTCGGCGAGTTCGCGGGCCGTCGCCACGATGAGGCGCTCGCGGACCGCCCGTTCGCGCTCCTTGCGTTCCTGTACCGACATGATCCGATCCTAGCATCGCTAGACAACCAAGCGGCAGCAGTACTAGCGTTGCCTCATCATCTAGCGTCACTAGATTCCAGGATGGGTAGTCATGCTCAACGCACTTGAGATCGTCACCACCGTGATCGTCGGCCTGATGGTGGGGGTGGAGTTCTCCGTCGCCTTCGTCATCAACCCGATCCTCGACGCACTCCCCGACGACAGCAGCCAACGCGGCCGGAGCCACGGCGGCCGGATGCTCGGCGCCGTCATGCCGGTCTGGTACATCGGCTCGCTCGTCCTCGTCGCGGTCTGGGCCATCGCCGGATGGCACCACGACGGCGCAGGACTCGTCGTCACCGCCGGCGCGCTGCTGATCCTCAGCGTGATCATGTCGATCCTGCTGCTCGTCCCGATCAACAACCAGGGCAAGACATGGACCCCCGAGAACCGGCCCGACGACTGGAAGGAGCAGATGAACCGCTGGGACCGCTTCCACTACGTACGCGTCGGCGTCATCATCGCCGCCTTCGCCCTGTTGGTCACCGCCCTCGCCTGATCCCGCGGGCCGGCACACGGTGGTGCACAGGCCCCGCTCCCCGGGCCGGCGTCCGTTGCTGATGTCCTGCCGTGCCAGGCTTCGAGCCATGGCACCTTCGACAGTCCGTGGACTTCCCCTGCCCGCCCCGCTGACGTCCCTCATCGATCGCGGCCTCTGGCAACACCCCGGGGACGGAGTACTGGCGAAGGTCATCCCGTGGTTCGAGGATCCACTCGTCTTCGTGTCGAACCCTGAGCGGATGGCTTTCGCGTCCCGATCGATGGACATGTTCGCCGACGATCCGCACTCCGCCTGTTTTCGCCAGGCCCGCGGAAGCAGCGGCATCACCCCGCTCGAACTGCCGTGGCTCGACGTCGAACAGGCTGTGCTGATCGCCATCACTCGCAACCCCGGCGATGACGGTGCCCTGGCGCTCGACTACCGGACCGACCCCGCAGATCCCCGCGTCGTCGGCAGTGACTACTGGACAAACCCCCTTCTGTGCGAGTGGCGGGTCGTAACACCTACGTTCTCGGAACTGGTCACGCGCTTGGGCCTGTAGCTTTCGCAGTCATGTCAACGGAGCTCCCGCGACCGGATACGCGCCGCCCTGACGCACCACGCGGTGACGGAGGTGGACGACTTTCGAGCCGAAGGTGCGGGTCTCGACGAGTTCGAGATCCACCCGACGCCCACCGTGAGGAAAGTACGGAATTCCACCGCCGACCAGCACCGGGTGGACCATGACCTGGTACTCGTCGATCAGACCCGCCTCGGCCGCCTCGGCGGCGAGAGTCGCGCCGCCGATCGCGATGTCGCCCTCACCCGGCTCGGCCCGCAAACGCTCGATCTCCGCCGCCAGGCTGCCGGAAGCCAGGCGGGCATTGCCCTGCACCTCCGAGAGTGTCTTGGAGAACACCACCTTGGGGAGCGGATTCCAGAGCGCGGTCCACTCACGATCCGATTCGTCGAGCGTGGGATCCTGGTCGGCGGTCTCCCAGTACAGCATCGTCTCGTACAGTCGTCGTCCCAACAGATGGACGCCGACCCCTCGGATCTGGTCGATCCAGAAGCGAAAGATCTCCTCGTCGGGATCCGTCCAGTTGAAGTCGCCGTTCGGCCCGACGATGTAGCCGTCGAGTGAGACGCCCATCGAATAGGTCACGCTGCGCATCAGAAGTCCTCCTCTGGAACGGGTTCGACAGTATGACCGCCGGACGCCGCAGGACTCATCGAGGCTCGCGGTATTCACTGGGCCGAGTCACCCGACGGAATCATTGGGCGAGGAAATCTCATCGCGCCGATGGAGCGGAATTCCGACTTCGTCACAGCGGCGCAACCGCCGCGCCTGGCTCAGCAGTTGATCTGAATTCCTGGATGCGGTTCCCCGTGATCACCGGCGGATCGACTACGGCACCGCGGTCAGGCGTTGCGCCACCGTCCGGTGGGAGACGGCCGCCGGCGTCCACCGCGCGCGGGCGAAGATCATGGGCGTCGCCGGTGACGGCAGCTACCAGGTCGAGGTCACCCGTGTGAGGCTTCAGCGCTTCACCAGCAACGCTGCCAGACGCTGCACACCGCGAAGGACGGCGACGGCCGGCACGGCACCCAGGACCTGGCCGGCAGCAGCACTGTCAACGCGTGCGACTGGCCACGGTCGAGCTTCAGCGTGGTGGCGACGTTCAGCACTCCGGCGGCATCCATGCCGGGCACGAACGGGGGCTCGCGGTCGGGCACGCGGATTACGTGACGCCGGTCCGCAGCAGGACATCGGGCGGGTTCACCGCGGCCGCGTGCACGCGCATACGGACCTGACCGGGGCCCGCCTGCGGTTCGGGCAACTCCAGGACACGCGGAACGTCCGGACCGCCGAAGCCGTGGAGACCCAATGCGTTCACAGCCCGGTGCAACCTGCCTGGTTGGCCCCGCATTCCCTCACATCGAGGTCAGCGCGCCCTGCATACGCCGCCCCGCGAGCGTGCTCCGGCGTGCGCGGCTCAGCGTGACTCCCCCGGCCGCCCTTCACGCCGGTCGCCGTGACCCGGGAAGCCCTTGATCGTTCTGTAACCGGGCCGTCGTTCCCGCCCGTCCAGGAGCCGACCCCAAAAGCCGATCGCAAGAGCCGACCGCAAGAGCCGACCGAGTGCCGGCCTCCCCCGCCGATCTTCCCCAAGGAGTACCACCCGCCATGATCCTCTCGCGTACCGTCCAGCGCACCGCCCTCACCGCGGTGATCGTGTCCGCCTCCGCACTGACCGTGCCGGCCTCCGCGCAGGCGGCCGAGCTGCCGCCTGCCTGTCAGACCGCTCTGCTCGAGACGCTGGACAAGTTCCCGGTCGTGGATTTCACGGTCCCCGAGAAGGTCCAGAACGTCGTGCTGGTCGAGGTCCTCAACCTGAGTGATGCCGATCAGGGGGCCTTCACGGAGGCGGCGTGCACGGCCTGGAACGACTGGGCCACCACGAACGGCAAGGCCGTGGCCGGTGACCTGGACACCCGCTACCGGAACGCCGCCGGGCCGGTGTGCAACAAGTTCGCCCGGTCCGCCCTCGCGACGATCAAGAAGTACGCGCCCAACGTCCCGAGCGCGACGCGGGAGCTGGAGAAGGTCGCCAAGAAGGTCTGGGGAACCTCCATGCAGAAGCTGGAGACCCAGGCCACCAACGCCGACTGCCGGCAGGCCTACAACGCGGTGAAGGTCGGCTGGTAGGGCGTACGGCGTAGGGGCCACCCTCGATGCGCGCCCGGCACAGGGCGCGCACTGCCCCCGCCCGGGCGGACCACCGGCTCGTGACCGACACTCTCCGCGACAGCCCGCCCTCACCCTCCGCGCGCCGGAGTCGCCCTGATCGGCGAGGTGTTGGGCGACGCGCCGTACCAGCTGCCGCGTACGCCACCCGACGAGGGAGCGCGGCCCCGGGGATCCCGCTCGTCGCACAGGTCTCGGCGGCCTTCGCGTCATGGGCCACCCGACGCACGGTGACGGTGAAGAGGCCCTCGTCGGATCCGGCTTCCGGGGCGAACCGGCAGATACTCGGTCGCGGCAGTTTCGTGCTCAGCGCCTTACGGCTCGATGACACGAGCAATGTGACGTGGTCCCGGCGACGCGACTACCTTCCCTGGAGTACGAGGCCCTCCGGAGAGATCAGCCCCCGCACCGGGTCGGCGCGGAAGCTCGCCGTCCGCACCACGGGTGCGCAGCCGGGGCCGTTGGGACGTTCCTCGGCCGGCCGGGCCTGCGCACCGTCCCTGAGCGGCCTGCCCCCGTCCACCGGGGTCACGGTCAGTGCGACCGCGAGCTCCCGGGCCCGGACGTCGTCCGGGATCCGCACGGACACCCGCCCGATCGGATCGCCCGGGTCACCGGACGCCCGCTCCTCACACGCGCCGTCCACGCAGACCCGGATCGTCGCGCCACCCGTCGCCTCGAAGTCGGCGGGTCGCCAGATGACGGAGACCGCCGAGTCCATGTGCATGAGCGTGCACGGGGCAACCTGCCCGGACGTGCACCCGGTCAGGGCGGCAACCGTCAGCAGTGGAAGCAGAACCTTGCGCATGCGCTCCTACGCTCCCATCGACGGTGCGGGCCGGTTACCGAGGCGCCACCCAGCACACATAGGCGCTCAAGGTGTTCGGGCGGCGGATCACGCCGCTTAGGCTGCCTGGCTCCCGCACACGCCCCATCATGCACGCACGCGCGCAAGATCGTGCCCTACCACTGGAACCGGAAGAGTCTCCGCCACGTCACGAGGTCCGGCTCCCGCTGCAACCACGGGGAAGAGGACGCCCGTTCAGTCCTCGTAGAGCGCGGACAGCGAGTCGGCGTACTTGTCCCGGATGACCCGGCGCCGCATCTTCAGCGACGGCGTCAACTCGCCGGTCATCGGCCCCCATTCCTCGGCCAGCAGCTCGTACCGTTTGACCTGCTCGCTGCGGTTGAGACGGGAGTTGGCGGCGGCGACCGCCCGATCCACCTCCGCCCGGACGGCGGGGTGATCCACCAGCCCGGCCGGTCCCCCCTCCGCCTCGACACCGTTGGCCGCCGCCCAGGCGGGTGCGGCCTCGGCGTCGAGCACCAGCAGGGCGACCACGTAGGAGCGGTTGTCGCCGTGCACCATCGCCTGGCCGATCAGCGGGTGTCCCTTGAGCGCGTTCTCCACCAGGGCCGGAGAGATGTTCTTGCCGGTGGAGGTGATGATCATCTCCTTCTTCCGGTCGGTGAGCCAGAGGTATCCGTCCTCGTCCATCCGGCCGATGTCACCGGTGGCCAGCCAGCCGTCGGAATCCAGGGCGGACCGCACCGAGCCGTCCGGCTGGAGGTAGCCGGAGAAGACGGACGAGCCCCGCACCAGGATCTCGCCGTCCTCGGCGACACGGACCTCCACGGATTCCACCGGGCGCCCCACCGAGCCGAGCCGGAAGCCGGTCCGCGGGCTGTTGCTGGTCGCCACGCCGGTGGTCTCGGTCAGCCCCCAGGCGTCCATGATGACGAAGCCGAAGCCGGCCCAGAAATTCACCACGTCGACCGACATCGGTGCCGACGCGCTCGCCGACCAGGTCACCCGGTCCAGACCACCCGCGGCCAGCAAGGGCAGCAGCACGTCCTCGCGGGCGCGGGCGTAGCGCTCCTCCAGCTCGGCGGGCGGGGTCTCGCCCCGCTCGCGGTACCCGACGTGCTCGCGGGCGACCTCGAACGACCGGTCGATGACAGCCCGCTGCTCGGCCGGCATCAGCGAGAGGATGGCCCGTACACCGGCGGACAGCTTCTCCCAGATCCTCGGCACCCCGAAGAACTGCGCGGGGCGCACCTTGCGCACGACGGCGGAGACGCCCGCAGGGTCGGCGCAGAGGTAGACGTGTGAAGCCCGGTGACAGGGCAGGTAGATGCCCAGCATCCGCTCGGCGATGTGGGCGAACGGCAGGTAGCAGATGTGCTCGACGTGCCGGGGCAGCTCCACCACGGCGTCCAGGGCCAGGGCGTTGGACATCACCTGACGGTGGGTCAGTACCACGCCCTTGGGCTCGCCGCTGGTTCCGGAGGTGTAGACGATGGTCAGCGGGTCCTCGGGACGGGCGGCGTCCAGTTCCTTGGCGAACTGTTCGGGCACGGGTTCGCGGAGCAGGGCGGCGTACGGGAAGTGACCGCCCTCCGCGCCCGCCTCGGCCACGACCAGACGTTCCAGCGGGGTGTCGGCGTCGGCCAGCAGCGGTTCCCACACCGCCACCTGGGCCGCCGCTTCCACGACGGCGATGCGGGCCCGGCAGTTGCGGGCGATATGGGTGATCTGCTCGGGGGCGGCGGTGCCGTAGACGCTGACCGGGACCGCGCCGAGGCGGACCAGCGCCAGGTCGGACAGCCAGTGTTCGGGCCGATTGGACATCATCAGCAGTACGCGGTCGCCGCGGCCGACACCGAGAGCCCGGTAGCCGGCGGCGAGGCTCCGGGTGTGGTCGTGGATCTCCGCCCAGCTGAACGTCTTCCAGTCGCTGTCCGGCTCGGCCGACTGCCAGGAGAGACCGGGAAGTCGGGGGTACTCGCGTGCGTTGTGGGCCAGCAGCTGCGGCAGGGTCCGGTCGGCCGGGGCGTCGGGCAGGTCTCCGGTGGTACGGGGTGCCGATGTCATCGGGGCCTCCTTGCGTGTCGGAAGTAAACGTCTGGGGAGACCGGGGCGGTGGGGAGGCCCCGGCGGGCGTGCCGGGCGGGGCTGGACTGGACTGGACTGGACTGGACTGGGCCTGGCTGGCTGGCTGGACCGGGCTGGGCTGGGCAACAGGTGGGTGGCCCGCGTCGCCGGACCCCGATAAGGGACGGCAGCCCTGCGTACGCGAACCGGTCCGGGGTGCTCAGCCCCCGTAGTCGTTCATGTACGGCAGCACGCCGCCGGTCCACGGCGGGAAGCCGATACCGGCCGGGTTGCCGAATCCGGCCGGGTTGCCGATGCCGCTCGACGAGCCGCTGTCGGCAACCGCGTCGGGAGCAGCGCGCCGGCCGACGGGCGCGACACGTCGCGGCCGGGAGGGCCGGGGCAGTGATGGCTCATGCGTTTTCCTCTCTCGGTGCACATCGGGCTCGCCGCCGCTCGACCAGGACCTTACTGAGCGTTCGCTAAGAAGGTAGGAGCAGGTCTGCGGCCGGTCAACTCCTTGCGCATGGGGAGTTTTCATAGAGACGATCCAGGGAAATGAGATCAGAGCGGATCCTGGACACCAAGTTTCCTGATCGATCGCTAAACAGCCCGAAGGGAGCGTTTCGGAGTCTCGACCGCCGTACGATGTCGCCGATCGCCGCCCGTCCCGAGGAGAGTCGTTGAGCACCGAGCTGAGCCAGGACAGCCAGGACACCACCACGCCACCAGCTGAGCACTGGCGCTCCTACGGACCGCTCGACCTGCACCCGATCCTGTTGCATGCCATGGAGGCCTTCAACGAGTTCGGCTACCACGGCACTTCGGTCCGGAACATCGCGGGCCGGGTCGGCGTCACCGTGCCCGCTCTGTACTACCACTACGACAACAAGCAAGCTTTGCTGGCCACTCTGCTGGAGACGTCCATCAAGGACGTCCTGGACCGCTGTCGGGCGGCGGCCGGGGAGGCGGGGGACGATCCGCTGGCGCGGCTCTGCGGCATGGTCGAGTCGATCGTGCTCTACATGGCTCACCGGCAGCAACTGGCCTTTCTGGACACCGAGATACGGAGTCTGGAGCCGCAGAACCGGGCCCGCTACGTCGCACTGCGCGACTATCTCGAACACATGCTGCTGGACACGGTCCGGGCGGGCCGCGCCCAGGGCGTGTTCACCACACCGATACCGGCGGACGCGGTGCGCTCGGTGCTCATCATGTGCCAGGGGGTAGCCAACTGGTTCCGCGCGGACGGCCCGCTCACAGCGGAGGAGGTCGCCGAACGCCACGTACTGCTGAGCCTCGGCACCGTGGGTCACCCCGGCGCGGTCACCGGCGATCCGGCCACCCTCCCGTTCATAGGGCGCTTCCCCCTGCGCCCCCACTCCGCCACCCGAGGTCAGCCTCCGCGCACCCCGGGGTGAGCCGGCGGGGCACGGGCTCGGCAACATCCTGACGATTCACCTCCGTGGCGTCAGCACCGACGAGAGGACACCTCATGGACGTATTCGAGGCCCGCGCCCGGTTCCAGGAACTGCGGGAGCAGGACGGACTGATTCCCACTCTTCAGCTCGACGAGGTCTGGGCGGCGTTGGCCACGGTCCGCCCCGACGAGATACTCGGCGACTGGAAGGGCGGCGAGTTCCGCACGGGTCACCCCCTCGACGGCACGCTGGAGAAGGCCGACTGGTACGGCAAGTCGTTCGCCTCCGTGCATGACGCCAAGCCGCTGATCTGCCGGAACGCGGCGGGCGAGCTGTACTCCAACCGTGAGCTCGCCAAGGGTGAGGCCAGCCTGTGGACCGTCGAGTTCCGCGGTGAGGCGACGGCCACCATGGTCTATGACGGCCGGCCGGTCCTCGACCACTTCAAGCGGGTGGACGAGACCACGCTGATGGGGATCATGAACGGCAAGGGTGTCCCCGCCGAGGGCCCCTTCTTCTACTTCTTCCTCGATCGGTCCCCCGGGGCCACGCTTGCCGGCGAGGGCTCGTGAGGCGCGTCCGCGCCGCGGTCACCGAGGCCCCGGGCGCTCCGTTCACCCTCCGCGACGCGGACCTCGGTGACCCGCGGCCACGCGAGGTGCTGGTGAGGATGACGGCGGTCGGCGTCTGTCACACCGACCTGGGGATGCGGGACACCTGGCCCCGGCAGCTCACCCCGATGGTCTTCGGCCACGAGGGCTCGGGCCGCGTCGAGGCAGTGGGCGCGGAGGTGACCGGTGTCGGGCCGGGGGACCACGTCTGCCTCACCTTCGCCAGTTGCGGCGCCTGCGAGCAGTGCGCGGCGGGACATCCGGCCTACTGTCACGCCGCGCAGGCCCTGAACTTCTCCGGCGGACGCGAGGACGGCACCACTCCGCTCTCTCTCGACGGCGCCCCGCTCCGTGCCGGCTTCTTCGGCCAGTCGAGCTTCGCCACGTACGCCGTCGTCCAAGAGCGGGGCGTGGTCAAGGTCCCCGACGACCTGCCGGCCGCGGTCGCCGCGCCGCTTGGCTGCGGCGGTCAGACGGGCGCGGGAACCGTGCTCAACCGGTTGCGCCCCGAGCCGGGTTCCTCTCTGGTCGTCCTGGGCGCGGGCGGGGTCGGCCTGAGCGCGCTGATGGCCGCGGTGGCCGTGGGGTGCGATCCGGTGGTGGCCGTCGACCCGGTCGCCCACCGCCGTGCGCTGGCCACCGAACTCGGTGCCAAGGCGGCCCTCGCCCCCGGGGACGGACTGGTGGCGGCGCTGTGTGATCTCACCGGCGGCGGTGCGCACCACATCGTCGAGACCACCGGTCGTCCGGAAATGGCCCGCCGGGCTGTCGGCGCACTGCGCCCGCGCGGCGCAGTCGCCCTCCTCGGCCTCGGCGGTGAGGTGACGTTCGACGTGATGGCCCTGCTCGCGAAGGGCGTCCGCGTGCACGGGGTGATCGAGGGGGACTCCGACCCCGGCCGTTTCATCCCCGAGCTGATCGGCCTGTACGGACGCGGCCTCTTCCCGGTCGACCGGCTGGTCACCACGTTCCCGTTCGAGGACATCGGCGCGGCCGTGGCGGCCATGCGGGACGGCAGCGTGGTCAAGCCGGTTCTCACCTTCGCCTGACCGTGACCGGGCCCGGTCACGCACCGGGAACGACGTACCGGTCGGCATGCCCCCGCCGGACCTTCGACAGCCGCATGCCGACATCCGTCCGTCGACATCCGTCTGCCCGGCATCCGTCCGTCGCCTGCCACGCGCATGCCGTCGGCGATCGGCACGAGCCGTTCGCAGCCCGTAACTCACGTGCGAAGTGATTCGGGAATCACGTCCCGTGCGGTCCACGCCGAGGAATCCCGGCCTACTCACGGCGTGTGATTGACTGATCCGCATGGCCCCCGCCCCCCCGTCCGCCCGTTCGGCCGCGGCCACCCGGCCCCGCAACCGTAGGCAGCTCATCGTCGACGCGGCCGGGCGGGTCTTCAGCGAGCGTGGCTACCACGCGGCGTCCATGGAGGAGGTCGCCGCCGGCGTGGGTATCACCGCGGCGGCCCTGTACCGGCATTTCCCGAACAAGTACGCGCTGTTCACCGAGTGCGCCGACGTCATGGTGGACGGACTGGTCGCCGCGCTCGACGAGGTGCCGCCCGGGGCGGCCTTGAGGGATGTCCTCACCGCCGTCACCCGGATCACCGTCGCGCATCGCGCGTCCGGCGGCCTGTACCGATGGGAGGCCCGATACCTCAACCGTGAGGACCGCAGGCGTCTCGGGGCGAAGTTCGGTCAGCTGGTCGAGCGGGTCGACGAGGCGGTGCGGCGCGAGTACCCACTGCCTGACAGTCACCTCCGGGCCACAGCGGCCCTCGGTGCTGTCGCGTCCATCACCATGCATCACACCTCCATCGCCCAACGCCGGGCCGAGGAGTTGCTGCTGGCGTCCGCGCTGTGCGTGGCGGCGAGCGATCCCGCGGCGGGCCGGCTGGGCGCACACCCCGTCGAGCTGCCCGCCCGGCCGGTGCCGCGCACACGGCGCGCCGAGATCCTTGCCGCCTCCATCCCGCTCTTCGCCCGGGACGGCTTCACCGGCGTCACGAACGGACAGATCGCGGAGGCGGTGGGGCTGACCCCGTCCGCGCTGTACCGCCACTACCCCGGCAAGATCGACATCCTGGCGGCGGCGTGCCTCCAGGCGGCGGGACTGCTGGCACAGGGTGTGGAGCGGAGCCTGCGCGAGGTGGCCGGCCCGCAGGAGGCCGTCGTCGCGCTCGCGGCGACGTACGTGGCGTACAGCTTCGAGTACACCGAGCTCAACAGTGTCGCCGAGGCCGAGCTCGCCGGCTTGCCGGCCGGCCTGCGCCGGCCCGTGGTCCTCGCGCAACGGGAACACATAGCCGTCTGGGAGCAGCAGTTGCGGCTGGCCCGTCCGGAGCTCGACCCCCGCCAGGCCCGGGTGCTGGTGCACGCGGGGTTCGGTGTCGTGGTCGAGGCCGGGCGCAGGCTGCGGTGGCGGGACAGCCCTGCCCATCGTGAGGCCGTGACCGTTCTGGTCGTGGGTGCGCTGGGTTGCTGAGTGGCCGTTGTCGGAACCCGGCACTCGACGACACATGCCGCCGTCGTGGACACCGCCGTCGTAGGTACCCGCCGTCGTCGCGCCCCGCGTGAAATCCGCCCCTCTGTCCGCCCCTCGGCCTGGCTGCCGCGGGGCGGACACGGGTGGGACCGGATCGGCGGCTCAGCCCGCCCTGTTCCCGGTGGGGATCGTGATGGAAGTGGTGGTCCCTGAGGAACCCTTGTTGAGGAACAGCATGGCCAGGGCACGCACGAACTGGTCGAACATGTAGAAGGTGCCGGGCATGACGGGCGACAGCCCTTCGCGGAACAGGATGTACGCCGGCCACGCGGTGCGGACCAGGGCGGCCGACACGTAGTCGCGTTTCAGCCCCAGCCAGTCTCCGACCTCGTCGCTGAGGACGTAACGCACGAACTCGTTGATGAACCCGCGCGTGACGCCGAGGTCGATCTGTGCGGTCAGGCCGAGCAGGTCCTCGGCCAGTGCGATGCCCTCGGTCGACGGGGTGAGGATCGGGGTGAGCACCTGCGCCGACTGCTTCTCGGCGGCCGCCCACGTCCTGGGGATGTGCTCGTACGGTACGCCGAGCAGGTTGATCGCGACCTGCCACGAGTGCAGGAACGCCTCCTGGTCCGCTGCCGGATACGGGATCCTCCAGTCGAGCAGTTTCCTGTGTACGTAGGTGCCCAGGCTGTGGAAGGTGACGAGGATGTCGGCAGCGCTGATGGGGACGGTCTCGTCGGCGACCGCGCGCCAGTGCGGCGACTGCGGCAGCAGGTGACGCACGGCGGCGTGCACCACGCGCGTCTTGTTGGCGGTCACGACGAACTGTCCCGTGGGCTTGAAGGCTCCCAACTGGGACAGGTCGTAGCCGAACGTGAACGTCTTGGCCGCGCGGTCCTGCATCTGGGCGCCGCCCGCGGACCAGTAGACGCTCTTGGCCTCGCGTGGGATCACGGTGCTCATGATTCCGCTGCCGAGTCCGTACAGCATGAAGAGGTACAGGTCCCTGCGCCGGTTGAAGTCGCCGGCGCGGGCCAGTTTCGCGGGGTCGGCCCAGGAGGGCAGCCGGTTGACCTGCCCCAGGTACGCGGCGAACTCGGCCGGCAGACCGGTGGGCAGCGGATCGTTGTTGTTCACCCAGGACGCCCACGCGGTGTTGATCGCGGGCACATGACCGTGGTCGAGCATCGAGACCATCAGAGGGTCCGCCGCGTCGTCCCAGATCCACTCCGGACCGGTCCCCGCGTCCGCCCCGGTCATCGAGCCCGTGGATGCCCACGCCTGGGCGGGGCTCGCCACGCCCACGAGGCCGAGTGCGACACCGAGGGACAGGGCCCTTCGCCTGCTGAGATTCTCCATTGACTTACCTGCTTCCCTGATGGGCCAGGCGATCTCATGTCCTGTTGTCGCCCTGCCGAATGAATGGTCAATGCGTGGCGAGACGTTTCGCAGCGATGTGATTTTCCATTAACATAGCGATCCATGTCATCGTCGGCAATGGTCGTGACCGAGGCCCGTCGCAGACGTCACCCTGGAATCGCCTCGGCCGCTCGGGCCCCCTCCCCCGCCCGGCCGTCGCTCCGCGCACCCACCGGGTGCGGCACGATCCACCCGCACCAGCCGCTCGTCGTGTGATTGCCCCGCACCCACCGGTTGTCGCAGGCTGCCCGTTGCCCTGACGATGGGGCGGAACGCCGCCACGGACGGGAGGGCGAGTTGACGGATCCCTGGGCGGCCCTGGCCGCCGACGCGAATCCCGGCACACGACTCGGCGAACTGCGGCGCGCACACGAGGTGTTCACCTCCGACGGACGGCTGGAGACACCGGTGCGCTCCGTGGTGGGCCAGTCGTGGCGTCGTTCCGCCCGGGCGCGGGTCAGCCCCGACGGCGCGGCGCTGGTCGAGCTCCGCGCGGACGAACTCGGACCGTACCGGGACACGCACCCCCTGGCTCACGTCATGCCGGTGATCCGCGAACTCATGAGTGCCTACGCCATGGACGGCGAGCATCTGCTCGCGGTCTGCGATGCCCACGGCCGGCTGCTGTGGGTCGAGGGGCATGCGCGTGCCCGCCGACGCGCGGAGCGGATGAATTTCGTGGAAGGTGCCCGCTGGGCCGAGTCGGAGGCCGGGACGAACGCACCCGGCACCGCTCTCGCGATCGACCGCCCGGTCCAGGTGTTCGCCGCCGAGCACTTCCTCCGCCCGGTCCAGCAGTGGACGTGTGCCGCCGCCCCGCTGCACGACCCGCACACGGGCCGGGTGCTCGGTGCCGTCGACATCACCGGCGGGAACGGGCTCGCGCATCCGCACAGCCTGGCGTTCGTACAGGCCGTGGCGCGCGCCGCCGAGTCCCAGCTCGCACTCATCGCGCCGCGGCCCGCCAACGGGTCGGCGCAGCTCTCCGCGCTCGGCCGCGACGAGGCGCTCCTGGTCCTGAGCGGGCGCAGGATCCGGCTCAGCAGACGCCACAGCGAGATCCTGGTGACGCTGGCCCTCCACCCGGAGGGCCTCGGCGGTGACGAACTGCTGATCGAGCTGTACGAGGACGAGTCCGTCACCCCGGTGACGGTGCGGGCCGAACTCGCCCGCCTGCGGCGGCTTCTGGGAGCCGAGCTGCTGCGCTCGCGTCCGTACCGGCTGGGCACGCCGGTGGACGCGGACTTCGACACCGTCGCGCGCAGGCTGGAGTCCGGGGCGGTGGCGGCAGCGCTCGGAGCGTACGCGGGCCCCCTGCTGCCGCGTTCGCAGGCACCGGCGGTCGTCCGGCTGCGGCGCCGGATCACCGACGAACTGCGGGCCGCGCTGATCGCGCGCGGCGATCCGGGGCTGCTGGCCGACTGGGCGCACAGCCCGTGGGGTGCGGAGGACCTCCCGGTCTGGCGGGCGCTCGCCGTGTCGGCGCCCCCGGAGCGGAGGGCGGCACTACTCGCCAGGGCCCGGGTGCTCGACGCGGAGCAGCGCGCGTAGTCCGCTCAGGGGAGCGCCCGGAACGGTCGGCGCAACGGTGTTGCAACGGCGTGCGGCCTAGCTTCACGCCGAGGGCCGTCCAACGGCGGGCGGCACCGGATCCGGGAGGCCACAGAGATGACCCGCTACGCCGCACCGGGCACCGAGGGTGCCATCGTCTCGTACGAGTCCCGTTACGACCACTGGATCGGGGGCGCCTATGTCCCGCCGGCCCGTGGTCAGTACTTCGAGAACCCGAGCCCCGTCAACGGCCGCCCCTTCACGGAGATCGCCCGCGGCACCGAGGCCGATGTCGAGCGCGCCCTGGACGCCGCCCATGCGGCTGCCCCTGCCTGGGGCGCCGTCTCGGCGGGTGACCGCGCGACCGTCCTGAACCGGATCGCCGACCGTATGGAAGAGCATCTGGACGAGCTGGCGGTCGCCGAGAGCTGGGAGAACGGCAAGCCGGTGCGCGAGACGCTGGCTGCGGACATTCCGCTGGCCGTCGACCACTTCCGGTACTTCGCGGGTGCGCTGCGCGCCCAGGAGGGCTCGCTCAGCGAGATCGACGACGACACCGTCGCGTACCACTTCCACGAGCCGCTGGGTGTGGTGGCTCAGATCATTCCGTGGAACTTCCCCATCCTGATGGCCGTCTGGAAGCTCGCGCCCGCGCTGGCCGCCGGGAACGCGGTGGTCCTCAAGCCGGCCGAACAGACCCCGGCGTCGATCCACCTGTGGATGAGTCTCGTCGCGGATCTGCTTCCGCCCGGCGTCGTCAACATCCTCAACGGCTTCGGCGCGGAGGCCGGCAAGCCGCTCGCCTCCAGTCCGCGGGTCGCGAAGATCGCCTTCACGGGAGAGACCACGACGGGGCGCCTGATCATGCAGTACGCCTCGGAGAACCTCAAGCCCGTCACGCTGGAGCTGGGGGGCAAGTCGCCGAACCTCTTCTTCGACGACGTCTGGGCGCTGGACGACGACTTCCGCGACAAGGCGCTTGAAGGCTTCACCATGTTCGCCCTCAATCAGGGCGAGGTGTGTACGTGTCCGTCGCGGGCGCTGATCCAGCGCGGACACTACGGCGAGTTCCTGGAAGCGGGCATCGCCCGCACCGAACAGATCGTGCCCGGGCACCCGCTGGACACCGCCACGATGATCGGCGCACAGGCCTCCGACGAACAGCTGAAGAAGATCCTCTCGTATCTGGAGATCGGGCAGCAGGAGGGCGCGAAGCTTCTGACCGGTGGTCACATTATTGAACACGGGGGCGAGTTGGCGGGCGGCTACTACTTACAGCCGACGATCTTCGAGGGTGACAACCCTATGCGGGTCTTCCAGGAGGAGATCTTCGGCCCCGTGCTCGCGGTGACGTCCTTCTCGGACTTCGACGAAGGAATCAGGACGGCGAACGACACACCGTACGGGCTCGGCGCGGGCGTATGGACCCGGGACACCAACACCGCCTACCGGGCGGGCCGGTCCATCAAGGCGGGCAGGGTCTGGACGAACTGCTACCACGCCTACCCGGCACACGCCGCTTTCGGCGGATACAAGCAGTCGGGCATCGGCAGGGAGAACCACAAGATGATGCTGGAGCACTACCAGCAGACGAAGAACCTGCTCGTGTCGTACTCGCCGAAGAAGCTCGGCTTCTTCTAGGGGCACGGAAGAAGGCCCCTGACCTGGGGTTTCCCCCGGGCCAGGTGCCTTCTTGCAGCGCTCGAGCCTTTCCATGGGAGGAGGCGTCGAAATACTCCTCTTCTTCCAGTTCATCCCACCCGTAACCCAGTCCTGACCAGCAGTTCCGGGCCATACACGGGCCAGGATCGCGGCTCAGCCCTTCGCGCCGCTGTCCTAGCTGCACCGGCTCCACTCCTGCATCGACTCCTCGATGAGCCGGTTGGAATGCTCCTGAAGACCGTCCAGGAACTTGGCGTAGTACTGGAAGAGCACTTGGATGCTCTGGCCAGATCGGTTTGACCTCCTCATCTGGCGGTGGCGGGTTGAGGTTCGTAGAAGGTTCCGTCGCGGAGCATGGCGAAGAGGGCGTCGGCCCGGCGTCGGGCGAGGCAGAGCAGAGCCTGGGTGTGGTGCTTGCCTTGGCCGATCTTCTTGTCGTAGTAGGCCCGGGTCGCCGAGGGCGGCGAACGCGGAGAGGAAGAAGGCCTGTTTGAGCTGCTTGCTTCCTCTTCGGGACGGCTGTTCGCCGCGGATCGAGGAGCCTGAGTTGCGGGTTGCCGGGGCGAGTCCGGCGTAGGCGGCGAGGTGGGCGGCGGAGAGGGCCGACCATCCGGGACCCCGGCTATACCAGTACCGACTGACGGGGTTCGACCACGTCGGCCAGTTCGTGGCCCAGCTTGTTCCAGAACCCCCGGCCGAGGAGACCAAGGACCTGACGACGGCGGCGCCAGGCGCTGAACGGGGCCATGAAACTCTCCCAGGCTGACGCCGAGTCCGGCGTCCAGGAAGCCCGCTCGGTGCTCGGAGACCTCGGTGAGGCCCTGGCCAAGGTGGCACAGCAGATGGGCGATGCCGACATCGGCAACCAGGACCACAACTGACACGTCCTCGCCAAGAAGGGCCCCGGCGAGTGCGCGAACACTCCCGGGGCGTGGACAACGCTTTCGAGGAGCGCCGACATGACCAAGCGTACTTGCGCCGCGTCCGGGTGCGACAGGATCGCGGCCTCCAGACGTGGCATGTGTTCGATGCACTACCAGCGTGTGTGGAAACAGGAGCGGTCCTGCTCCGTGGAGGGCTGCGCGAGACCGTACGCGGCCAAGAACCTGTGCGCCATGCACTACAAGCGGCAGCGCAAGGGCCAGAGCTTTGACATCCCTCCCCTCGGAGCCGGTAAGGCCGCTGGGTGCTCCGTGGACGGCTGTGAGAGCCCCTACGCGGGACGCGGGTTCTGCGGAGTACACCTTCAGCGTTTCCGCCGCACAGGCGACCCTCTGGCCTTCCGCTCGCCTCGGAGAGACGGATGCGAGGTGGCCGGCTGCGAGGAGGAGCACTTCGGACTCGGCTACTGCCGGGGGCACTACAAGCGCGTCCGTCGGCTGGGAACGACTGGTGAGAAGTCGTGCAAGCTGTGCCAGAAGCCTTTTGAGCGTCCGATCGGTAAGAGAGGCAGTTACGACTACTGCTCGGAGTGCCTGGTCGCAGGCCCCGCTGCCTGGGCCGCACTCCGCCGCCAGCGCCTCGCGGCCAACAACGTGGGCATGACCGAAGAGGGCAAGACAGACTCCCGCGAGTACCGCTCCATCCTCTCCAACGACCCGTGCGTCTTCTGTGGAGTGCCGTCTCGGGCCGTAGACCACATTTTGCCGGTCGTGAACGGTGGCTCCGACCGTTGGGACAACCTCGCCCCGGTATGCCAGTCGTGCAACAGCTCCAAGCACGACCGTGACCTGATGCAGTTCCTTTTGCTCCGTCTGGGGGAGCTGGCATCGCCCCCGGGATGTGCCGATGGATATCGGTTCACTCCCGCTCTCTCGCAAGCAGATTGAGGCCAAGCTGGAAGCACGTCACGGATCGTCCTCTATGCGGGGGCGGTCCGTTCCTGCAAAACGAGCCCACTGCTCAGGCTCCTCATCGATGTCGCCCAGGCGCCTCGCACCGGCGAGATTGTGGTGGTCGCCAAAACCTGCCAGACGACCCACCGGAGCCTGTTCACGGTCCTGATGAACCCGGACCTGTTCGGGCCTCTGGCCCAGCAGGTGCGGTACACCCCCGGCGCTCCCACGGCGAAATCCTGGGGCGCACCGTGCACGTGATCGGCGGAGTACGTAGGGATCTGGTATCGGCGGTTCATCCTCGGTGAGTGGTGCGCGGCAGAGGGCGCGGTCTTCGACATGTTCGACCGGGCCCGGCACGACATCGTCGCCCTCGGCTCGAACTTCACCCGGTCGCCATCGAACATGGCCGCGACTGCGCCATGACGAGGGAGTCAAGCAGATCGGCGGCCCGCTGCCCGGCAGAGTGATCCTCATCATCCCCCGACACGTCGTCGACGAGCCGCCGCTCACGGCCGTCGTCGACCGCCTCACCTTCGGGGTATCGGCCGGCGGGGGCCTCGAATCGTCGTGTCGGAGGTGTGCGGCAGGATGACGCCATGCCACAGCAGATCTTGCCCCCGTCGGAGTCCTGGCGCCTGATCGATGCCTGGTTGGCCACTCACGTCGCCTCCGATTTCGCACTCCTCAATCCGCCGGCGACACCGGGCGAGATCCGAAATGCGGAACGGATGCTCGGCGCCCGACTACCCGATGACCTCGCTGAGTCTCTCCAATGCCACAACGGGGTGAGCGCCTGGACAACCATCATGCCGGAGCAGTCCCCGCTCGCCGTGAGTGACATCGTGGTCCGTTGGCAGACCTGCGTGGACGTCGCGGCGGGAAACGAGGGTCTGACCCCTCGCCCCTGGGAGGAGGAGCCTTGGTGGCACCGTCTCTGGGTTCCCTGGGCTGAGAGTGCCGATGGCGCGGCGCAGGTCATCGACCAACGTCCTGGTCCTGACACGGGGCGTCTCGGCTGGGCGGGCCACAGCGGGGGCGGTGACTTCACCGATTCCTGGCCTGACCTGTCGAGCCTTCTCCACGCCGTGGCGCAAGCACTTCATGAAGGTGGAGACGTCCGCGGACTGCACCCCTACCTCACCACGCGAGGCGGGATGTGGTGGGACGAGGAGGGCTGCGGCGAGCTGAACGGTCACCCGCTGAGGTCCGCACCGATCGGGCTGCCCTGACCACCAGCCAACGCGGACCGCCGCCGAGTCGACACGAACCAGCGGACCGCTCCTACTTCTCACAGACATTTCCGAGGTCTCTGGCCCACGGCCGTTTCTACTACGCTTCGACGAACGTTCTTGCTCGTGATTTACCCAGCCGGCGTGCCGGTCGAAGCCACCGGTCCGCTGAGGCCAAGGTGTCTTACGGGCGACCAAGCGTGCTCGGGAGCAGCTGCAGCCGGGCCGGGAGAACTTCGGTGCGTTCAGCGAGATGGGTCGTGCGGCGGACCGTGGTCGGGTTCAGGTGCTATGGACTTCGGTGACGTTCTCGATGAGGGTGGCGACGACCGCCTCGTCGGGGCCCGGATCCGGCTCGAACGTGGCGAGCATCCCGGGCGGCATAGGCCCCGTGGTTTCCAGGACGTCCATCGTCGCGATGACGCCTCCGACCCGTACGGCGGTCACCAGGGACCAGACGAATCCTCCGTTGTCCAACCGGGACAGGGTTCGGAACCGCAGTGCGTTCTCCCCGAGGTCCGGGACGTCCAGTACCTCGGTCGTGACGGACGCCTTTCCGATCGTGTTGCTGAAGCTGAACCGGCCGCATGCCCCGACGGCCTTGCGCAACTGCTCCATGCGTGCCCGTGCGGCCCCTTCCGGATAGCTCATCAGGTTGGTGCTCCTGGGGGCCATGGAGGTACCGGCCCGGTACATGGTCGACGAGGCCGCGGCAGCCTCCTCACCATCACCCCTGGTGGGCTCCTTCACATGCCGGCAGACCTCCGGGGCCACGGTCTCCTTGACGTCGAAGGATGAGTCCATTTCAGCCCCGTCCCGAGAGCTGCTCCCCGTGATCTCGAAACCGACGGCCTGGTCCGCGGTGAGCAGCGCGGCCTTCAACTTGGCAGCGGTCAGCGGTGCGGAGTGCGCCGTCGCCTTACCGGCTGCCGTGCTCGTCGCCTGCCCCGGCTTCCTCTCGCCGTCGACGGGGTCGGCACTGTCCCCGCACCCTGCGGTCAGCCCTACCGCCGAGACCAGCGCCACCGTCGACACCAGTCTTCGTCCGCTCCTTCGCACCATCGGGTCCCCACCCTCGAACTCGCATTGCTCACCTACCTACTGGCGAACCATATCCGCGCATGCCCGGCGCAGTGATGTACCCGTGGGTGAAGATGACCGGCATTTCCAGCTGGTCAAGGAGCGGGGCCAGGTCGCCCGCAAACTGCAGGCGCGCCCCGCTACCCCGCAGGTGACCTCGATCTCACGACTCGTATCGCCCTTTGCGCGGAACTCGAAGTCGTGCCGCTCGTCGGTTGCGCGCGGTGCGGACCTGCTCCTCGGGGGCCCGACGCCGCCTCCCGGTACGGAATGGTCAACCACCGCCGGGAAGACAAGTCACCGTCCATCGCCCGGCTGAACACGCTGGTCGAGGCGAACCTGCGCGCAGCCGGCATCACCGTTCCGTATCAGTGACGGCCTGACCGGGGACCTGGCTCGGCAAGACATGCTTGAGGTGGAAGAGGTCCTACGTCGTCGGAAGCACGGATTCATCGCCACGCCCCGCTCATCCCCCGCTCAGTCGTCCTTCCGGTACCTGATCGCCATCACCGCGAGTCCCCCTCCGGCCAGGGCCATGGTCCCTCCGATGAGGACGACGATCCACCCGAAGAAGTCCTTTGCCGTGTCCTGCTGGTTCGCGGCCTCCTCGGCACCGAACGTATCGGTTGTCTTGCCGTTGGACCGGGAGTAGCTCTCGCACGTCTGGTCCTCCTCCATGATCTGGCCACCGCAGAGCGCCGGCGGTTCGTCGACGATCATGTCCTTGCCCACCAGCCCGACCCAGATCCCGGCGGTCAACAGCACGAGCACGATGACGGACATGCAGCCCCACTGGCCAACTTTTCTCTCCGGGTTTCCTGTCGTGGTCATGGACGCCATTGCCTTCCAACTCATGCCCGGCACTGGGGAGTACGGCAGAGACAGCTCTCCGCGAGGTTGGAAAGCGCTCACTGACCGCGGCCTGGCGCAGCATCACCGAGGCTCTCGCGGGGCACTGCAGAACCGATGAAATTCCGCTGAAACCGAGGTCGCGTCGGCAGCGGACGGAACCATCACCGCACAGCGTGACTCGGGCACCGGCGTTCTGGCTGGGCAGCAGGGTAATGCGCCGCGTACCACCAGCGGGCGAAGAACCTCCTCGCGTCGTACTCGCCGAAGGGGCACGGCTTCTTCCATACGCGCCAGAAGCGGTTCCCGACCGGGTATTTGATCTGTGAGGCGCCCTCCCTGGAGTGCAGGTGATCCACAGGGCGGAGTGCGGAGTAGCTTGCTGCATCCCGCCTGCTCTTCCGCGCCCCGGCTTGGACCTGCGCGCCCGAACTGCGCGAGCCAAGTGCACGCGGAGGAAGTTCTGGGACTCTGCCGCGCTCCCCTAGAACCCCGTCCCCCACCTCATGGGAACGCGAAGAACAGTGCGTTGCGCGCCGCCGTCATCACGCGGTACCCGGCCGTCCCCTGCGTGGTCTCATGCACCCCTGAGCGGCGGTGACAACTTCACGGCTGCGCGGGAGCGCCGTTCCCCACGGCTGAAGGAGTACCCGCGCTCGCGAAGGTTGAGAGGCACCTGGAAGCAGCACACCCCTATCTGGGAACGCCCGCACGAGCATGGCGTCCCGCATGTGCCTCCTTGAGCCCGTCGAGATCCGCGAGGTCGCCGCGGCGCACCTTCGCGCCGAGCGCGGACAGCGCCGCCGCGGCCGTCTCCGATCGGGCCAGGCCGGTGACCTCGTGCCCGGCGGCGACGAGGTCGGGGATGATGTACGAACCGGAATGGCCGGTCCCGCCAGTGACGAGAACGCGCATGCTACTGGTCCTTGTGATTGTTATGGCACGAGAAGTGGTGGGCGGGCGGTCGCGCTCAGGCAGAGGTGTTGACGCCGAGGGTGAAGTTGAAGCTCCCCGCGCCATAGCGGCCCAGGCCGATCATCACCAGACCCGTTCCCTCCAGCCAGCGCGCCATCCCCAGAGGGCCGGTGTCCAGCGGCCGCAGCCCGAGGCTTTCGATGAATGCCGACACCGTCGCCTTGGCCTCGGCGTCGTCGCCGGCGATGAGCACGTCCAGCGGGTTGCCCTGGGCCAGCATGTGACCGAAGACGGTGTTGAACGCCTTCACGACGCGCGCGCCGACGGGGGCGGCCTTGGCGATCTCCTGCGCGCCAGAACTTCCGTCGGGGGTGACAAGGCCCTGGGAATCCGGGGAGACGGGGTTGGTGACGTCGATGATGATCTTGCCGTTCAGTGCGTCCCCGTACTCGCTCACCACCGCCGCCGCGCCGGCGTACGGCACGGCGAGGATAACGATGTCCCCGGCCGGGGCGGCGCGGGTCGTCCCGACAGTGGCGCCGCCGAGCGCGGCGGCCAATTCCTTGGCCTTGGCCGGGTCGCGGCCGATGATCTCGACAGCGTTGCCGCCGGCGAGCGCCCGGTCGGCCAGGGCGCCGGCCATGTTCCCCAGGCCGATAATGCTGATGCCGCTCATCGGTGTGCCTGCTTTCTTGAGCCGGACAGGACGCCATGCCTGCCCAGCCGTTGCTGACTAGCGTGTCGCCGACGTCGTTGTCGCCGGTCGATGCCGTCGTTGCCATCGACGCCGTCGAATGACGCGTCGGACTGCGCTCAATTTCTGATGTGCTCATTCTGGGCCTGGGCCCGGCCGTCAAGTTCCGATGCCGAATTCATATGCCGAATTCGCTTCGCCCCCGTCAGGTACCTATTCAGGCTGCCATTGGCCTGAGTGGGTGTCCAAGACTTCTTCAAGTCGTGGTGATACCCTGAAGGCATCACCGGATCGGGGAGACGCCATGGATCTGGACCTGCGCAAACTGCGTTACTTCGTCGCCGTGGCCGACCAGTTGCACTTCAGCCGCGCCGCCGATGAGCTACATATCGCGCAGCCGGTGCTCAGTCGGCAGATCCGCGCGCTCGAGCAGGACCTCGGTGCCCCACTGTTCACCAGGGATCGCCACGGCGTGGCGCTGACCGACGCGGGCCGACAACTACTGGCCGACGCAGGTCCGCTACTCGCCTCCGCGCACGCGGTCCGCCGCCGGGTGACCGCGGCCGCGCGCGGCGGCCAGCGGCTGACGGTCGGCTTCCGGGCAGGCATTGCGGTCATCCCGGCGGCGCGGGCGTTCGAGGCCCGGCACCCGGACGTGGCCGTGGACGTGCAGCGGATCGAATGGGGCGACCAGGCCACGATGCTGCTCGACGGCCGCATCGACGTCGGCTATGTGCGACTGCCCATCGACGAGGCCGGACTGCGCGTCGTCCCGCTGTACAGCGAACCGCGGGTGGCGGTGCTGCCCGCCGGCCATCGGTTGGCCGGCAGGGAGAAGGTCACCGAGGCCGACCTGGCCGGCGAACCGCTGGTCTGGCATGCCGACCCGAGCACGCAGCCCACCAGGCGGCCGCACCCTAACGCCGGGTACCTGGTGCGCGGGGTGGACGAGACGCTGGAGCATGTCGCGGCCGGCCGGGGTATCTCGTTCCTGGCCCGTTCGGCGACCGTGTTCTACTCCCATCCGGACGTCAGCTACGTGCCCATCCCGGATCTGGCACCCGACCAGGTGTGCCTCGCCGTGGCGGCATCGCGCACCTCGCCGGTGGTCGATGACTTCGTCACCGCGGCTCAGGAGATGGCCGAGACCACGGCAGAATGTGGGAACTACGAGATGTGGCAGCTTGCGAGTGATGCCGTTTCGAGCACGGTTGAGCAGTCCGACTGACAACCCCGGCGTCGACAGAAGGCAGCGGCCACAGTAGTGGCGAAGGCATTGAGCTCGGGGCGGAGGGGATATCGGCCCACGGGGAGCGCGAGCCCACCCTGACTCACTGCCCGCGGTCCCGGCACCGCGAATGACATCAGTCGCCGCCGGTCCTCTCCCTGGAGCGCAATTCCGAAGGAGCCCACTTCTCGGGCGCGGAGCCGGGACATCAGGCCGTCGAGTACCCGGTCGAGCCCGTGGGCGACGTCGTCCTCGCGGATCTGCTGCGGGGCAGGTCCTGTTGGGCAGAGCTGCCCTCGGACGGTGAGCGCGGACGGCCTGGGGGCTGCGCTGGACCCTCTACGACTGGGACGGCGTCCAGGGTTACGGCCACGACGGCGCATCGATCGGCCAGTACGGCCACCTGCGCGTGGTTCCCACAGCGGGCGTCGCGGTCTCCCTGCTCACCGACGGCGGCGGTGCGCGCGGGCTGTACGCGGCCCTCTGCCGGGAACTGCACGCCGACCTGGCCGACGTGACGACACCCGCGCCCTTCGCCCCTGCGGCCGAACCGCCCACGGTTGACCTGGCACGGCTGCTCGGCACGTACGGGCGCGAGGGTGTGGTTGTCACCGTGGCCGAACAGGACGGTGCGGGGCACGCGGTGTACGAGTTCGTCGACGGCACGACGGATTTCTCCCAGCCCCTGGATTTCGATCCGCTCCCGGTGACGGAGTCGGTATTCGCCGGTACGGGGGTGGGTGCCGCAGTCAGCGAGGACCACACTCCCGTGGTTTTCTCCACCCCGCGGGACGGCACAGGCTGCGTCTGCATCGGAATGCGCCGCGGCCCCAAGGTCGCTTGATTGCGACTGCACCGCATAGGGGCGGGACGTGAGGGTGAGCAGTCCTCCGCCCTGCCCGGGCTCGGAGGGCCGACATCGCGCATCTCCCACCTGGAATTTCCTGCCACTCAGCTGGGGAATGTGACGGTCGATTCGGTGAACGGTGCGGGCCCGGACGTGGGGCGCGACCGAAGAAGTCACTTCGGT
>NZ_JBHXRD010000057.1:0-30695 GCF_042717325.1 Streptomyces sp. NPDC058637 | reverse complement strand
CCCGGGGCCCCTTAACCCCCGGGGCCCCCCCCCCCCACGCACAGCGGTGGGGGCCGCGGCGCTTCCGGCATGCGGGCAGGTCGGCGGCGATCATGCGGAGGAAGCGGAGCGCGCCCCACAGGAGCAGCACGTTCGTGGTCGCCCCGAGGCCGCTCGCGAGAGCTGTGCCCAGGGCGCCCGCCCCGCCCTCTCCACCGCCGGGGTCACCGAACAGCGCGACCAGCGGCATGAGGACGAAGACGTACAGCACGTTCAGCCCGGGTTGCGACAGCCAGGAGACGAGTGGGTCCGCCGGCGAGGGGCCGTGGTCGCCCGTGACCAGCCCGGCGGTGATCATGACGGCGATGTACGCGAGGGCGACGATCCGGCGGGTACGGGGACGGCTCATCGGTGCGGACCTCTCGCCGGGGGCAGGGGACGCGGCCGTACGGTCCGGCCACCGGTCCCATTATTGAACAGGTTCGAAATTTACCTCACCCCGGCCCGGGGGCCCGCGCCACGGAGCCTCGCGCAACAGTCGTACTGGCGTGCGACTTTCGGCCTTCTGGCGCTATGATCACGCACGGCAAGGCTGTAGCGCAGAGGTCGTCGCGCCCTAGCATCGAGCTGGAGGACGTCGGTTCGAATCCGACCGGTCTTGCCGCCTTTTCGTGGAGGAAAGTCGATGGTGTCGGCGTCCTGGACGGGCGGCGGACGCGGTCGTCGTCCGTTCCCGCCGGATTCCGGCGAGGGACTGGGGAGTTGTGATGTCGCAGCCAATGCCCGTGCGCTGCCCCGCGATCGAGCACCCGGACATTCCGCTCGCCGACGCGGCACTGCTGGATCCGCTGCTGGCACGGCTCGCGGAGGAACGGCCCGTCGGGGCGGACGAGGTGTTCGGGCTGGGGACCCTGCGTGCCGACGGACGCGTCGATCTGTGCAAGCAGGGGCTCGGGGCCGCCGGTGCGGCCCGGGTGATGCCCGCTCTCGTACGGTCCGCGCACGCCACCCATGTGCTGCTCGGCACCAACTCCCTGGGGGACGAGGGTGCGCGTTCGGTCGCGGACGGGCTGCGCGACGGCCCTCACGCGCTGCGGACCGTCTATCTCGGCTGCAACCGCATCGGGGCCGAGGGCGCGGCCGCGCTCGCCGACGCGCTGAGCGAGGACGACACCGTCAGGGCCCTGTGGCTGAAGCGCAATCCGCTGGGTGACGCCGGGGTGCGGGTCCTCGCGCGGATGCTGGCCCGCAACACCGCGCTGCGCACCCTGGACCTGGTCAACAGCGGGATCACCGCCGCCGGCCTGGAGGTGCTGCTCGGGGTGCTGTCGCGGCGCGAGCGGCCCGTGGAACGGCTGTTCCTCGGCGGCAACGGACTGGGCGCCGAGACCGCGCCCGCTCTCGCCGCGCTGATCCGTGAGGCGGGCGTGCGCGAGCTGTACCTGCCGGCCAACCACCTGGGCGACACGGGAGCCGCCGTGCTCGCCGCCGCGGCCGATCCGGCGCGCCCGGTGCGGCTCGGGCTCGGCGGCAACGGCATCGGGCCGGCGGGGGCGTGCGCGCTGGCCGGTGCGCTCGACGGGATCGAGGCGCTGGACCTCGGGCGCCCGATGTCGGAGCGCAGCCTCGGGGCGACGGGCAACGTGACGGGTGACGTCGGGGCCGGTGCGCTGGCCGCCGCGCTGCGCGGCAGCCCGCTGCGGCGACTGGAGCTGGCCCACACCGGGCTGACCGGGCGGGGTGCGAAGGCTCTGCTGGGCGCGGTGGGAGCGGACTCCCGGCTGGAGTACGTGGGGCTGGGTCCGGGGCTCCCCCGGAAGGTGAAGCGGTCCTTCACGACGCGGCTGCGCCCGGACGGCGGCGCCCACGCGGACCTGCGTGCGATACGGAGCGTCTACCGGTGACGCGCCGGCCCGGCCACGGGTACCTCTCGGCCGAGACCGCGTCGAGTCTGCGCAGGGTGCGTCAGTACGCCGTGCCCCGCCGGGTGATCGAGCGGGCGACGGAACGCCGGCTGGCGGGTGACTGGCGTGGAGCTCTCGCCGTGGCCGGATTCGATGTGTCCTTCGACCCGGCGCAGGTGGCGGACGAGCACGGTACGGCCGTGGCCGGGGCGCTCGTCTCGGACCTCCGGCAGCTGGTGCCCGACCTGGTGCGCTGGCATCTGCCGCGGGTGCTCGGGGGACGGTCGACGATCGCCACCGACCGCACCGTCGTCCTGGCGGGCTACGGCGACGGGTCCGGTCTGCCCCTCGCGCCCTATCTGCATCTGCGTACGCCCTCGATGGTCGACGGTCCGCAGCGGCTCATGCTCGGTTTCGGTGCCGTCCCGACCGAGACCTCTCCCGGTGTGTTCGGTGCCGGTGCCGAGGACTGGCGGGCGGCCCGGTACGTGTGGGACGCCCGGCGTACGGACGACCTGCGCGGCGCGGTGGGTGCCGGAGGACGGATCCCGTTCCTCCATGACGACGGCACACCCCGCACGCTGCCGGACCTGGCCCCACCCGGCCACGACGACGCCGCGGCGCGGGCGGAGCGGGTGGCGCTGCTGCACCAGGACCGCAAGGTGGCCGAGGCGTTCGAGGCCGCGGGAATCGAGTGGGATCCGACGCCGCCGCGGTCGGAGCGCTCGTGGTACCGCGTGAGCCCGGAGGAGGTCGTCGCCGGGCTCGCGGTCGACATCCCCCGGCTGGAGGCCGGAGTACGACGGTCGACGGCCGTGGCCGGCACGGACTGCTTCCGGATCGGTGCGCACTGGCGGGGGCACCTCCTGCTGGAACTCGCCGACCACAGCGCGGGCGGGCGGCTCCGGGCGAGTGTCGTGGAACCGGGGACGGCCGAGACCGCGGCCTTCCTCCCCGAGGTGGTCTGGCACCGGTTCCCCGACCTTGATCTGCTGCGGGCCGGCGGCATGCCGGCGCGGTGGCTGCACCCGCTCGTGGCCGGGGCGCTCTTCCCCGCGCTCGAAGGCCCGTTCGGCGCGCCGGAGCCGCCCGCCCCGCGTCCCGTGCGGGTGCGGTGCCGCGGCGAATGGCACGAAGTCGTGTTCCGGGACGGGGCACTGCGCTCCCCGCACACCGACGAGGAGCGGAACCGCGAGAGCGCCATGCGTGCGTTCGGCGGGGCCGTGGCCGGCTGCTTCGCGGTCGAGCACACCTGTACGTCGGGGGCGGGGTGGCTGCCCAAGGGGCTGCGGGCGCAGCGCCAGGAACTGTTCCTGCGCGTCCAGCACGGGGACACCCAGGGTGTCCTGGAGCTGCTGGACGCGGGTGTCGACCTGCGCGTACGGGACGGCAGACGGCGCGGGCTGCTGCATGTGCTGCACCTGCTCGACCACGAGGTACTGCTGCCCCGGCTGCTCGCGGCGGGGCTCGACCTCGAAGCCCTGGATCATCATGACCGGACCCCGCTGGGCGTCGTGGTGAGCGAAGGCGGTTCCGCCGCGCTGGTGCGGGCGCTGCTCGACGCCGGGGCCCGCATCGACGTGATCGACCAGACGGAGTTCTCGCTGGCCCAGGTGGTCCGCCGGTACAAGCGCAAGGACCTGGCCTTCCTCCGTGAGCGGGTGCTGGCCGAGCACCCGGGCATCGGGGCGGAGTGGTACGAGGAGTGGCAGCAGCAGAAGGAAGAGGACGAGGAAGAGTGAGCACCACCAGCACCACCGTCCGGCCCGCGTCCGTGGCCCCCGGCCCGTTGGACGCGGCGGACGAGCTCAACCGCCGGCTGCGTACCACGCGCACCGAGCCGTCCAGCAGCCCCCAACTGGAGGCTCTGGCACTTGCGGTGACGGCCAATCAGCCGGTGCTGCTGTGGGGCGAGCCCGGGATCGGCAAGTCCGCCGGCATGGAGCAGCTCGCCGCCGGTCTGGGTCTTGGCCTGGAGACGGTCATCGCCAGCGTCCACGAGCCCTCGGACTTCGCCGGGCTGCCGGTCGTGGGTGATGATCCGGCGGAGACGGGTGTGCCGATGGCGCCGCCGGACTGGGCGGTGCGCCTCGCCCGTACCGGCCGGGGACTGCTCTTCTTCGACGAGCTGTCGTCGGCGCCGCCCGCCGTGCAGGCGGCGTTGCTGCGGGTCGTGCTCGAACGCCGGGTGGGCAGTCTGGTGTTGCCGGAGGCGATACGCATCGTGGCCGCGGCCAACCCTCCGTCGAGCGCGGCGGACGGCTGGCACCTCAGTCCGCCGCTCGCCAACCGGTTCGTCCATCTGCAGTGGACGCACGACCCGCGCACCGTCGCCCGCGGAATGGCCGGGACGTGGCCCGCGCTGGGCGTGCCGGTCGTGGAGCCCGCCAAGGTGCCTGGGGCGGCGGCCCGTGCGCGGGGCGCGGTCTCCGGTTTCCTGACGGCTCGGCCCGGTCTGGTCCACCACATCCCGGCCGACGCGGAGAGCCGGGGCCGGGCCTGGCCGTCCCCGCGCACCTGGGACATGGCCCTGCGCCTGCTCGCCACCGGCTACGCGACGGATGCCGGACGCGAGGCGGTCGCCGCCGCGCTCACCGGCGCGGTCGGGGACGGTGCGGGCATCGAGCTGCTGTCCTACCTGGAACATCTCGACCTGCCCGACCCCGACCGGGTGCTGGCCGACCCGGACGCCTTCGCACTCCCCGAGCGCGGGGACCGGCAGCTGGCCTTCCTGATCGCGGTCGTCGCCGCGGTACAGGGCGATCTGACCCGGAAGCGCTGGGAGGCGGGCTGGGCCGTGCTGGCCAAGGCCGTGGACGCGGGGGTGCCCGATGTGGCAGCCCGTGCCGCGGTCGACCTGGCGGCGATGCGCAGCCTCGACTGGCCGGTGCCGGCGGGGATCGACGGGTTCCTGGATCTGCTGAGGCAGTCCGGCGCCCTGCCCCAGGGTGGCTGAACTGGACACGACGAAGCTCCTCGCGGCGCGCTACCGGGCGGCCCAGGACCGCCCCTACCTGGCGTCGGCCCTGTACGCGCTGACGGTGGTGCCGAGCGACGAGGTGCCGACCATGGGCGTGGACCGGCACTGGCGCTGCTACGTCTCGTCCGGGTTCGTCGACCGGACGCCGGTGGCGGAGCTGGCGGCGGTGTGGGTGCACGAGGTGGCGCATCTGCTGCGTGACCATCACGGGCGGGCCGGGCTGCTGCCCGCGGCGGACCAGCGGGACCGGCACCGGGTGAACGTCGCGCAGGACTGCGAGATCAACGACGACCTGGTCTCCGACGGGCTGCCGCTGCCCGCCGGGCGGCTCGAACCACGCCTCTTCGGCCTTCCGGAGGGGCAGGTCTTCGAGGTGTACCTGGCGGCCCTGCCTCCGTCCGTCTTCACCCATGACTGCGGGTCGGGCGCTCACGGACAGCCGGGGCCCTGGGAGTTGAGCGGGGCGGACCAGGGCCCGAAGGGTGTCGGCACGGTCGAGGCGGAGGCGCTGAGGCGCCACACGGCGGAGGCGATGCGTGCCCATCTGCGCGGCAGGGGCACGCTGCCCGGTGGCTGGCGGCGCTGGGCGGACGAGATCCTGGAACCCACGGTCGACTGGCGGCAGGCACTCGCGGGCGCGGTACGGGAGGCCGCCGCCTGGGCGGCCGGAGCGATCGACTACACCTACCGCCGGCCGTCCCGCCGGAGCGCGGCGCTGCGTGGTGTCGTCCTGCCGAGCCTCCGCCGGCCGCTGCCCAGGGTGGCGGTCGTCATCGACACGTCGGGGTCGATGGGTGACGCCGAGATCGCCGCGGCCCTGGCCGAGGTCACCGGCGTACTGCGCGAGGTGGGGATCCGGGGCAACCGGGTGACCGTCCTGGCCTGCGACGCCGATGTGCGGGCCGTCTCCCGGGTGACGTCCACGGAACAGATCACGCTGGGCGGCGGTGGCGGCACGGACATGCGGGTCGGGATCGCGGCGGCGCTGGAGGTGCGGGAGCGCCCGCACATCGTCATCGTCCTGACGGACGGCTACACCCCCTGGCCGGACGAGACCCCGTCGTGCCGGATCGTCGCCGCGCTCATCGGCCCGTCGGCCCCGGCCCCACCCCCATGGGTCGAGACGGTACGCGTCACCGGCTGACGGGCGTCCGGGAGGCGTCGGTGGGAGCGGAGGGCTGCTTCCGCCCTGCCTCTCCGTACCGCAGCCGGTGGCCGCCGAACGGTCCGCGCCATCGGTGGGGCGGGATCCGGGCCGTTGTTGTGCCGCTGTGCCGTCAGCCGGTGAGTACGACCGTGCGCTGGGCGGAGAAGTCGCCCCACGTCCCGTCGGGCAGTTTCGCCCGGATCTTGAGCGAGTAGCGCGTGCCGGGCGGGTCGGTGGCGGTGAGCCGGTAGGTCGCCCGCCCGGTGGGCGGGGTGCCGCCCCAGACGATCGTGGTGGTCAGCTTCCCGTTCAGGTACAGCTGGTAGGCGGGGATCGTGCCGCCGGTGTCCGGCTGGTCCCAGGACAGGTCGATCACGGATTCCCTTCCCTCGGTGGCCGCCTCCGTCCGCAGTCCGGTGGGTGCCGTACCGGCCGGCGCACCGGGGGCGGAGGCGGTGGTGAGGTCGAGCGCGTCGCTGTCCGGGGAGGACTTCTCGGCGGCGTCCCTGGCGCGGACGGTGAAGGTGTAGACGGTGCCGGGGCGCAGTCCGGTGAGGCGGGCCGTGGTCTGTGTTCCGGGCACGCTGTGGATCCGGGAGTCCTCCTGGTAGATGTCGTACGAGGTGACTTTGACGTCGTCCGTGGAACCGCCCCAGGACAGGGTGACCGTACTGCCGTTCACGGCCTTGCCGCGCAGCTTCACCGGCCCTGTCGGCGGCTCGGCGTCGGTGGGGGTGGGGGCGGGCGTGGTGACGGGGACGGCGGCGCTCGGGGCGGAGAGGTTCCCCGCGGCGTCGCGGGCCCGGACGGTGAACGTGTACGCGGTGGAGGCGGTCAGCCCGTCGATGTCGGTCATCCGCTTGGCGGCCGGTACCGATCCGGCCTTCCTGCCCTCGCGGTAGACCTCGTAGCCGGTGATTCCCTTGTTGTCCGAGGCCTGTTCCCACATGACGTGCACGGAGGTGGCGCTGCCGGCCTGGACGGTCACTCCCTCGGGTGCCGTCGGTTTCTGGGTGTCCGCTCCCGCGGTTCCTCCGCAGGCGGTGAGCGCGGCGAGGAGCAGGGTGGCGGAGCAGGCCGACGCGGTGCGTGCGTGGGGGCGTTGCACGGTGATGCCTTCCGTCCGGAAGCAATGGTCCAGACCTGTATGCCATGTCGGTGGGGGTGCCGACAAGGGGCTGGATCGGAACGTTCCGCAATGTCCGCGATGAGTTCCGGGCTCCGGACCGGTCTGAAGAGGTATGGATACGTACAGCGGGACCGCGCCCGCACTCGACCTGGAACCGGCGGCCCGGCAGATCGGCGAACTGATCCGCTCCCTCGACGACGGGCAGCTGTCCGGGCCCACACCTTGTCCGGACTACTCGGTCCGTGAGCTGGTGGCCCATGTGCTGGGACTGTCCGTCGCCTTCCGTGACGCGGCACGCAAGGACCTGGGGCCGACGACGGACACCTCACCGGACTCGGCACTGCCGGTCCTCCCCGACGGCTGGCGGGAGTCGCTGCCTCCGCTGCTGGACGAGCTCGTCACGGCGTGGCGCGCCCCGGCCGCCCAGGAGGGCATGACACGGGCCGGCGGGGTGGACCTGCCGGGCGCGGTGGCCGCGATGGTCGTGTCGAACGAGCTGCTCGTGCACGGCTGGGACCTGGCCCGGTCGACCGGTCAGGAATTCCGGGCGGACGAGGCGGGCCTGCGTGCGTCGGAGGCGCTGCTGACCCCCGCGGACGACGACGGTTCGGGTCCTGGCGGGCTGTTCGGGCCGCCCGTTCCGGTGCCGCGGGACGCGCCGCTGCTCGACCGTGTGATCGCGCTGAGCGGCCGCAGCCCGGGCTGGCGGCCGGGCGGCTGACAGCGGGGAGCCCGGGGCGGCTCGCGCGTCGGAGCGGGATCCGGACCGGGCCCGGGCGGCGAGCTGAGGGGCACGACGGGTCCGCCCGCGTCACTCACGGCGGGGCAGCGCGGAACCCCCGTGCGCCCCCTCAGGACCACCCCGCGCGGCGGTACGCCTGCCCCACCCCCGCGCCGCTCAGGCCTCCGACACGGCCGGGCCCGCGCCCAGCGCCCGCAGCACCTCCCTGGCCCGTTCCCGCAGCCGGTCGTCCGTGGTGGCGATGGTGGTCTCCACCCCGGAGGCCGTCACTCGCAGATCCCGCTCGGCCAGGGCGGCGAGCCGCCGCCCGTGGTCCTCGGTCAGCGCGTCCGGGCCGAGGGCCAGGAGCGCCTCCAGCGCCGTGGCCGCGTCGGCGTCCTCCTCCGCGGAGTCCAGCAGCAGCCCGGCCGCCGTGCGCACATCGGGTGTCCCGGGCGCGATCCTGTGCAGGGCGAGCACCGCCGCCGGGGTGTGGAGCGGATCCGTGAGCAGCGCCTCCAGTGCGGGTACGAGTGGACGGCCAAGGTCCCCCAGCCGGGCGGCGACCCGCGCGGCCCGCACGAGTGTCCAGCGGATCCAGCTCAGCTCGGTCTCACCCAGTACCCCGGCCAGGAGCCGCAGCGGCTCCTCCGCCCGGCCCGTGATCCGCCACAGCGCCTCGGCGATCGCGACGTCGGCGTCCAGGTGCGGGATGACGCGGGACGCCCCGGGGGAGCTCGCCGCCGCCATGAGGGCGGGTGCCAGCTCCGCCGCCCGGGGGCCCAGCTCGGCGGCGGCGGTCGCCGCCTCCCGTACGCGGCTCCCGTCGCCGGTCAGCTGCGCGGCCAGGACGGTGAGCAACGGGCCGGTGTCGTCGGTGAGCTGCCACACGGCCCGGGCCGCCGCGAGCCGGGCCTCGGGAGGTCCCGTCCGGGCCGCCCGGCGCAGGAGTCCGCCCGTCGCCCCACTGTGTTCCGGTGGGCAGACTGCGGCCAGCGCCCCCGCCATCGGTTGCGGGAACGCGGGCAGCGCGGCGCCCAGTTCGGGCAGGGCGGGGGCTGCCCCGCTCCCCCAGGACTCCAGCAGCGCCGCGTACCGGAAGGGTTCGTTGTCCCTCAGCTTCTCCGGTGCGGCGAGCCGGGCGCGGACCGCGCCGAGCAGCCCGGCGTCGAACGGAACCGTGGGCGCGGTGGCGAGCGGCCCTCCGCAGGCGGCGGCGAGTGCCCGGGGCCGGTTCTCCAGGTCGCGGGCGAGGATCGGCACGGCGCGCTCCGGGTCCACCACCACCAGCGCTTCGAGGGCTTGGTCGGCCAGATCACCGCCGGCCTCGGCGAGCTCGGCCAGGGCGGGAGCCACTGCGGCGGCACGGCGGCCCAGCAGTCGGAGCAGCGAGAGTGTCTGCCCGGCGCGGGTGGGGTCGCCGAGGACCGTGGCGACGAGCGGGCCGGCCAGCCGGTCCGGCGCGCTGCGGGAGATCTGGCAGGCGGACTCCGCCGCCCACAGGGCCTCCGCCCGTATCCCCGGCCGCTCACTGCGCAGTGCGGCGTCCAGAATTCCGTACACGGCGTCGCGGTCGGCGTCCGTGTCGCGGAGCAGGAGCTCCGAGACCATGTACTGAAGGGGTTCGTTCCGGTCGAGGTCGATGCGGCCGGCGACCAGGTCGTCGGCCGGGAGCAGGTCGAGCATCGTCCTGTGATGCTCGTCGGTCCAGGGCACGCCCGCGTCCACGCAGGCGAGCAGCGCGGCGACGCGGAGCTCGCCCGGCCCGTCCGGACCGATGGCCCCGGCCGCCAGGCCTGCGGTGCCCTCCGGGTCCAGGTGGGCCAGCCCGCCGAGCAGTTCGGCCCGGACCAGCGGCTCCTCCTCCGTCCGGAAGCGGCTCCGCAGCGCCGGATACACCTGGTCCGTGGCCCCGGTCATGGCCGCCGCCCAGACGGCGGCCTGCCGCACGGAGGCGTCTTCGTCCTCCGACGAGGCCAGCAACAGGGGGAGTTGGGCGGTCACGGCGCGCCGGCAGGCGGCCTCGTCGCTCTCCCCCTCGTCCGCCCCGCCCTGTGCTATCCCGCCGAGCAGGCCCAGCACTTCCGCGGTACGGAACCCCGCACCGGCGAGCCGCGCAAGATACGGGACGGCGTGCGCCGTCGCCTCGTACACCGAGCCCTGGTGCAGGATGCTCCCGTACAGCTCGCCGAGTGCTTCGCCGGCCCGCTCCTCGTCCTCGTCCGCCAGCGCCCGCAGGCAGTCGGGCACGTCGGCGGCGCTGCCGTAGGCGTGCTGGTAGGCGGCCCATGGCTGAGCGTCGAGATCGGCGAAGAAGGGTGCGAGATCCATGGGACAGATCCTGGCACCCGGCACCGACAGCGACGCCCATGCCCCGGACTCACGCCCCGGCCCTCTAACAGGGTCCGGAACCGAACCCCGCCCGGCCCCGCCGACGCCCGGCGACGGGCAGCGGGCAGCGGGCTACAGGCGGCGGGATGCGGGTTCAGCTGGTGAAGAACTCGGTGATCTGCTGTGCCACCTGGTCCGCGTGCCGTTCGTGCACCTGGTGGCCGCCGCCCAGCGTGATCAGCCGGCAGTCGGGGATGAGGGTGGCCATGTCGGGCAGCCGGTCCTGCGGCATGGCGCTCTCCGGTCCGCCGGCGATCATCAGCGTCGGTGCGACGATCTGCCCCAGCTCCTCCTCCCACCGCGGATCGGGGGCGGCGATCTGGGCCCTGACCTCCGGGACGGCGTTCTCGTCGTAGTCCACCCGGCCCGTGGGGAGGCTGCCCGCCTCCTGCCCCGGGAAGGGCGGCGGGGTCTCCACGAGCGCCAGCCGCTCGACCCGGTCCGCGTGCTCCTCCGCGAGCAGGTAGGCGACGACTCCGCCCATCGAGTGCCCCACGACGCCGACCCGGTCGAGCTCGCACGCGTCGAGGAAGCCGAGGACGTCGTCCCTCATCTGCTCGAACCCGTACTCGTCCGGCCAGTCGCTCTCGCCATGGCCGCGCAGGTCCAGGGCGTACACCCGCCATTCCTCGCCGAGCAGGCTGCCCACCGCCTCCCAGCTCGCGGACGAGCCGCCGAGGCCGTGCAGCAGGACGACGGGGGAGCCGAACGCGTCGCCCCAGGTCCGATAGGCCAGCCGCACATCGCCTACGTCCACAACAGACTGATCTTCCATGCCCCGAACGCTACAGCCGGACGCCGCCCGCCGGTCCCGGGCCCCCGCCTGGCACGCTTGGCGGGTGAAGCCCCTACGTCTCGCCCTCGCCACCACCGTCGTCCTCGTCCTGACCAGCTGCTCCGGTTCCGCCGCCGGGGCCCCGGAGAAGGGACTCGACGATCCGGCGAAGAAGGACATCGCCATGCGGCTGGTGTCCAGCGCGGAGAACTCCTCGCTGGACTGGAAGGCGCAGTACGGCTACATCGAGGACATCGGCGACGGCCGGGGCTACACGGCCGGCATCATCGGATTCTGCTCCGGCACCGGCGACATGCTGAAGGTCGTCGAGCGGTACGGGAAGGCCCGCCCGGGGAACCCTCTCGTACGTTTCCTGCCGGCGTTGCGTGCGGTGGACGGCAGCGATTCGCACGAGGGACTCGGGGACGCGTTCACCGCGGCCTGGGCGAAGGCCGCCGCCGACCCGGCGTTCCGGTCGGCGCAGAACACGGAGCGTGACGAGACGTACTTCGATCCGGCGGTCGCCCGGGCCGAGGCGGACGGGCTCAGCGCCCTGGGGCAGTTCGTCTACTACGACGCGTACGTGATGCACGGTTACGCCGACGCGAAGGGCACGGTCGGCTTCCGTACGATCCGCGCCCAGGCCCTCGCGGCGGCCGGTACGCCGTCCGAGGGAGGCGACGAGGAGGCCTATCTGAACGCCTTCCTGGACGCCCGGGTGGCCGCGATCCGCAAGGAGCCCTCGCACAGCGACACCAGCCGGGTGGAGACGGCCCAGCGCGTCTTCGTGCGCGAAGGCAAACTCCAGCTGGAGACCCCGTTGGCGTGGCGGGTGTACGGCGAGAGCTTCCGCATCCCCCGCGGCTGAACACCTGCCGACCGGGCGCGCGAAGCATCCGCCCACTGATCGCGCACATCGGTTCACACTGCCATGACCTGCGCTTCCATTGGGGCAGCCTCCGAGCGGCTCCGCCCGTCACCCGCCGGTGACGGGCCCCGTGTGCGGCTTCGCACCCCGTGCGCCGCGGAACGTCCGGGAGAGACCGATGGTGAAGAATATGTTCACGATCGCAATAACATTGGCGGCCGGCATCGGGCTGGCCGCGAGCCCGTCCGCCCAGGCCGGGCAGGGGGCCGCCGCCGCCCGGGCGGCGGCGGCATCGGCCGCCGTCCGCACGGTCAACGACAACGGCGTGAACTTCCGCGGCGGTCCGGGTACGGACTACCCCGTGCTCGGCCAGGTGAACCGGGGGCAGAACCTCGACGCCCGCGGGCAGCAGGGCGACTGGGTGATGGGTGACCTGTGGGGCGGTCGCACCGGCGTCTGGATCCATGTGGCCTACCTCGACCGCTGAGTGTCACCGCTCCGGGCACCGCACAGGGCCACCGCGCGTGGTGCGGGGCTCCCGGGTGTCCGCGGGAAGTTCTCGGTGCGCGCGCGCCCAGGGGCGTACCGGACGCTCCGAAGCCTGGTAGGAAAGCTTCCTAACAGAGCATCGGAACGACGAACTCCCTCTGGAGGACTGGTGCATCACCCCCACGACAGCACCACACGTCGCACCACCAGCACCACCAGCACCGCCAGCACCGCCAGCACAACAGGAATCACCAGCAACTCAGAAACCACACGCACCACAGGCCCCACTCACCTCACTCGAACTACTCGCACCACTCGCCTCACTCGACCCCTCGGTCTCGCCGTGGTAGCTCTCGGGCTGACGCTCACGGCCGTTCCGCTCACCGCCCAGGCCGAGGTCCCCACACCACCGGCCGTACATCACCTGGAGGCCGCCGCGACCGGGCTCGACGATCCGGCGAAGAAGGACATCGCCATGCGGCTGGTGTCCAGCGCGGAGAACTCCTCGCTGGACTGGAAGGCGCAGTACGGCTACATCGAGGACATCGGCGACGGCCGGGGCTACACGGCCGGCATCATCGGATTCTGCTCCGGCACCGGCGACATGCTCGACCTGGTCGAGCTGTACACGGAGCGGAAGCCCGGCAACGTACTCGCGCGGTACCTGCCCGCCCTGCGCGCGGTGGACGGTTCCGACTCGCACGAGGGCCTCGACCCGGGGTTCACCGGGGACTGGGCCGAGGCCGCGTCCGATCCGGCGTTCGAGCAGGCGCAGAACGACGAGCGGGACCGGGTCTACTTCGACCCGGCGGTGAGCCGGGGCAAGGCCGACGGCCTCGGCACACTGGGCCAGTTCGCGTACTACGACGCCATCGTCATGCATGGCGGCGGCGACGACGCTACGAGCTTCGGATCCATCCGGCAGATGGCCCTGGCCCAGGCACGGCCGCCGTCGCAGGGCGGTGACGAGGTCGCCTACCTCGACGCGTTCCTGGACGCGCGGGTCTGGGCGATGCGGCAGGAGGAGGCCCACTCGGACACCAGCCGGGTGGACACGGCCCAGCGGGTCTTCCTGCGCGACGGCAATCTGGATCTGGATCCGCCGCTGGACTGGCACGTGTACGGAGACGCCTTCCACATCGGCTGATCCCCGGCACCGGGCGCGCGTACGACGGTTCCCGCACGGGGCCGTCGTACGCGCGCGGGGCGGTCGAAGCCCCCGTCAGTGGGCGACGGGCAGCTCCATCGGGTCCTTCGGCCGCCCGCTCTCCCTGAACTCCACCTCCGCTTCTGTGTCGGTGGACGGCTTGCGGCCGAGGTGGTTGAACGCCAGGTTCAGCAGGATCGCCACGACGCAGCCGGTGGAGATGCCCGAGTCGAGGACGACGAGCAGGTCCTCGGGGAAGGCGTGGTAGAAGTCCGGCGCGGCGATCGGGATCAGGCCGATGCCCACGGCGGTCGCGACGATCAGCGCGTTCTCGCCCTTCTCCAGGGCCGCGGCGGCCAGGGTCTGGATACCGCTCGCGGCGACCGACCCGAAGAGGACGATGCCGGCGCCGCCGAGTACGGGCAGCGGTACGAGGGCGATGACGGACGCGGCGACGGGGACCAGGCCGAGCACCACGAGGATGGCTCCGCCGGCGGCGACGACGAACCGGCTGCGGACCTTGGTCATGGCGACCAGCCCGATGTTCTGGGCGAACGCGCTGCACATGAAGCCGTTGAAGAGCGGGCTGATGGCGCTGCCCAGCGTGTCGGCGCGCAACCCGCCCTCGATGGTCCGCTCGTCCGCCGGACGGCCGACGATCTTCCCGAGTGCCAGCATGTCGGCGGTGGACTCGGTCATGCAGACCAGCATCACGATGCACATCGAGACGATCGCGGCGATCTCGAACTGCGGTGCCCCGAAGTGGAACGGCGTCGGGAAGCCGACCAGGTCGGCGTCCCCGAGCGCCCCGAAGTCGGTGATGCCGACGGGGATCGCGATGAGCGTGCCGATGACGAGGCCGAGCAGGATCGCGATCTGCTGGAGGAAGCCGCGCAGGAGTTTGCGCAGGGCGAGCACGATCACGAGCGTGACGGCGGCCATCGTGATGTTGGTCGTCGAACCGTGGTCGTCTGCGCCCGCGTTGCCGCCCTGGGACCAGTTGAAGGCGACGGGCAGCAGCGAGACACCTATCAGGGTGATGACGGTTCCGGTGACGACGGGTGGGAAGAACCGGACGAGTTTGCAGAAGTACGGGGCGAGTACGAAGCCGAGGAGGCTGGCGACGATGATCGCGCCGAAGATGACGGCGATGCCGTCGTGTCCCCGGTCCTTGCCGATCGCGATCATCGGGGTCACCCCGGCGAACGAGACGCCGTTGACGAACGGCAGCCGCGCGCCGACGCGCCAGAAGCCGAGGGTCTGGAGCAGGGTCGCTATGCCGGCGGTGAAGAGGCTCGCCCCCATGAGGAAGGCGGTCTCGGTGGCGGTGAGGCCCACGGCGGGCCCCACGATCATGGGCGGGGCCACCACGCCCGCGTACATCGCGGCCACGTGCTGCAGACCGCTGGTGAACATCTTCAGCGGGGGGAGCGTCTCGTCGACCGGGTGTTTCGGGTCGGCGTCTGCGGATGGGACTGTGCGAAACCTGGGCGTAGCTGCCACGGCGGCTTCCTCCGGTCGGGTACACGTCAGGGACGCGGGTGTCAGGGAGGTGGTGCTGAGTGGTGCGTTGATGCAGGTCGTGCAGCTGATGCGGCAGCTTTCGTCACCGGTACGGGGGCGTGTGCGCCGGACAGGTGCGTCCGGGCACACGCTCCCGCAGCGGCTGCCGTGGATCCTTGCGGGTCCACGGCGGCCGGCCGAGGGCCGTCCCCCTCGGCCGGCCTGTCAGGGGGAGCGTGAAGCGGGTGGGAGGTGTGCGGAGCGTCAGGCTCCGGCGGCGATCCGCGCCAGACGCCGGGCCTCGTCGCGGGTCGCGCGGGCGATGGCGTCCTCGTCCACCGTGATGAGGTGGTTGTCCTCGACGACGGTTCTGCCGTTGACGAGGGAGAGGGTGACGGGTGCCGCGGCACCGAGGACGAGTGCGGTCACCGGGTCGGCGATGGAGGCGTGGGCGAGGGTGTCGAGCTTCCACAGGACGAGGTCGGCGAGCTTGCCGGCCTCCAGGGAGCCGATCTCCTGGGCGCGGCCGAGGACCTGCGCGCCGCCGTACGTCCCCAGGCGCAGGGCCTGACGGGCGTTGAGTGCCTTCTCGCGGTGGGCGCCGAGTCGGTTGATGAGGAGGGCGTTGCGCAGCTCGGTGTGGAGTTCGCCGGACTCGTTGGACGCGGTGCCGTCGACGCCGAGGCCGACGGGGACGCCCGCGGCGAGCATGTCGGGGACGCGGGCGATGCCTGCGGCGAGGCGGGCGTTGGATGACGGGCAGTGTGCGACGCCGGTGCCGGTGCGGGCGAAGGCGGCGATGTCGGAGTCGTTCATGTGGACGCAGTGCGCCATCCACACGTCGTCGCCGAGCCAGCCGGTCGACTCGAAGTAGTCGGTCGGGCCCATGCCGAACAGTTCCTTGCAGAACCGTTCCTCCTCGACGGTCTCCGAACCGTGCGTGTGCAGCCGCACTCCGCGGCGGCGGGCCAGCTCCGCGCCCTGCCTGAGGAGTTCGGTCGACACGGAGAAGGGGGAGCAGGGCGCGACGGCGATCCGGGTCATCGCGTCGAACGAGGCGTCGTGGTGTGCGTCGATGGTCGCCTCGGTCGCGGTGAGCGCCCCGTCGAGGGTCTCCACGGCGAAGTCCGGCGGCAGTCCGCCGTCCTTCTCGCTGCGGTCCATGGAGCCGCGGGCGAGGGTGAAGCGTACGCCCATGTCGCGGGCGGCCCCGATGATGGCGCCGGACAGGTCGCCGGAGCCCCGCGGGTAGACGTAGTGGTGGTCCATCGCGGTGGTGACCCCGCCGCGGGCCATCATGGCGAGGGAGCCCTGGGCGGCGGCACGGGCCATCGGCTCGTCGATGCGCGCCCACGTCGGGTACAGGGCGACCAGCCAGTCGAAGAGGTTGTGGTCGGTCGCGAGGCCCCTGGTGATCCACTGGTAGAAGTGGTGGTGGGTGTTGACCAGGCCGGGCGTGACGAGGTGGCCGGTGCCGTCGACGCGCCGTATGACGCCTTCGAGGCCTTCGGGCGCGCTGCCGGGGCCGACGGATTCGATGCGGTTGCCGGCCACGACGACATGGCCCGAGGCGTATTCGGTGTCGTGGGCGTCGACCGTCGCGATCGAACAGTTCTCGATGACGATGCGTTCTGTGGGCCTGGGGTCCGCCGAAGCTGCCATGGTGCTTCCTTCTTCTGTCTCTGGCGATGTGGGCACGGCAGGACCCTGGGAGGATTTGAGTGCCACGGCGGCGAGGCGGACGCCGTGGGTGCCGAGGGGTGGAGAGGACGCCCGGCCCCCCGCGCGGCTGCGGGGCGGCGGAGGGCCGGCTCGGTACTGCCTCAGAGGTTGGTCATGTCCACCGGGATTTTCGGCTCGACGCCGTCCCGGAGCACGGTCGCCTCGATGAGGCCGTAGGGCCGGTCGGCGGCGAAGTAGACCTCATTGTCGTTCTTGAGGCCGAACGGCTCCAGGTCCACGAGGAAATGGTGGTTGTTGGGCAGCGAGAAGCGGATCTCGTCGATCTCGCTCCGGCTCTCGATGATGCGCGAACCCATCTGGTAGAGCGTCTGCTGCAGCGACAGGGAGTAGGTCTCGGCGAAGGCCTGGAGCATGTGCCTGCGCGCCTGCTCGTAGGACTTCTCCCAGTTCGGCATGCGCTCCTCGTCGCTGGTCCAGTTGTACCGCCACTTCGCGGACACGTCGGTCGCGAGGATGCGGTCGTACGCCTCCTTGAGCGTCGTGTACCGGTCCTTGACGTAGCCCCAGAACTCGGAGTTGGTGGAGTTCATCACCGTGAGGTCCTTGAGACCGGAGATGACCTCCCACTTCTCACCGTCGAAGGTGATCTGGGTGGTGCGCGTCTCCTGGCCCTTGCGGACGAAGGAGTGCTTGACGTCGTCGGCGCCGATGAATTTCGAGTTGGCGTCCGAGGTCGCGATGCGCTCCCAGGCGTACTCCTCGATCCGGATCCGGGCGGCCTTGATCGGTTCCTGCGAGGTCACGAAGTGCCGCGCGAGGTGGATGCCGAACTGCTCGGCGGACTCGATGCCGTGCTCCTTGGCGAACGCGAACACCGTGTTCTTGGTGGTGTCGGTCGGCAGGACGTGCGCGTTGGAGCCGGAGTAGTGGACCTCGTCCATGTCGCCGGAGAGGGCGACGGAGACGTTGAGGTCCTTGATGTGGTGGGTGGCACCGTCCCGCGTGATCCTGACGACGCGGTTCTCTGCTTTGCCGTACTGGTTCTGGCCGAGAATCGTGGGCATTGTCTGCTAGCTCCCTCGGTAAACGGAGTAGCCGAACGGGTTGAGCAGCAGCGGTACGTGGTAGTGCTCGCCCGGTGTGACGGCGAACGCGATCGCCACCTCCGGGAAGAACGCACCGCTGTCCCTTACGCGGGGGGCGTCCTGCTGCGCCTCGGCTTGCTTCTGACTGGTGAAGTACGACCCGGTGTCGAAGACGAGCCGTACATGGGTGGTGCCTTCCGGCAGGGCCGGCAGGTCCTTGCAGCGCCCGTCCGCGTCGGTCGTGGATCCGCCGAGCGGCACGTACGGCGTGTCGTCGCCGCCGCGGGCGGCGAGGGAGACGGTGACGGCCGCGGCGGGCCGGCCGATGCTGGTGTCCAGGATGTGGGTGGACACCGAGGCGGTGGTGTCGGTGCTCAAGACCGTCACGCTCCTTGTTCTGGGGAGTCCCGCACGAGACGGGTCAGCCGGATGCGGTTGATCTTTCCCAGTTCGGTGCGCACGTGCCCGCGCTCCCGCTCGGGCGAGTTCCCGATCCGGGACTTCAGCGCGTCGCGCATCTGCTCACCGGTGGCTCCGGTGGCGCAGATCAGGAAGACGTGACCGAACCGCTCCTGGTAGGCCAGGTTGAGTTCGAGCATCTCGGTCCTGAGCTCCTCGGACGCTCCGGCCATCCCCCGCTGTTCACGGGCGGAGGCCGGATCTCCGGGTTTCGGGCGGCCGATCGGCGGGTGGCCCGCCATCGCCTCGGCCAGGTCGTCCGGGGAGAGCTCGGCCGTGGCGGCGTCGCTCCTGGCGAACAGGGCTTCCTCGGTGGCGTACGGCCGGTGGGCGAGGACGGTGCTCCCCCATGCCGTGCTGGCGCACACCTCGTGCAGCGCGGCAGTGGCCTCGTCGGCCGCCAGGGTGTTGAACCGGGCGAGGCCCGGTGTGGAGCTCGAAGTCACGGGAGCCTCCGTGGCTGCTTCTTCGCTGTGCGTTGTTCGGGCTGCGGACAGCTAACGCCCTTCGCAACATCACGTCAACAGTTTGTTGAAATTCCACGAACGCGAAGAGCCGCCGTCCCGGTATCCGGACAGCGGCTCCCCGGGCGCGCGGCCCGCCCGTGGGTCAACTACGCACCCCTGGTGCCGTTTTCGCGGTTCAGGTAGTTGTAGACGGTGAAGCGGCTGACGCCCAGGGCGGTCGCCACGGTCTCCACGCCGTGTCGTACGGCGAAGGCACCGCGTGCCTCCAGGGTCCGCACGATCAGCTGTTTGGTCTTGCGGTCCAGGTCGGCGAGCGGCATTCCGTGCCGCCGCTCCATCCCGGCCAGGATGTGGTCGAGTGAGTCGGAGAGCTGCGGGAGACGCACGGCGATGACGTCCTGCCCCTCCCAGGCGAGGACCACGTCGTCCGCCCGCGCCTGCTCGGGCCCCAGCAGCTCGGCGCCCATGGCGTCGACGAGCGGCTTCACCGCGGCGACCAGGGGATGGTCCGCGGGTCCGGTCACGGGGTCTCCTCCCCGATCACGTTGACCTGGAGCGAGACCCGGGTGGCACCCGACTCCAGGGCCCTGCGCAGCAGCGAGTCCACCGCCGTGAGGACCTGGTCCGCACCGCCCTCCGCCGTGTTGCCGAACGGGCCGACGTCCACCGCGTCCAGGTCGGCCGTCCGGATCACCTCCCGGGCCACGACCGCGTGGGCGGGCGCCTTGTCCAGGTCGAAGGGCTCGGTGGTGAATTCCACCCTCAAGCGCACGGGTGCCTCCCTCATGTCCGCGCCGCGGTCGTCGGCTCGCACGGCTGGCTCCCGACCCTAAGGCACGGCGGTCAGGAGCCCGACTGGATGTCCCCCCGGGTGGACGAGGTGATCGGGTCGCCGTGCGCGAAGTCGCCGGGCGGGATTCCGGGGTGGTGACCGTCCCTGACCAGCCCGGCCGCGGCAGCCGCCGGGCCGAGGGCGAGCCGGGAGACGATCCGGTACCGGTCGCCCCGGTAGAGCGAGTGGACGTACTCCACGGGCCGGCCGGTGGTGTCCGAGGTGAGCCGCTCGAAGAGGAGCGCGGGGGACAGCTCCGGGACCTCCAGGAGCCGCGCCTCGGCCCGGGTGACGACGGTGGGCTCGATGGCCTGCACCGCCTCGTGGACGTGCACACCATGGGTGTCCCGCAGGTGCTCGTACAGGTCGCCGGTCTCCAGTTCCTGGGCGGACAGACCGGGGACGAACGCCGCCCTGATGTGCAGGTGCTCGATGGCCATCGGCGCGCCGTCGACCAGGCGCAGCCGGGCGACGTACACGATCTCCTCGGCGGGTGACATCCGCAGCTTGCGGCCGACCCGGGCGCCTGCCTGGAGGGTGGTGAACTCCAGCAGCCTGCTCGACCACGCCCCGGCGGCCTGCGGAACGCTCAGGGCGAGGTCCGCGGAGACGAGCTCCTGGGTGATCTTCTCGGGCGCGACGAACATGCCGCGGCCGTGCTCGCGGACCAGGAGCCCCGCGGCGACCAGCTCGTCGATCGCGGCGCGCACGGTGGGCCTGGACACGCCGAGCAGGGTGCACAGGGCGCGCTCGGAGGGAATGGCGTCCCCCGGGCTGCGCGACTCGATCAGCTCCAGGACGGCGTCGCGGGCCCGCTCCCTCTTGAGCACCGTCCCCGGTATGTCGGCTGCCATGCCCTCCCCCTCCTGACGTCACGCTTCCCTTACCAGTCAGCCAACTGGTGACCACTGGTCAGGGCAGTGTAGCCGCCCTGCGCGACCGGAGCGGAGACCCGGGCACGTCGGAGATCGGCAACTTCCCTTTGTACGCAAGGGGTTGACGACCTCATTGGTCTATGCCACCTTCATCCACCATCAAGAGGTGAGCTGTCCAGTGGACTTCACTGGTCAGGTGGTCAGGTCCTGCTCCCGTTGAGGTGAACCGTGAAGTACCGCTTGCTTGCCGGTGGTTCCGCGCTCGTGATGGCCACCGCACTCTGTGCCTGCAGTTCCTCCTCGGACGACGCCGGCGAGGCCGGCGGCCGGACGGCGGTCGACGTCTGGCTGATGCGTGACAGCGTCTCGGCCGCGTTCCAGAAGGAGTTCGTCGAGGGCTTCGAGGCCCAGCACCCGGAGATCGACGTCAGGATCCAGATCCAGGAGTGGGACGGCATCGGCCAGAAGATCACCGCGGCGCTGGCCAGCAACGACGCCCCCGACGTGATCGAGGCGGGCAACACCCAGGTGGCGCAGTTCGCCGAGAGCGGCGGGCTGCTGGACCTCAGCGACAGGAAGGCCGAGCTGAACGGCGAGGACTGGCTGAAGGGCCTGGCCGAGCCGGGCTCGTACGAGGGGAAGCAGTACGGCATCCCCTACTACGCGGCGAACCGGGTGGTCGTCTACCGCACGGACCTGTTCGACAAGGCCGGTGTCGACGCCGCCTCCCTCACCACGCGCGAGCGGTGGATCGAGGCCACCACGGAGCTGAACAAGGGCGGCACGCAGGGGATCTATCTGCCGGGCCAGCTCTGGTACGCGCTGGCCGGCTTCGTCTGGGACGAGGGCGGCGACCTCGCCACCGAATCCGGCGGCACGTGGAAGGGCGCGCTGGACACACCCGAGGCACTGCGCGGGATGGAGTTCTACGCCCGGCTCCAGTCGCTCGGGAAGGGGCCCAAGGACTCCGACGAGGACGATCCGCCGCAGGCCGAGGTGATGGCGCAGGGGCAGGTGGCCCAGGTGATCTCCACCCCGGGCGGGGCCAACGCGATCATCGAGAACAACCCGGAGCTCAAGGGCAGGCTCGGCTTCTTCCCGATCCCGGGGAAGACGGCAGGCACTCCGGGCGCGGTGTTCACCGGCGGTTCCGATCTGGTCGTGCCCGCGGCGGCCGGTCACCCCGACGAGGCGCTGACGTTCATCAAGGAACTGACCGGCGACACCTGGCAGAAGAAGCTCGCCGTCGCCATGAGCTATGTGCCCAACCGGACGACGCTGGCCTCGTCGGTGGCGGACGACCCCGGCGCCTCCGCGATGGCGGTCGGCGCGGCCAACGGCCACGCGACACCCAACACACCCGGCTGGGCGGCGGTGGAGGCGGAGAACCCGATCAAGGACTACATGACCGCCGTCCTCACCGGCGGCGACGCCGCGAAGGAGGCGGCCAAGGCCTCGGCGGACATCACCAGGGCCATGAACTCCGGTTCCTGACAAGCCGGTTCATTCCCCACCGAAAGGAGGCCTGCCGTGCCGGACGTCCGCGAACGGACCGCACCCCGCACCCGACCACTCCCCGCGGGAAAACCGCCGGGGCGGCGGCCCCGCCCCGCGCACAGCCTGTGGCCGTACGCCCTGATCGCCCCGGCGATCGGCGGCATGCTCTACCTGCTCGTGTACCCGCTCGCCCGGGCCGTGCTGATCTCGCTGCAGGACTTCCGGCTACGCCAGCTGATCAGCGGTGACGCGGAGTTCGTCGGGCTGCGCAACTACCGGACGCTGCTGTCCGACCCACGGTTCTGGGAGGTGGTCGGCCGCACCTTCGTCTTCATGGCCGTCAACGTCGTACTGATCATGGTCATCGCCACCCTGGTCGCGCTGATGACGGAGCGGCTCGGCCGGGGCGGGCGCACGGCGGTGCTCTGTGCGCTGGTGCTCGCCTGGGCCATGCCGGTGGTCGCCGCCACCACCGTCTTCCAGTGGCTTTTCCACTCCGAATTCGGCATCGTCAACTGGTCGTTGACCTCACTGGGGTTCGACTCGTTCGACCGCTACCCGTGGTTCGCGAACGGTACGGCGGCCTTCGCGATCCTGGTCCTGCTGATCGTCTGGCAGTCCGTGCCGTTCGCGGCCGTCACCCTCTATTCGGCGCTCACCACCGTGCCCACCGAGCTCTACGAGTCGGCCCGGCTGGACGGCGCGTCCGCGCTCCGGATCTTCCGCTCGGTCACCTTCCCGATGCTCCGGCCGATCTTCATGCTGGTCTTCTCGCTTGAGGTGATCTGGACGTTCAAGGCATTCGTCCAGATCTGGGTGATGACCCGCGGAGGCCCGGGCGACGCCACCACGATCCTGCCCGTGTACGCGGTCCAGACGGCGCTCTCCAGTCAGCGCTACGACCTGGGATCCGCCGCTTCGATGGTCACCGTGGTGCTGATGTCCGGGGTGCTCGTCCTCTACTTCCGCCAGATGTTCCGTCAGGAGGACGAACTCCGATGACCCTGTCGCGCCCCCGCATCCGGCGGATCCCACTGAACACCGCCGCCGTGGTGACCGTCGTCGTCTGCCTCTTCCCCGTGTACTGGATGATCTCCACGGCCTTCAAGCCGTCCCGGGACATCCAGTCGCCCGAACCCCGGCTCGTCCCGTACACCTGGACGCTGGACCACTTCCGGCGGGCCGTGCAGGCCGACGGCTTCGAGCTGTTCTGGCGCAACAGCATCCTGGTCACCCTCGGCGCGGTGCTGCTGGCGCTGGTCGTGGCGCTCGGATCCGCGTTCGCCGTGGCCAGGATGAGGTGGAAGGGCCGGCGGCAGTTCATGCTGCTGGTCTTCATCGCCCAGATGGCGCCCTGGGAGTCGCTGATCATCCCCGTCTACATCATCTCCCGCGACACGGACATGCTCGACCGGCTGCCGACTCTGACCCTCGTCTACTTCATGATCACGCTGCCGTTCACGATCGTGGTGCTACGGGGCTTCATCGCGACCGTCCCGCCCGAGCTCGAGGAGGCGGCGCAGGTCGACGGCTGCACCCGGACCGACGCCTTCCGGCGGGTGGCGCTGCCCCTCCTCATGCCCGGCCTGATGGCCACCTCGCTCTTCGGGTTCATCACCGCCTGGAACGAGTTCGCCTACGCCAACTTCCTGATCATCAAGCAGCAGGACAACCGCACCCTGCCGGTCTGGCTGTCCTCCTTCCAGAACACCTTCGGCACGGACTGGGGCGCCACCATGGCCGCCTCCACGCTCTTCGCCCTGCCCGCGCTGGTGATCTTCCTGCTCCTCCAGCGCCATGTCACCTCCGGCTTCGCGGCCGGCGCCGTCAAGGGCTGACCCAGCCGCCTGCCCTGCCGCCCGGCCCCGTCACCGTCCCGTGAACCGCCCGAGATCCGAATCCGGAGGCCCTCCGTGCCCGCATCACGCCCCGAGCTCTCCCTCGTACCCCGGCCCCGCAAGGTCTCGCCCCGCCCCGGCCGCTTCGTCCTCGACCACGACACCCGCGTCCGGACCCTGCCGGGCACCGAGGCCGCGGCCGATCTGCTGCGCACGCTGCTCGGACCGGCCACCGGACTGCCGCTCGCCCCCTCGCCCGATGGACGGATCGTCCTGGCGCTCGACCGGCAGCTCGGCGGGCTCGGCGACGAGGGGTACGGCCTCACCGTCGGCCCGCAGGCACTCCTGCTGCGCGCCGCCCGGCCGACCGGACTCCTCCGCGGGGTGCAGACCATCCGTCAGCTGCTGCCTCCCGAAGCCCTTTCGGGTGGTGTGCGGGCCGCGTCCTGGGAGCTGCCCTGTGTCGAGATCAGCGATGTGCCGTGCCACCCCTGGCGCGGCGCGATGCTCGATGTGGCCCGGCACTTCCAGCCGGTCTCGTATCTGCACAGGTACGTCGACCTCATGGCCTTCCACAAGCTCAACACCCTCCATCTGCACCTCACGGACGACCAGGGCTGGCGCATGCCCGTGGACGCCTTCCCCCGGCTGACCTCCGTGGGGGGCCACCGGGCCGAGTCCCTGTCCGACGGTGTCCCGCACTCGGGGGCGTACACCCGGCGGGAGCTGCGGGACCTGGTCGAGCACGCCACGGCCCGCGGGGTGACGGTCGTGCCCGAGATCGAGATGCCCGGTCATGTGCGCGCCGCCCTCGCCGCCTACCCGGAGCTGGGCAACCGTCCGGACCGGCGCCTCGACGTCTGGACCAGGTGGGGCGTCTGCGACACCGTGCTCGGCGTCCACGAGCAGGTATTCGACTTCTGCCGGACCGTGCTGGAGGAGGTCATGGACGTCTTCCCCTCGCCGCACATCCACATCGGCGGCGAGGAGTGCCCGACCACCGAATGGGAGAACAGTCCCGCGGCCCGTGACCGGTCGGCGGCCGAGGGGCTGGCCGGCCCCTCGGCGCTGCACGGCTGGTTCATGGGCAGGATCGGTTCGTTCCTCGTGGAGCGGGGGCGCACGCCCACCGGCTGGGCCGAGACAGGCACCGAACTCCCCCTCGACTTCACGGTGATGACCTGGCGCGATCCGGCGCACGCCCGTACCGCCGCCCGTCGGGGCCACCGGGTGGTCAGCGCGCACCACCGTGCCACGTACCTCGACTACGCCCAGTCCACGGATCCGGCCGAACCGTACGCCCAGCCCGGTGCCCCGGTCGGACTGCACACGGTGTACGCCGACGAGCCGGTCCCGGACGACTGGGAGGCCGAGGAGGCCGGCCGGATCCTGGGCACCCAGGCGCAGTTGTGGACCGAGTACGTGACGACACCGGACCGGATCGAATACCTCACCTACCCCCGTCTGTGCGCCCTGGCCGACCGCGCGTGGTCCGGTGGGCGCGACTGGACGGGATTCGTCGAGCGGCTGCGCCACCACACGGCGCGTCTGGACGCGCTCGGTGTCGCCTACCGCCCTCTGACCGCGCGGTCGCTCACGACCGCCTCCGCAGGAACAGCGCCAATCCCCCGGTAGATCCCCCACCACCGTTCCGGAGAGGAACACCCCATGAGGAAGACCAGCAGGAGCCGTATCCGTACGGCGGCGGCTGCCGCCGTCAGCGCGGCACTGGGCTGTACCGCCCTCGCCGCACTGCCCTCGACCGCCGGTGCCGCCGCTGCCGCCGACGGACTCGTCGTCCAGTACCGCACGAGTGCGTCGGGCGCGACGGCCGACCAGAGTGAACCCTGGCTGAAGGTGCGCAACACCGGCAGTACGAGCGTGCCGCTCAGCAACGTCAAGGTGCGGTACTACTTCAAGGCCGATTCGGCGTCGGCGGCCTACCGGTTCGCCTGCTCCTGGGCGGTGAAGGGCTGCGGAAACATCACCGGGACGTTCGGGACGCTCGCGAACCCGACCGCCGACGCGGACCGCTATCTGGAGATCGCGTTCACCGCGGGCGCGGGCTCGCTGGCCCCCGGTGCGGACACCGGGGACATGCAGCTGCGCTTCCACCGCGCGGACTGGCAGTCGCTGCGGCAGAGCGACGACTACTCGTTCGCCGCCGGGCGGACCACGTACGGCGACTGGCCGAAGATCACCGCCCAGCTGGGCGGGGTCACGGCATGGGGCGAGGCTCCCGGGGGCAACGGCCCGACGGATCCCCCCACCGATCCGCCGACCGGCGGGCCCAGGCTGTTCGACGACTTCAACTACAGCGGCCACACGGACCCGGGCATCACGGCGCACGGCTGGAGCGTCCGCTCCAACTCCGGCGGTCCGGGTGTGCCGGGCGCCGTGTGGGCTCCGGAGAACGTCACCTTCAGCAGCCAGAGCGGCAACTCGGTGATGAACCTGGAGACGTCCACGGCGGGTACCGGTGCCTCGACGGAGCACACGGAGATCCTCACGCGGGCCACGAAGTTCCGCAACGGCACCTACGCGGCCCGGGTGAAGTTCAGCGACGCCCCCCGGTCCGGGCCGGACGGCGACCACCTCGTCCAGACGTTCTTCACCATCAACGACCTCAAGGCGCCGATGGCGGACGACTACGCGGAGTACGACTTCGAGTACCTGCCCAACGGCGGCTGGGGCGAGCCGGCCAACATCCTCTACACGACGTCTTGGGAGACCTACCGTCCCGACCCGTGGGAGGCCGTCAACCAGCACAGCGAGGCGCGGCAGAGCTACGCCGGCTGGCACGACCTGGTGGTGACCATCGACGACAGCGCCATCACGTACTACGTCGACGGGCAGCACTTCGGCACGCACGGGGCGGCGTACCTGCCCGAGCGGCCGATGTCGATCAACTTCAACCAGTGGCTGATCGATCTGGCGGGCCAGAGCAGCACCACGCCCCGTTCGTACGACCAGCAGGTGGACTACGTCCTGCACGTGAAGGACCAGGTCCTGTCCCCGGCCCAGGTGTCCGCGCTGGTGGGGCAGTACCGCGCGGCGGGCACGACCTTCCAGGACACGGTGCCGGCCGGCTGATCCGGCGGGTGTGACCGACCGGCGGGGTGGAGGGGCAGGTGGCCTCCACCCCGCTCCGGCATGTCCGGAAGTCGGGAGGCCCTGGCGGGACCGGTCCTCTTGACAGCCCTGCCCCCTTCCGGGCAATCTTCCGGTGAGCAGAAACTTACTTCCGCGATACGGAAGGAGCGCATGATGGGTTACTCGGACCAGCGCTTCGATGTGAACCTCTCGATCCTCTTCACCGAACTCCCGCTCCTGGAGCGCCCGGCCGCCGCGGCGGCAGCGGGCTTCACCGAGGTCGAGCTCTGGTGGCCGTGGACCCGGACCCCCACCCCGGCGCGGGCCGAGCTCGACGCCCTCAGGGGGGCACTCGACGAGGCGGGCACCCAGCTGGTGGGGCTGAACTTCTACGCGGGGCAGCTCCCCGGACCCGACCGCGGCGCGCTCTCCGTGCCCGGAGCCGAGTCGGACCGCTTCCGCGCCAACATCCCGGTGGCCACCGCGTTCGCCGACTCGGTCGGCTGCCGGGCGCTCAACGCGCTGTACGGCAACCGCGTCGACGGCGTGGACCCGGCCGCGCAGGACGCGCTCGCCCTGGAGAACCTGACCGCCGCCGCCCGCGCGGCCGACGGGATCGGGGCCACCCTCCTGATCGAGACCCTCAACCAGCCGGAGTCGCCCCGCTATCCGCTGGTGAGCGCACCGGCGGCGATCGAGGTCGTCGACCGGGTCAACGAGGCGACGGGCCTGGGGAACACCGCGTTCCTGCTGGACCTCTACCACCTGGCGATGAACGGCGAGGACCTCGGCCAGGTGATCAAGGCGTACGCCCTGAAGACCGGCCACGTCCAGATCGCCGACAACCCGGGGCGCGGCGCGCCGGGCACCGGATCACTCCCGCTGGAACAGCTCCTCGACGAGCTGACGCGGGCCGGTTACACGGGCCGGGTCGGCCTGGAGTACAAGCCGGGCGACCGGCCGAGCGCGGAGTCCTTCGGCTGGCTCCCGGACACCCCCTAGGGTCCCCCGGCCCTCGCACACACGCTTATCGGAAGGCACCCTCATGAGCAGCAACCTCCCCAAGGTCGCGTGGATCGGACTCGGCATCATGGGCTCGCCCATGTCGGAGAACCTGATCGAGGCCGGGTACGACGTCACCGGCTACACCCTGGAGCAGGACAAGGTGGACCGGCTGGTCGCGGCGGGCGGCACGGGTGCCGCCTCGATCGCGGACGCCGTACGCGACGCCGATGTCGTCGTCACCATGGTCCCCGCGTCCCCGCAGGTCGAGGCGGTCGCGTACGGTCCCGACGGCATCCTGGAGAACGCCCGGCCGGGCACCCTGCTGATCGACATGTCCTCGATCACCCCGCAGACCTCGGTGGACCTGGCCCGCAACGCGAAGGACAAGGGCATCCGCGTGCTGGACGCCCCGGTCTCCGGCGGTGAGGCCGGCGCGATCGAGGCCGTCCTGTCCGTCATGGTCGGCGGCGAGCAGAGCGACTTCGACGCCGCGCGGCCCCTGCTCGACACGCTGGGCAGGACGATCGTGCTGTGCGGCCCGCACGGCTCGGGCCAGACGGTGAAGGCCGCCAACCAGCTGATCGTCGCGGTCAACATCCAGGCCTGCGCCGAGGCCGTGGTCTTCCTGGAGAAGTCCGGCGTCGACCTGGCCGCGGCCCTCGACGTCCTGAACGGCGGGCTGGCCGGCTCCACCGTGCTGACCCGCAAGAAGGACAACTTCCTCAAGCGGGACTTCGCCCCGGGCTTCCGGATCGACCTGCACCACAAGGACATGGGCATCGTCACGGACGCCGCCCGCAACGTCGGTGCCGCGCTGCCCGTCGGCGCGGTCGTGGCCCAGCTGGTCGCCTCGCTGCGCGCCCAGGGCGACGGCGGCCTGGACCACTCGGCGCTGCTGCGCTCCGTCGAACGCCTCTCCGGCGCGCACGTCTGACACCCCGGCCCTGGTCGAACCTCCGACCGGGCCCCCTGAACTCCGGGTCGCGGTGGCGCTGACACCTGTCCTGTCGCGCCCAGGCGCTGCCGCGGCCCGGAACCCTCTCCTCCGCTTTCAACAAACTGTTGACGCCATGTTCGCGGCGAATCTACGCTCCTGAGGCCGTCAGCAGCCCCGTACGGAAGGTCCTCATGTCGAAGCGTGTGCTCACGACCGAGTCAGGCGCCCCGGTCGCCGACAACCAGAACTCCGCCACGGCAGGCGCCGGCGGGCCGATCCTCCTCCAGGACCAGCACCTGCTGGAGAAGCTCGCCCGCTTCAACCGCGAGCGCATACCGGAGCGCGTCGTCCACGCCCGCGGCTCCGGCGCGTACGGCTACTTCGAGGTGACGGACGACGTCACCGGCTTCACCCGTGCCGACTTCCTCTCCGAAGTGGGCCGCCGCACCGAGACGTTCATCCGGTTCTCGACGGTCGCCGACTCCCTGGGCGGCGCCGACGCCGTACGCGACCCCCGTGGCTTCGCCCTCAAGTTCTATACGGACGAGGGCAATTACGACCTCGTCGGCAACAACACCCCGGTGTTCTTCGTCAGGGACCCGGTCAAATTCCCCGACTTCATCCACTCGCAGAAGCGCGACCCGTTCACGGGCCGTCAGGAGCCGGACAGCGTCTGGGACTTCTGGGCGCACTCGCCCGAGGCGACCCACCAGGTCACCTGGCTGATGGGCGACCGGGGCATCCCCGCCTCGTACCGCCACATGAACGGCTACGGCTCGCACACGTATCAGTGGACGAACGCGGCGGGTGAGGCCTTCTTCGTCAAGTACCACTTCAAGACCAACCAGGGCGTGCGCTCCCTCGCGGCCGACCAGGCCGCCGAACTCGCCGGCAAGGACGCCGCCTCGCACCAGACGGACCTGCTCCAGGCCATCGAACGCGGGGTCAACCCGTCGTGGACGCTGCACGTGCAGGTCATGCCCGCCGCGGAGGCCGCCGACTACCGCTTCAACCCGTTCGACGTCACCAAGGTGTGGCCGCACGGCGACTACCCGCTGCGGCGGGTGGGCCGCCTGGTGCTCGACCGCAACCCGGACAACGTGTTCGCCGAGGTCGAGCAGGCGGCGTTCTCGCCGAACAACTTCGTGCCGGGCATCGGCCCGTCCCCCGACAGGATGCTGCAGGGCCGGCTGTTCGCGTACGCCGACGCGCACCGCTACCGGCTGGGCGTCAACCACACCCAGCTCCAGGTCAACGCGCCGAAGGTGGCCGTCGTCGACAACTACGGCCGCGACGGTCTGCACGCGACCCGCAACGGCTCGCGCCGGGACAGGAACTACGAGCCCAACTCGTACGCCGGCCCGGCCGGGACCGGCCAGGCGCTGTCCGCCCCGCTCGCCGTACACGGCTGGACGGGTACGCACGAGACGCCCGCGCACACGAAGGACGACGACTTCTTCCAGGCGGGCGAGCTCTACCGGCTGATGTCGGACGACGAGAAGGACCGCCTGGTCGCCAACATCGCGGGGGGCCTCTCGCAGGTCACCCGTGACGACGTGATCGAGAAGAACCTCGCCCACTTCCACGCGGCGGACGCCGACTACGGCACCCGCGTGGAGAAGGCGGTCCGCGCCCTGCGCGAGGACTGAGCCTTCCCCCGAGGCCCTGCCCGTGCCGCGTACCCGGATGAGGGGTCGAGCGCGGTGCGAGCAGGACGGGGCCGCGGCGGTGGACGACGCCAGTGCGGTGGTGAGGGCCCGGCCGGCCGTGCTCCTGACCTGAAGGAGCCCGGTCCCGACCGGCCCGCTCGCCGCCGCCGCGGTCGCTGTGACCCGTACGAACAGGGGGCGTGGCCCAACGGGGGTTACGGTGGGGACCCCCCCGGTTGAGG
>NZ_JBHXRD010000056.1:0-31134 GCF_042717325.1 Streptomyces sp. NPDC058637 | reverse complement strand
ATCACCGGACCGGACGTCGTCAAGGCGGTCACCGGTGAGGAGATCACCCAGAACGGCCTGGGCGGCGCGGACGTGCACGCGGAGACCTCGGGCGTCGCGCACTTCGCGTACGACGACGAGGAGACCTGCATCGCCGAGGTCCGCTACCTGATCGGCATGCTCCCCTCCAACAACCGCGAGAACCCGCCCGTCGTAACGGGTGACGACCCCGCCGACCGCCGCGGCGACGTCCTCCTGGACCTCGTCCCCGCCGACGGCAACCGCCCGTACGACATGCACAAGGTCATCGAGGAACTCGTCGACGACGGCGACTTCCTGGAGATCCACGAACGCTGGGCCACCAACATCATCTGCGCGCTGGCCCGGCTGGACGGCCACGTCGTCGGCATCGTGGCCAACCAGCCCCTGTCGTACGCCGGGGTGCTGGACATCCGCTCCTCCGAGAAGGGGGCGCGGTTCGTCCAGTTCTGCGACGCGTTCAACATCCCGCTGGTCACCCTCGTCGACGTACCCGGCTTCCTGCCCGGCGTCGACCAGGAGCACGGTGGAATCATCCGGCACGGCGCGAAGCTCCTGTACGCGTACTGCAACGCCACCGTGCCGAGGATCTCGCTGATCCTGCGCAAGGCCTACGGAGGTGCCTACATCGTCATGGACAGCCAGTCCGTCGGGGCCGACCTCACCTACGCGTGGCCCACCAACGAGATCGCCGTCATGGGTGCGGAGGGCGCCGCAAACGTCATCTTCCGCCGCCGCATCGCCGACTCCGACGACCCCGAGGGCCTGCGCGGCCAGCTGGTCAAGGAGTACAAGGCCGAGCTGATGCACCCCTACTACGCGGCGGAGCGCGGCCTGGTCGACGACGTCATCGACCCCGCCGAGACGCGCGGGACGCTGATCCGCTCACTGGCGATGCTGCGGCTCAAGCACGCCGACCTGCCGTCGCGCAAGCACGGGAACCAGCCCGCGTGAGCGTCGGCACCGGGCCGGGCGGATCCCGGCCGATCGTGGTCCACGGATCCCCGACCCCCGATGAGCTGGCGGCGGTGGTCGCGGTGCTGCTCACGGCCCTTCAGCAACCCGGACCTGCCGGTTCCGGCGCAGCCGTGCGGGCCCCGTGGCGGCGCGCGGAGTCGCCGCCCTCCTCCCGTGTCTCCTGGCGGGCAGGGCTCTGAACGAGGTCGCTGCAGGTAACTGCACGGCTACTTGAAGGCGATCGGCGCGTTGCGGAACGTGGCGGTCCAATGTCCGAGTACGGGTACGCGGCGGCGGGACAAGCCGCGGGTCGAGGTTGTGGAGGGTTTTTCATGTTCCGAGGAATCGGGCGGTTCTCGGTGAACCGCCCCTGGCTGGTCGTCGCGTTGTGGCTGGTGGCGACCGCTGCCCTGATCGCGCTGGCCCCACAGTTGAAACCGACCAGCGACCAGGCGGAGTTCCTCCCCTCGCACTTCGAGTCGGTACGCGCCGTCGAGATCCAGAAGGACGCCTTCCCGCAGAGCCGCCAGCCCGCGGCCATCGGCGTCTTCCAGCGCGCCGACGGCGGGGCGCTGACCGCGGACGACAAGAAGGAGGTCGGCGAGATCGCGGCCGGCCTGCAGGGCGAGAAGCTCGCCAAGATCACCGAGGTGGTGGCGGACCCGGCGGCGGTCTCACCGGACGGGAAGATCGCCCTCGTCCATGTGTTCGCCTCCACGAAGACGGCTCATGACGAGGTGCTCGTCGACTCCGTCGGCACCCTGCGCACCGAGGCGGCGGACCTGCTCTCCGGCAGCGACCTGGAGCTGGGCCTCACCGGGCCGACCGCCACGGTGCTGGACTCGCAGGAGGCGTCGGACAGTACCGACGCGATGGTGATGATGTCCACGCTGGTGCTCATCATCGTGCTGCTGCTGGTCATCTTCCGCAGCCCCGTGATCGCCCTGATGCCCGTTCTCATCATCGGCGTCGTCTTCATGGTCACCATGGGCGTCATCGCGACCGCCAGTGAGATCGCCGGTATGGAGGCACCGTCCTCCATCTCCGCGATCCTCATCGTGGTGCTCTTCGGCGTGGGCACCGACTACACGCTCTTCCTGCTCTTCCGGTACCGGGAACACCTCCGTGAGGGCATGCAGCCCAAGGAGGCGCTGGCCACGGCCGCCGGCCGGGTCGGGGAGACCATCACCTCGGCCGCGAGCGTCGTCATCGTCGCGTTCCTCTCGCTGCTGCTGTCCTCCATGGGCATGCTCAGCAGCATGGGCCTGTCGCTGGCCATCGCCGTCGCCGTCACCCTGGTCGCCGCGCTCACCCTCGTACCCGCCGTCTTCTCGCTGCTGGGCACGGCGGCGTTCTGGCCGTCGAAGGCCTGGCGCAAGCAGCCCCGCAACGCCATCGCGGGCCGGGTCGGAAGCTTCGCGGCCCGCAGGCCGGCCGCCATCGCGGGTGTCTCCGGTGTGCTCCTCGCGGCACTGGCCCTGGGCGTGTTCGGCTTCAAGGCGGAGTACGACACCGAGAGCTCGCTCCCGGACAACCTGGAATCCGTCCAGGCGATGAAGGACTTCCAGAGCGGCTTCTCCGCCGGGCAGTCCGACCCGACGTTCGTCTACGTGAAGGCGACCGGCGGGGCGGAGCTCGACAAGGGCGCACTGGACGCGTACGGGAAGGAACTGTCGGGCGTCGACGGCGTGGACCAGGTGGCCCCCGCCCTGGTCAGCCCGGACGGCCGGGTCGCGCAGTACAGCGTCGTGCTCGACTACCGCCCCACCGAGGACCGGGCCATGGACCTGGTCAACGGTGCACTGCGGGACACCGTCCACGAGGCCGCGCCGAAGGGCACGGAGCAGTACGTCGGCGGCAGCACGGCGGTCCTCGCGGACGTCCAGACCGCCGTGAACCGCGACTACAAGCTCGTGTTCCCGATCGCCGCGGTGGCGATCATGCTCATCCTCGGGCTGATGCTGCGCAGCGTCATCGCGCCCTGGTACCTGATGATCGCGGTCGGCCTCGGCTTCGGCGGAACCCTCGGCGCCACCGTCTGGCTGTTCCAGACAGGCTCGAACGGCCTGCTGTTCATGCTGCCGGTGATCGTCTACCTCTTCGTCGTGGCGATCGGGACGGACTACAACATCCTGATGGTGGCCCGGCTGCGCGAGGAGATCCGGAGCGGCAAGGAACCGCGCGAGGCCGTACAGCAGGCCGTCACGCACTCCGCCCCCACCATCGGGGCCGCGGCGGTCATCCTCGCGGGCACCTTCGGTGTGCTGATGCTCGCCGACAACTCCATGCTGAAGCAGATGGGCTTCGCCGTCGCCTTCGGCATCCTGCTGAGCGCGTTCGTGATCGGGATCCTCCTGGTTCCGGCGGTCACCACCCTGGCGGGCCCGAAGGCCTGGTGGCCGGGCAACCGCCACGACACACCCGGGCGTGACGGCGCGGAGCCGGCGGGCGACCAGGACTCCGACGTCCTCGTCGGCTCCGAGGGCAGGTAGCGGCCGGTCGGACCCGGACACCGCGCGCCCCCGGCCGGAACACGGCCGGGGGCGCGCGGCGTCCCGGCTCCGCGCCGGTGCAGCTTCCTGAAAGGTGAGGGGGGAAGGCGCCCCCGGTATCTGTAGGATTTTGATACGGCGTTCCTGGTCATCGGAATTCCTGCCGTGATATCGGCCGAATGCGAGGTGTGATGCACGAGCGTGAGTTCAAGGCTTTCGTTTCGGTTGCGGATACCGGGCGGATGGATGCCGCGGCACGACAGCTCGGATATTCCCAGCCCGCGATCACCTACCAGATCCAGTGCCTGGAACGGTCCCTCGGTTTCAAATTGTTCACCCGGCATCCCAGTGGTGTCCGGCTGACCAGACACGGGCGGTCGGTCCTGTCATCGGCACGGGCCGTCCTGACGCTGATGAACGACATCCGTAACCCGCGTACGGACAGGGAGGACGAGACCGCCCAATCCCCGGTCGAGGCCGCTGTCCCGATGGTCCGGAAGGAATCCGCCTGATACCGGAGCCACCGCGCTCCGCATTCAGGACCGTTCACCGGACCGCATGTCGCGATGAGTTCTTCCCATCCCGGAAACGTTGGAGAGAAAACGATGAGCACCAACCCGTTCGAGGACAACGACGCCAGCTACTACGTCCTGGTCAACGAGGAGGGCCAGCACTCCCTGTGGCCCGCGTTCGCCGAGGTCCCCGCCGGCTGGACGGTGAAGCACGGCCAGGACAGCCGGCAGGCCTGCCTGGACTACGTCGAGGAGAACTGGACCGACATGCGCCCGCTGAGTCTCGTGCGCCAGATGGCCGAAGCCAAGTAGGCGGGACCGGAAGGACGATCATGCGGACGGTATCCTCCACCGCCGCGGTGTACCGGCCCCGGCCCCGGCCGGGTGCCGATCGCGTGCTGGTGTGCCTGAGCTTCTGCGGCGGCGGCACGGCACCCTTCCGCCGGTGGGCGGACGTCGTGCCGGACGACGTGGAGTTGGCGCTGATCTGCTATCCGGGCCGGGAGGCGCGCTTCGGCGTGCCGTTCGCCCGCGACTGGGTCGCCCTGCGGGACGACGTGGTGAGCGCGGTACGCGGCCTCGGCGCCCGGCCGTACACGCTGTTCGGCCACAGCATGGGCTCCTGGCTGGCCTTCGAGACGGCGGCGGAGCTCGAACGCCTCGGCGCCCCGACGCCGTCCGCCCTCGTCGTCTCCGGCGGGGTGGCGCCCCACAGGCGCCAGGCGCACGGTACCCATGTACCCCGGTCGCACGACAGCGACGACGCCCTGGTCGCGTGGATGCGCGAGTTCGGGCAGATGCCCGCTGTCGTGGCCGCCGAACCGGAGCTGCGCGCCCTCGCGGTGGAACTGCTCCGTGCGGACCTCGCGGTCTCGGAGTCGTACCGCTTCTCGGCGGGGTCCCGGGCGTCGGTTCCGCTGCGACTGCTCTACGGCACGGGGGACACCGAGCCCTTCGCCGAGGTGGAGCGGGACTGGAAGTCCCTGGCGGACGCGGGCTTCGAGGCGTTCGAGCTGCCGGGCGGGCACTTCTACGAGGCGGACGTGTGGGCCGGGCTGCCGAGATGGTGTACCGGAGCCGCCCCCCACGCGGGGCGGCCGTAGTACGCGGGACGCCGCGCCGACAGGGTCGGCGCGGCGTCGTCCGTCTGCGGGGCCGGGCGGTTCAGGCGGCCCCGCGCAGGGCCCGCCGGCGGTCGTGGAGGACCAGCAGGATGACCATGCCCATGAGTACGCCCAGGACGGTGCCGGCCTGGCCGGCCAGCAGGTGCGCCAACTCGCTCTCGGGTGCGGGCCGTTTCGTGCCGAGGTTCGTGAGCAGGCCGTAGAGGCTGTACGAGAAGAGCATGCCGGAGGAGATCCACGACACCGCCATGGGGATCAGGAACCTCTTCGGACCCCGACGGCTCGTCAGTGCCAGGAGCCCCCAGGCCCCGGCGAACGCCCAGACCCCCGTGCTCAGCGACAGCAGGTGCCACCACATGTCACGGTGGGCCAGGCTGCCCGCGTCGAGCCCCGCTTCCCCTCCCGCCGCCCAGAACACCTTGACGACACCGAGCGCGACACAGCCCGCCGCGAGCAGCCGGGCCACGGTGGTCTGCAGCGCCAGGGTGTTTCCCGGGGCCTCCCCCGGGTCGGCCGGACCGCTCAGGGCCTCGGGCCACCGCGCCCTCGCGTAGCCGGCCAGGGCGAGGGGCAGGCCGATGCCCACACCGACCAGCGAGATCATGACGAAGGTCTGTTCGTAGGCCCAAAGGTCGGTGGAGGCCTCCGCCTGTTCGTCCCGGGACATGGCGGCCGGGCCGAGCACCGGCGCCAGGAGCAGCATGGGGACGAGCAGGCCGGTGCCCACCCAGACGGGTATGACGACCAGCCACGCGGGAAGCCGCTCGCCCCACGGCCGGACGAATGCCGTCGCCAGCAGAATTCCCACTGCCGCGAGCACGGCGGTCGTCGCGTTGATCGCACGCCAGTCGGCTTCGCCCATTTCCTCGGTCGGAAGGAAGAGACCGAATGTCCAGGCGATTTTGATCAGCATGTACGGCATGACCGAAATGACGGTGCCGTAGCCGCAGATCCTGCGCATCCTGATCATTCGGGAGGTCGATCGCACCGCCATCAGTGTCATGATCGGAATGATATCCGGGTGGTGATGGGCGGTCAAAAGCCATATGCCTTTTCGGTGGCATATTCTTTTCGAAGCGATGGTGAAATCAAGGCTGCGCGGGACCGCGTAGTGCCACGGCGGTGAGATGCCCGGAATCGGAGAGGGACACCACGAGCGCGGGCCCTCCTTCCCGGGCCAGCGCGATCAGCTCCAGAATTCCCGACACCGTGCAGTGCCTGGCCTCGGTGAATGTCCCGGCCGGGTCGCGCAGTGAACCCCCGGCCCCGGCGACCGCCGCCGCGACGGCGTCGCGGGTCGCGGCTCCCAGCCGCGCGGCGCCGGCCGGTCCGCTGACGACGAGCCGCAGACCGTGCGCGCCGGCGGCCAGCGCGGCGACGCGTCCGCAGGCCGCGGCGAGGGCGGCCGGTTCCCAGCCGCCGTCGGCGCCCCGTACGACGAACCGGGAGAGCCCGCCGGTGATCTCGGCCAGCGCGCCGGCCCCGTCGGCCGGGTCGGCGGGGTCCGGGGCCGACAGCACGACGGCGGCGGCGGCGTCGTGCTGCCGGTCCCCGTCGGGCGCCTGGTCGGTGGCCGCGGCCACCACCCGGTCGGCACGGCCGGTACGCAGCGCCGTGAGCGCGAAGTGCACGGCCTCCAGGCCGGCGGTGACCGGATTGGTCAGCGTGACCGAGAACGCCCGGGCACCGGTACCGATGGCGAGCTGGCTGCCGGGGGTGCTCATCGAGAACGCGGGCACCTCCGCCGGACTGATGCCCCGGACGCCCTCGGTACGCAGGGTGTCGTCCATCCTGCGATGAGCGTGGGCGATCGCGTACTGGGTGCCCGTGACGACGCCCAGGCGCAGGCTCGGGCCGCCGGTGAGGGGCGGGTCGTCGTGGCGCCTGCCGAGCGCCTGGTGGCCCGCGGCGAGCAGGTAGCGGGTGGCCGGGCTGTAGTACTTCCAGCCGCGCCGGCCGAGGTGTTCGGCGGGGTCGAACCAGGACGGGTCCCGGCCCGCCGACGGAGCCCGGGGCTCCTCCGCCACCGCGCCCGTACCCGTCAGCCATACGTTCATGCGCCGGCCTCCCAGGCGAGCACCGCGTTGTTCGCGCCGAAGCCGGTGCCGCTCACCAGCACGGTCGGACGGGGCAGGGGGACGGGCCCCGCCAGGGGGACGTCCATCGGGCAGGTGGGATCGACGGTGGTGACATGGGCGTTGGGCGGCACCAGGCCCTCGCGCAGCATCCGCGCGGCGATCACACAGCCGAACACGCCCGCCGCGCCCGCGGTATGGCCCATCACCGCCTTCGGCGCGTAGCCGACCGTACCGGCGATGTCGCCGCCGGCGGCCGTCACGGCCTCGCCGACGGCGGTGCTCTCCACGGAGTCGTTGAGCGCCACCCCGGCACGGTGCAGGACGACGGCTCCGGGGGGGCCGGAGGTGGCGAGGGCCTGGGCGACCGCGCGCCGCAGCTGTCCGCCGGTCGGCTCCGGGGCCATCGGATGGTGGGCGTCGCAGCTCCAGCCCTGCCCGGCGAGCACCGCCTGAACCGCCACACCCCGGCGCCGGGCGGACTCGGCCGACTCCAGCACCACGGCGGCCGCGCCCTCACCGGTGACCATGCCCGCGCGATCGGTGTCGAAGGGGCGGCAGCAGTCGGGGTCCAGCAGCCCGAACCGGTGCAGCGTGCCGACCGCCACCCGGGAGAAGGCGTCGCCGCCGCAGGCCACGACGATGTCGGCCTGCCCGGTCTCGATCAGGTCGGCGCCCCAGCCCACCGCGTACGCACCGGCGGAGCAGGCGGTGGACAGGGTGTGGCCGCAGCCGCCGATGCCGAAACGGTCGGCGACCACCGCGGCCACCCCGTGGGTCGCGAGCCGACGGCCGGGCCCCTGCCGCTCCGCGAGGTCGATGTCTCCGAGCGAGGTGCCGACGGTCAGGCCGGCGGAGAGCAGGTCGTCACCGCTCAGCCGGGCATCGGCGACCGCCTCGGCGACCGCCTCGACCACCAGCGCGCCGGTGCGTCCGGTCGTGGCGTCTCCGGCCGGGGCCGCGTACAGGCGCGGGTGCTCGGGCAGACCGCAGGCGTCCGGTGCGGGCACCGGACGGCCGTCGGCACGCAGCAGCCCCTCCCACAGTGCGTCGACGCCGCTGCCGAAGCAGGTCACCGCTCCCAGACCCGTGACGACGACCGCCACTGACGCACCCCACTTCTTCGAACAGTGCAAAAACAATGCGACCGATACCGGACCAGGGTGCACTCGGTAATACCCGGACACCGTTGCGCCTGCAAGTACCTGCAGCAATCACTCGGGCATCTCCACCGCCTTCCGGATGCTGCATTACCATCGGCGGCGATCCGTCGGCTCCGTCAATTCGAATAGTGAACACCGAATGAAGCGGAGACGAGATGAATAGCCGAATGAAAGGGAATCCGGTGAGTGCCGAAATCACGCTGGACACGTCGGAGCTCCGGGACATGGTGGCGGACACCCTGGACGTCGAGTCCTCGGCGCTGACCGACGACGTACTGCTCATCGAGGAGCTGGGTGTCGACTCGGTGGTGGCGCTGGAGCTCGCCGTGACCCTGGAGCAGCGCTACGAGATCAGGATCCCCGAGGAGGAGCTCATCAAGCTCCGTACGTTCCCCGACATCCGCGCACTGCTCAGCCGGAAGCTGAGCGGTTGATGGACGCGCGGCCGGACCGTACGGACGACGCCGGGAGCCGCGGCTCCTACTTCCTGATCGAGAGCAAGGGCACCTGGGCGGGACCCAACGCGGGCACCTTCCTCCTGGACGCCGTGGCGCTGGCGGGAGCCGGCCACCGGGTGCGGGTCTACCTCGTCGAGGACGGGGTGCTCAGCGCGGCCGGAACCGACGTGCCCGAGATCGAGCGGCTCGCCGAGGCCGGGGTCGAGATCCTGGTGGACGACTTCTCGGCGGCGCAGCGCGCGCTCGGCGGCACCAGGCTGTCGCCGCACGTGAGGCTCGCCGGCATGGAGACCGTCGCGGCGGCCCTGGCCGAGGACGACTGCAGAGGTGTGTGGCACTGATGGGGACCCCGATGAAGCGCCGGGTGTGGGACCTACTCCTGATCATGACCGCCGCCCCGCACTCCAGCGACGTGGTGACTTCGGCGCTGCGGCTCTCGCACGCGGTGCTCCACAACGGCGGGTCCGTCCGGGTCTGGGCGTGCGGCTACGCCAACATGCTCACGCAGGACACCTTCGGAGACACCAAGCTGCCGAACACCCGGGACCCCGAGGGGCATTACCCCTCCTCCTCGGCGATCGTCCGGCAGCTGACCGCCGACAGCGACGGCCGCTTCGCCTGGATCGCGTGCACCGCGTGCACCGCGGAACGCGGAGCGATCCACCACATCCCGCACGTGCGGCACCGATCGCCGGCCCGGCTGGCGGGAACCGTCGACGCGGCCAAGCAGACGCTGTACCTCGGAGGAGCCTGATGACGACCCGCCGGGTGGAGCCCCGCCGACGCGTGCTCTGCGTCATCGACCGCGCCTACCGGGGCGCGGTCGAGGTCCAGTTCTTCCACCCCCTGTACGGACTGCTCGACCTGCACAAGCAGTTCGAGCACGTCCATCTGGCGCTGCGCGGCGCGACGGTGACGATGGCGGTCGAGGAACACGCCTACGTACCCTCCCTGAGGCTCGGTTCGACGACCCTGGACGGGCTCCCCGACTACCGGGGTTCCGTACGTGACCTGGTCGACGCGGGCTTCGAGGTCTTCGTGGACGGGGACGCGCTCGCCGCGCTCGGATTCGGCCCCGGGGACCTGCTGCCGGGCACCACCTGTATCGGCCCGGCGGAACTGGCGCGCCGCTGGCCCGCGTACGACCACGTGTGGTTCATATGACCGGCCGGGCTCCCGGGGGTCGGCACACCTTCGCGACCCCGCTGCGCGCGTACGACCGGATCGACGTGTGCCCCGGCGGACCGGGCCTCCGGTTCCGCCTGTTCAAGACGGTCCGTGCCGAGGACCCGTACATGGCCGGGCACTTCCCCGGCCTCACCCTGCTGCCCGCCGTCTTCGTCCTCGAAGGGCTCCGGCAGGCGGTGTCGGTACTCACCGGCGGCGACGAGCCGCTGAACCTGGTGGAGGTCACCTCCGGCCGGTGGCTGGCACCCATGCAGGGCGGCGACGAGATCCGGCTTGACGTCACGGCCACCGAGGCCGGCGACGGACGGTGGCGGGTCACCGCGGACGGGGTACGCCAGGACGGCGTCCCGGTCGTCGCCGCGAAGGTCGTGCTCGGCGGGCGGGACGCCCTCGTGTCCGACGCCCTCGTGCCCGCGGGCGGGCCGCCCCCGGTGGCCGTCACCGCGTCCGGACCCGACTACACCGCGATCCTGGACCGGCTGCCCGTACGCCACCCCATGCTGCTGGTGGACCGGGTGGAGGCCTTCGAGCCCGGCCGGGAGATCACGACGGTCAAGGCGGTCTCCGGGTCCGAGCCCTGCTACGGGTCGATGGAGGACGGCCTGCCGCTGTCCCGGTACATGTACCCCAGGACGCTGATGCTGGAGTCCTTCGGGCAGTCCTCCGTGCTCCTGTGGCTGTCGAGCGGCACCACCGAGGGCGTGCAGGTCGCGGCGGCGTTCCGGCACTGCCGCTTCGCGGGCGAGGTCCGGCCCGGGGCCGTGCTGCGTCATGTGGTGCGCGTCGACCGGCTGATGTCGGACAACGTCTTCGTTTCCGGGGAGACCTGGGACGGCGGACGGTGCGTCATGACGGTCGGCGCGCTCATCGGGTCGAGCCGGCCGCGCGAACGGGTCGACAGGACGGCGGCGGCTCCCTGACACCGGGGCGGCGGGCGCCGGGGCGGTGGTCCGCCCCGGCGCCTGTCAGGAGGACGCGTGGGCCGAGAGGATCCCCGTGACGGCGTCGGCCGTCAGGGTGCTGCGCAGGATGTCGGCGTGTTCGACGGGAATTTGGACGCTTCGCGCGGCCAGCAGGGCCCCCTCGGTCGGCTGCCGTGAGTTGACCGCGGTCGCGGTGCGCCAGGCGGCCGTCGGATCGATGCCCCGGGCCGCGTCCAGATACGACACGAACGACCGGAACACCGCCGCGAACTCCTCCAGCAGGTCCGTGTCGAGCTCCTCGCGGGCGAAGGCGGCCCCGGCCTGCTCCCGGAAGATCCGCACGAGCTCGTCACCGAAGGCGGCGAAGTCGGGGGTGCTCACCCGCGCCGCCGCGGCTGCCTGTCGCGCGGCGGTCACCTCGTCGGCGGAGAGCACCGAGGCGAACTGGCCCATCATGGCGGCGAAGTCACGGTCCAGGGCGGCCGGTGTCGGCACCTCCGGGTCGAACATCACGAACGGGGGCGCCTCTTCCTGCCGGGCCGCCACCCTGGCGGCCAGCTCACCCGCGAAGACGCTGCCGGCGCAGTAGCCGAGCACGGCCCGGACGGTGTGGCCGCTGTCCTGGACCTGGCGGTCCCACCGCTCGACGTAGTCCGCCGCGGACATCCCGTCGCCGGTGTCGGGCTGCCTGGTCTCCCACACGGTGAGCCGGGGGTCGAGGTGCGGGACGAGGTCGGAGAAGCTGGAGTCGGGCCGCCCGGTGGTGGCGAAGTCGACGGCCAGGACGAGGCCGGAGCCCTCGCCGGCCCTGAGCACCTTCCAGCTGTTGAGCCTTGTCATGTGTGCGGTCCACTCTGGTCGACGGCCGGCACCGCGGAAGGGTGCGGGCGTATGGAGGTGTCGGGTTCGGGCACAGAGGCGGGCCCGTCGTCGTGTGTACGGCGACGGACCCGCGAGCCGGGGTGCGGGCGGCCCGGCGCCTGTCGGGTGACCTCTGATCGCACCCGGGGAGCGAAGGCCGCCCGGCAGGTTCAGCCCCCGGTGATCCGGATGGCCTTCGACGGGCAGATGTGCTCGGCGATCTTGCGCGCGTGGTCGGCGTCGGCGCCCGCGGGGCTGTCGTCGAGCAGGACGACCAGGCCGCTGTCGTCGTTCTGGTCGAAGACCGCCGGCGCGCTCATCACGCAGAGGCCGGCACCGATGCAGCGGTCGGGGTGGACGTGCACCCGCATCCCGCTCACCAGCCGACCACGAGCTTGTGCACCGGCGGCAGCCCGTCGACGAGCTCGATCGGCTCGTCGGACCCGACCACGTGCAGCGCCGGGAAGCGGGCGAACAGCGAGGTGAAGCACAGCTCCATCATCAGCCGGGCCACGTGCTGGCCGAGGCACTGGTGGACGCCGTACCCGAAGGCCAGGTGGTCGCGCGAGTCGCGGTGGATGTCGAAGGCGTCCGGGTCGGTGTACTTGGCGGGGTCCCGGTCGCCGAGGCCCTTGAGTACGAGGATGCCCTCGCCCTCCTTGATGGTCACCCCGTCGATCTCCACGTCGGCGAGCGCCACACGGGCGATGATCTCGTCGACGATGCTGAAGTGCCGCAGCACCTCGTTCACGGTCTTGGGCATGAGCCCGGCCGGGTCGGCCTGCAGGGCCTTGAGCTGCTCGGGGTGGTCCAGGAGCGTCTGGGTGCCGAGCGCGATGCGGTTCACGATGAACTCGTAGCCCGCGAGCAGCAGCATCTTCGTCATCAGCGTCAGACCGTGGTGGTCGAACTCGTCGGTCCGGCCGGCCCGGGTGATGAAGTTGCCGAGCATGTCGTCGGTGGGGTTCTGCTGCTTCTCGGTGACGAGGGCCGCGAAGTACTTCATCAGCTCGTTGTTGGCGGCCATCTTCTCGTCCATGGTGTACGAGTGGCGCGTGCCGACCATGATCGCGGCGTTGCGGGTGAACACGTCGCGCTCGGCCTCGGGGATGCCGGCCATCTCGCAGATCACCTGGGCCGGCAGCGGCAGGGCCAGGGCCTGGACGAGGTCGGTCGGGCCGCCGGCCTCCTCCATCCGATCCAGGTAGCGGTCGATGAGCTCCTGGACCCGGGGGCGCAGCTTCTCGGAGGCCTTGATGGTGAAGTCGGGCAGCGCCATCTGCCGGACCCTGGTGTGCCGCGGCGGGTCCATGGTCACCAGCAGGTTCTTCGAGTCCCGGGCGATCATGTCCAGCAGTTCCTGCGGCGCCGGGAACCTGATGGGGAACGTCGGGTGCGGCTCCACGCTGAACCGGTTGTCGGCCAGCAGCCGCTGTATGTGGTCGTGCTGGGAGACGAGCCACGCCTTGCTGCCCGACGGCATGGTCACCTGGGTCAGCGGCCGGCCCGCCGGCACCTGACCGTACTCGGTGAGCAGCGGGTTGGGCCATCCGCGGGGGGCTACGGGGCAGGTCGCCGGCATCTCCATGGCGTCGGTCATAGGGGTTTTCCCTGTCTTTGTCGTGGTCATGAGCCTGCTCGGGGTGATGCTACGGACGGAATTCCGGTCCGCCGGAGGAGCTGCCTCTTGTTGCAGACAATCCGGTCCGAGGAATCCGAATCCTTCGCGCCGAGGGGTGAGAAGAGCCCTTTCCGGAAATTGCATCGACGTGCGACACAGCTTGTCCGGGCGTGTATTCGTTTACTGAACGTTGATGGACCGCAGCCGACGGAAACCGGCTTCACGGGGCGAATGGCACGGCTCTGCCCACTTACCGACGGCCGCTGAGCCGGCCCGTTCCGGCGCCGGCGGGCGCCCCGTGTCCGCCGACCCCTTTGCTCACCGACCGATTCCCGGATCGGCCAGGCCCGAAGAAACAGAGGACAGATGTCTGACTCGTCAGCCACGGTTCTGCCGCTGACCGCCGGCCAGGCCGGAATCTGGTACGCGCAGAGCCTCAGCGGTCCGAACGCGACGTTCAACGCGGCCCTGTACCTGGAGATAGCGGGCGCGGTCGACCCCCTGCTGTTCACCGCGGCCATGCGGCAGGTCGTCACCGAGACCGAGGCGCTCCGTGCGCGGTTCACCGAGGGGAGCGCGGGCCCGGTCCAGGTGGTCGAGCCCGTCACCGACTGGTCGGCGGAGCCCGTGGAGGTCATCGACCTGACCACGCGTGAGCGGCCGGGCGACGCGGCCGACGCGTGGATGTGGGCGGACGCGAGCACCCCGCTGGACGTGCTCGGCGGCGCCCTGTACCGCTTCGCGCTCATCAAGGTCGCCGAGGACCGGTTCCTCTTCTACTACCGCTACCACCACCTGGTGATGGACAGCTTCGGCGCGAGCCTCGTCGCCTCCCGGACCGCCGACGTCTACACCGGCCTGGTCACGGGCGAGGACACCTCCGACGGCGCGTTCCCGCCGCTGCGCGAGCTGATCGACGACGAGACCGCGTACCAGGAGTCCGCCGCCTTCGAGGCCGACCGGGCCTTCTGGACCGCACAGTTCGAGGACCGGCCGAACGCCGTGAGCCTCGGGGACCGCCCGACCGCACTGCCCACCGACCTCGTCCGCGCGACCCGGCAGGTCCCGCCGGAGACCGGCACCCAGGTCCGCGACGCGGCCCGGGAGGCCCGGGTCGGCTGGCCGGCCGCGGTGCTCGCCGCCCTCGCCGCGTACACGAGCCGGATCACCGGCAGCAGCGACGTGGTCATCGCCCTGTCGGTCGCCGCGCGTACGACCGGACCGGGCCGGGCCGTGCCCGGCATGGTGTCCAACGTGGTCGGCGTCCGGATGACGGTGCGCCCCGACATGACGGCGCAGGAGCTCGTCCGTCACGCCCACCAGCGCATGCGCGCCGTCTCCCGGCACAAGCGCTACCGCTACGAGGACCTGCGGCGTGACCTCAAGCTCCTCGGCTCCGACGGGCGGCTGCTCGGTCCGAGGCTCAACCTGCACGTCGTCGCGCCCGCCCTGCACTTCGCGGGGCTGCCGGCGAGCCTGCACCCGCTGATGGCCGGGCACGACGACGACTTCTCGCTCATCGTCGTCGGCGGGCAGGACGGCGGCTTCCGGTTCGACCTCTCGGCCAACCCCGACGTGTACGGCGCCGACGCGGTGCGGCAGCACCACCGGCTGATCACCCGGCTGCTCGGCGAACTCACCGAGCACCCCGACCGGCCGATCGGCGCCCTGGACGTCGTCGACCCCGAGACGCTGGCCCGACTGGTCGGCGACTGGGGCGGTGCCGCCCGGACCCCGGAGCCGACGGAGCGCACCTCCCTGCCCGAGCGGTTCGCCGCCGCGGCGGCGGCCCACCCGGACAACAGGGCGGTCGTGTACCCCGACGGAGCGGGTACCCGGTCCCTCACCTACCGGGAACTCGACGCCCGGTCCAACCAGTTGGCCCGGCTGCTCATCAGCCGGGGCGTCCGGCGCGGACAGCTCGTCGCGCTGGCGATGCCCCGCTCCGTGGAGATGGCCGTGGCCCTGCTGGCCACGCTGAAGGCCGGGGCGGCGTACCTGCCGATCGACCCCGAGTACCCCGCGGACCGGGTGGCCTACATGCTCGGCGACGCCGAGCCCGCCGTGGTGGTCACCGCGCAGCGTGACGCCTTCACGCACCTGGCCGTCCGGACACCGGAGATCGTGCTGGACCACCCGGAGACGGCGGCCGAGGCCGACGGGCTGGCGAGCACCCCGGTCCTGGACGCCGAGCGCGGCGGCCCGGTGCTGCCCGACCAGGCGGCGTACGTCATCTACACCTCCGGGTCCACCGGCCGGCCCAAGGGCGTCATGGTCGCCCATCAGAACGTGATCCGGCTCTTCGACGCGACCGAGCGGTGGACCGGCTTCGGGCCCGACGACGTGTGGGCCCTGTTCCACTCGTACGCCTTCGACTTCTCCGTGTGGGAGATCTGGGGCGCCCTGCTGCACGGCGGGACGCTCGTCGTGGTGCCGTTCGCGGTGAGCCGGGCGCCGGAGGAGTTCCTGCGGCTGCTGGTACGGGAGCGGGTCACCGTCCTCAACCAGACGCCCTCGGCCTTCTACCAGCTGGTCCAGGCCGACCGGGACAACCCGGACACCGGACGGGCCCTCGCGCTGCGGTACGTCATATTCGGCGGCGCGGCACTGGAGTTCGGGCGGCTGGCCGAGTGGTACGAGCGGCATCCGGAGGACTCCCCGCGGCTCGTCAACATGTACGGCATCACCGAGACCACGGTGCACACCACCGAGCTGATGCTCGACGCGGCGCGTGCCTCGTCCGGCAGCGGCAGCATGATCGGCCTCGGCATCAGCGATCTGCGCGTCTACCTGCTCGACACCGCGCTGCGCCCGGTGCCACCCGGCGCCACCGGTGAGCTGTACGTCGGCGGGCCCGCCGTCGCCGACGGCTACCTGGGACGCCCGGGCCTGAGCAGTACCCGGTTCGTCGCGGACCCCTTCGGTCCGGCGGGGGAGCGCATGTACCGCTCCGGCGACCTGGCCCGCTGGGCCCCGGACGGCAGCGCCGACCTCGAGTACCTGGGACGGGCCGACCAGCAGGTCAAGATCCGCGGCTTCCGGATCGAGCTGGGCGAGATCGAGGCCGCCGTACTGCTGCACCCCGATGTCCGGCAGACGGCCGTCGTCGTCCGCGAGGACACGCCCGACGACCTGCGGCTGGTGGCCTACGTCATCGGCGACCAGGGGCCCGCCGGACGGGTCGAACTGGAGCCGGCCACGCTGCGCAAGCACGCCGCCGCCACGCTCCCCGAACACATGGTGCCCACCGCGTTCGTCCAGCTGGACGTGCTGCCCCTGACCGGGAACGGGAAGCTCGACACCCGGGCCCTGCCCGCCCCGGACATGGCGGGCTCCGCCGGCGGCCGGGCGCCCCGCACACCCGAGGAGGAGATCTTCTGCGGGGTCTTCGCCGAGATCCTCGGTGTGCCCTCGGTCTCCATGGACGACAACTTCTTCGACCTGGGCGGCCATTCACTGCTGGCGACCCGGCTGGTCAGCCGGGTCCGCGCCGCGTTCGGCGTCGAACTCGCCATCCGTACCGTCTTCGAGGCGCCCACGCCCGCGGCGCTGATCGCCTGGCTCGCCGGCCACGGCGACGTGCCGCGGGCCCGGCAGCCGCTGACCAGGATGGACAAGCCGCAGGAGATCCCGCTGTCGTTCGCCCAGCTGCGGCTGTGGTTCATCGACAAGATCGACGGCGGCTCCGGCACGTACAACATCCCGCTCGTCGTGCGGCTGAACGGCTCGCTGGACCGTGAGGCGCTGCAGGCGGCGATCGGCGACGTCGTCGCCCGGCACGAGAGCCTGCGCACCGTCTTCCCGGACCACCGGGGCACCCCGCGCCAGCACATCCTGTCCGCGCGGGAGGCCGCCCCCGTCATGGGGGTGACCGAGATCGCCGCCGACGAGCTGGCCGAGGCGATGACCGAACGCGCCGCCGTCGGCTTCGACCTGGCCACCGAGGCTCCCATCCGGGCACACCTGTTCGCCGTGTCCGAGGAGGAGCACGCCCTCCTCATGCCGATGCACCACATCGCCGGTGACGGCTGGTCGCTGGTGCCGCTGACCCGCGACCTCCAGACCGCCTACACCGCGCGCTGCACGGGCCGGAGCCCCGAGTGGGAGCCGCTGCCGGTGCAGTACGCCGACTACACCCTGTGGCAGCGCGAGATCCTGGGCGACGAGGACACCCCGGGCTCCGCGATCTCCGGCCAGCTGGCCTTCTGGACGGACTATCTGCGCGGACTGCCCCAGGAAGTCACCCTGCCCCCCGACCGGCCCCGGCCGGCCGTCGCGTCCTACCGCGGCGAGACGCTCCGCTTCGACCTGCCGCCCGCGCTGCACCGGCAGCTGACCCGCTGCTCGCGCGAGCACGACGTCAGCCCCTTCATGGTGGTGCAGACCGCGCTGGCGGCGCTGCTCGGCAAGCTCGGTGCCGGTGACGACATCCCGCTCGGCATCTCGATCGCGGGACGCACCGACGAGGCACTGGACGACCTGGTCGGCTTCCTCGTCAACACCCTGGTGATGCGCACCGACCTGTCCGGCGACCCGAGCTTCGCCGACCTGCTGGGCAGGGCCCGCGCGGACGGCCTGGCCGCCTTCGCCAACCAGGACCTGCCCTTCGAGCGGCTGGTGGAGGCCGTCAACCCGGAGCGCTCGGCCGGCCGGCACCCGCTGATCCAGATCGGTCTCGGCTTCCAGAACAACGCGACCCCGGGGCTGGACCTGCCCGGTCTCGACGCCTGGATCGAACCCGCCGTCACCCACACCGCCAAGCTGGACCTGCTGTTCGACTTCCGCGAGGTCCACGGCGACGGGGACACGCCGGACCACACCACCTGCTCCGTCGAGTACGCCACCGACCTGTACGACCGGGCGACGATCGAGCTGCTCACCGGCAGGCTGACACGGCTGCTGGACCAGGTGACCGGCCGCCCCGGCAGCCGTCTGAGCGAACTGGACGTGCTGGACGCCGACGAGCGCCGACGGATCCTCGTCGAGTGGAACGACACCGCGCGCCCGGTCCTCGAAGGCACGCTGGCCGAACTCCTCACCCAACGCGTCGCGCTCTCCCCCGACTCGCTCGCGGTCGTGGCGGGCGCGGAGGAACTGCGCTACGCCGAGCTGGGCCATCGGGTCAACAGGCTGGCCCGCCACCTGATCACCCGGGGGATCGGCGCCGAGGACCGGGTACTCCTGGTCATGCCCAAGTCGCTGGACCTCCTGGTGGCCCAGCTCGCCGTGGTCACGGCGGGTGCCGCGTTCGTGCCGGTCGACCCCGGCTATCCGCGTGAGCGGGTCGCCTACATGGCCCAGGACTCCGCGCCCGTGCTGATGCTGACCACCTCGGAGGTCGCGGAGACCGCCCGGGAGGTGGTGCCGGACGTGCCCACGGTCGTCGTGGACGCCCCCGCCCCCGCCGCCCGGATCGCGGCCCGGCCCGCCGGACCGCTGTCGGACGGCGACCGGCGGGATCCCTCCACCGTCGACCACCCCGCCTACGTCATCTACACCTCCGGTTCGACCGGCCGCCCCAAGGGGGTCGTGGTCACCCACCGGGGCATCGGCAACCTCGCCGCCGCCCAGGGCGAGCGGTTCGACGTACGGCCGGACAGCCGGGTCGTCCAGTACGCGGCACCGAGCTTCGACGCCGCGGTGTCCGAGACCTGCATCGCCCTGCTCGGCGGGGCGACGCTGGTGCTCCCGGTCGGCAGCGGGCTGCTGCTCGGTGACGAGCTGGCCCGTTTCCTGACCGAGCGGCGCATCAGCCACGCGACGATCCCGCCCATCGCGCTGACCGGCCTCGACCCGGCCGCCGTACCCGCGGACATGGTGCTGACCGTCGCGGGCGAGGCGTGCTCCGCGGAGCTGGCCGGGATCTGGTCGGCGGGCCGGCGCATGATCAACGCGTACGGACCCACCGAGACGACCGTCTGCGCCACGATGAGCGCCCCGCTGTCCGGAGCGGTCACCCCGCCGATCGGCACGCCGATCGCCAACGCCCGCGCCTACGTGCTGGACGCGCGGCTCAACCCGGTCCCGGTCGGCGTGCTCGGCGAGCTGTACGTCGCCGGGGTCAACCTGGCCCGCGGCTACCTCGGCCGCCCCGGGCTGTCCTCGGAACGCTTCGTCGCCGCGCCGTTCGGACCGCCCGGGGAGCGGATGTACCGCACCGGCGACATGGTGCGCCGGCGCGCCGACGGGCAGCTGGAGTTCCTCGGCCGCACCGACGACCAGGTGAAGGTGCGCGGCTTCCGGGTCGAACTGGGCGAGATCACCGACGCGCTGACCGAACAGCCGCAGGTCGAGGCCGCCGCCGTGGTGGTGCGGGAGGACCGTCCCGGCGAGCGCAGGCTGGTCGGCTACGTGGTGCCCGCCGCCCAGGACGCCGGTGTCCGCGACACAGGCCTGGAGAGCGACCAGGTCGAGAAGTGGCAGACCATCAACGACGAGGTCTACGGCGCGTCCAACGGCGACGGGACCCGGCTGGGCGAGAACTTCAGTGGCTGGCACAGCAGTTACGACGGTTCCGAGCTGCCCGAGTCGGAGATGCGGGCCTGGCGCTCGGCGACCGTCGACCGGATCCTGGAGCTGCGGCCCCGCCGCGTCCTGGAGATCGGCGTCGGCGCCGGGCTGATCATGACGCCGGTCGCCCCGCACGTGGACCTGTACTGGGGCACCGACCTGTCCGGCGAGGTGATCGACACCCTGTGCAGGCAGACCGCGCAGATACCGGGCCTCGCCGAGCGCACCTGCTTCACGGCGACCCCGGCGCACCTGCTGGACGGCCTGCCGGCCGGGACGTTCGACACCGTCGTCATCAACTCGGTGGCGCAGTACTTCCCGGGCCTCGACTACCTGACGGACGTCATCCGGAAGGCGTTCGACCTGCTCGGCGAGTCCGGCTCCGTCTTCCTCGGTGACCTCCGTGACCTCCGGCTGCTGCGCCTCATGCGGACGGCCGTGCACCGCACCGGCCACCCCGGGGACAGCGAGGCCGCCACCCGGTACGCCGTGGACCGGGCCGTCGAGCGCGAGACCGAACTGCTCGTGGACCCGGCCCTGTTCGACACCCTGGCCGGATCGCTGGAGGGCTTCGGCGGCGCGGACGTCCGCGTCAAGCGCGGCGACTACGCCAACGAGCTCAGCCGCTACCGCTACGACGTGGTCCTGCACAAGCGGCCGGCCGCGCCCGTCCCGCTCGCGTCGGTGCCGTCCCTGGCCTGGGAGCGGGCGGGCGGCCTCGACTCGATCGCCGCCCGGCTGCGGGACGAGCGGCCCGAAGGGCTGCGCGTCACCGGCATCCCCAACGGCAGACTCGACGCGGACCTGGCCGGGACAAACGGCGCCGGTGCCACCGCGGTACCGGAGGGGGTCGACGTCACGGCCCTGCACGAAGCCGGCCGGCCCGCCGGCTACCGGGCGCTGGTCACCTGGACCGCGGGCTCGGACGAAGGCCGCCTGGACGCGGTGTTCGTACCCGAGGACGCACAGGGGACGGGCGCGGCACCCGCCTACCGGGACCTGTACCTCCCGGACGCGACTCCCGCCCGCTTCGCGAACGACCCGCTCGTGGCCCGCAGGAGCGGCGCGCTGGTGGCCGGGCTGCGGACGGCGCTCGCCGAGCGGCTGCCCGACCACATGGTGCCCGTGGCACTGGTGCTGCTGGACGCCCTGCCGGTCACGCTGAACGGCAAGCTCGACCACAAGGCGCTGCCCGCGCCCGACGCGGCCCTGTCCGCCTCGGACACGATGCCCGCCACACCGCAGGAGCAGACGCTCGCCCGGCTGTTCGCCGAGGTGCTCGGGCTTCCCCGGGCCGGTGCGGACGACGACTTCTTCCGTCAGGGCGGCGACAGCATCGTCTCGATCCAGCTGGTCAGCCGGGCCCGCGCCGAGGGCCTGCTGTTCACCCCGCAGGACGTGTTCGCGCACCGCACCGTGCGGGCCCTCGCCGCGATGGCCGAACCGGCTCCCGCCGGAGGCGGAACACCCGGCGCGGCCCCGGCGGACGAGTGGGACATGGCCCTGGTCTCGCAGGACGAACTCGACGAGTTCGAGTCGAAGTGGAGCGTGTCGGAATGAGCACGAACGAGAAGCCGTCGCTGGAAGCCGTACTGCCGCTCACCCCGCTGCAGGAGGGCCTGCTCTTCCACGCGCAGTACGACGAGCAGTCGGGTCCGGACGTCTACGTCATGCAGCTGGGACTGGACATCGACGGCCCGCTGGACGTGCCCGCGCTGCGCGCCTCCGCCCACGCCCTGCTGGGCCGGCACGGCAACCTGCGCGCCGGGTTCAGGCACGACGGTCCGCGACCGCTGCAGTTCGTCCCCAAGGCGACGGAGCTGCCGTGGCACGAGGACGATCTGACCGCCCTCCCGGAAGCGGACCGCGAGGCGGCGCTGCGCGACCTCACCGAACGGGACCGTGCGACCCGCTTCGACCTGCGTAACCCTCCGCTGCTGCGGTTCACCGTGGTCCGGGTCGCGGAGGACAGGCACCGGCTGCTGGTGACCAACCACCACATCCTGCTGGACGGCTGGTCCGCACCCGTCCTGGTCCGCGAGCTGTTCGAGCTGTACGCGGCCGGCGGGGACGTCACGGCCCTGCCTCCCGTGACCCCGTTCCGCTACCACCTGGCCTGGCTCGCCAAGCAGGACCGTGAAGGCGCCGTCCGGGCCTGGCGGAGCGCGCTGGACGGGCTCGACGAGCCGACCCTGCTCGCCGCGATGCCAGACGACCGGTCCACCACGGTGCTGCCCGCCAAGGTCTCCGTACTGCTCGGAGCGGAGACGTCCGCCCGGCTGACCGGGCGGACCCGTGAGCACGGCATCACCCTCAACACCGTGGTGCAGGCGGCCTGGGGTCTGGTGCTGGCCGGGCTCACCGACCGCCGGGACGTCACCTTCGGTATGACCCTCGCGGGCCGCTCGCCGGAGATACCCGGTGTGCACACCATGGTCGGCCTCTTCCTCAACACGGTGCCCGTGCGCGTCCGCATCGGGCGCGAGGAGACACTGCTCGGGATCTGCGAGCGGCTGCGGGAGGAACAACAGGAGCTGATGGCGCATCAGCACCTGGGCCTCGCGGAGATCCAGCGGACCGCCGGGCACGGCGATCTCTTCGACACCCTCACCGTCCTGGAGAACTTCCCCGTCGACCCGGCGACACTCACCCTGCCCGGCGGTCTCTCGGTCGCGGACTTCTTCTCCACGGACGGCGCGCACTACCCGCTCGCCCTCATGGTCATTCCCGGCCCCTCGCTCGAACTCCGCTTCACCTACCGGTCCGACGCCTTCGTGGAGGCCGAGATCGAGCGCTTCGGCAAGCGGCTCACCGCCGTGCTGGAGGCGTTCGCCGCCGAGCCGACCCGGCAGGCCGGAGCGGTCGAGCTGCTGGACGCCGACGAGCGGACGAGGCTGCTGGACACGTGGAACCCGGCCCCCGTCCCCGCGCCCGCGCGCACCCTGCCCGAGCTGCTGGCGCTGCGCACCGCCGAGACACCGGACGCGGAGGCCCTGGTCCGCGGCGGCCGGTCGCTGACGTACGCGGAGACGACCCGCCGGGCGGAGGAGATCGCCGCCTGGCTGCTCGACCGCGGGGTGCGCCCCGAGGAACCGGTCGGCATCGCGATGGACCGTTCCGTCGAGTTCGTGCTCGCCGTCCTCGGTGTGCTGCGGGCCGGCGCGGTCTACGTACCCATCGACCACCGCTGGCCGGCCTCCCGGCGCGCGGACGTCCTCCGGGACAGCGGCACCTCACTGGTCCTGGAGCAGGGAGACCTGCCCGAGTCCTTCCCGGTACCCGCCGACGGCGTGCCGATGCCGCCCGGCCCGGAGCGTATCGCCTACGTCATGTACACCTCCGGCTCGACGGGCCGGCCGAAGGGCGTCGCCGTCACCCACCGGGGGATCGCCGACCTGGCCGCCGACAGCCGCTTCGCGGGCGGCGCGCAGGAACGGGTGCTGATGCACTCGGCCCACGCCTTCGACGCGTCGACGTACGAGATGTGGACCCCGCTGCTGAGCGGCGGCACCCTGGTCGTCGGCCCGCCCGGTGAGCTGGACATGGCCACCATCGGACGGACCGTCGCCGAGGGGCGCGTCACCGCGGCCCTCTTCACCACCGGCCTGTTCCGGCTGATCGCCGCCGAGGCCCCGGAGATCCTCCGGCCGATGCGCGAGGTGTGGGCCGGCGGCGAGGCGGTGCCCGCGGCCTCGGTGCGCCAGGTGCTGGAGGCCTGCCCGGACATCACGGTCGTCGACGCGTACGGCCCGACCGAGGTCACCGTCATCGCGGCCGCGCACCCGCTCACCGCGGACCGGCCCGTGCCGGACCCGGTGCCGATCGGCCGGCCGTTCGACGGCAAGCAGGTCTACGTGCTCGACAGCGGACTCGGCCTCTGTGCGGTGGGTGTTCCTGGTGAGTTGTACGTGTCGGGTGTGGGGTTGGCGCGTGGGTATCTGGGGCGTGCGGGTCTGACGTCGGAGCGGTTCGTGGCGAATCCGTTCGGGGTGGCCGGTTCCCGGTTGTACCGGACGGGTGATGTGGTGCGGTGGCGTGCAGACGGGGTGCTGGAGTTCGTCGGGCGTCGCGACAACCAGGTGAAGCTGCGTGGTTTCCGCATCGAGCTCGGCGAGATCGAGTCCGTGCTCGCCGCCCACGACGCCGTCGGCCAGATCGCCGTCATGGTCCGGGAGGACCGGCCCGGCGTCCGGCAGCTCGTCGGCTACGCCGTGGCCGCCACCGGTGCCACGCTCGACACGGACCAACTGCGCGCCTGGGCGGCCGAACGGCTGCCCGAGTACATGGTCCCGCGGCCGGTCGTCGCCCTGGACGCACTGCCGCTGACCACCAACGGCAAACTCGACACCAAGGCGCTCCCCGCCCCCGAGTACGGCACGGAGGAGGCGCGCGGACCCCGGACACCGCACGAGGAACTGCTGTGCGGACTGTTCCAGGAGGTGCTCGGACTGCCCTCCGTGTCCGTCGACGACAACTTCTTCGAGCTCGGCGGGCACTCCCTGCTCGCCACCCGCCTGGTGAGCCGGGTACGCGCGGTGCTCGGCGTCGAACTGTCCATCAGGCGCGTCTTCGAGGAACCCACCGTCGCCCTGCTCGCGGTCCGCCTCACGGACGGCGCGGCCCCGGCCCGGCCCCCGCTGTGCCCGGCCGACCGCCCCGAACGGGTGCCCCTGTCGTTCGCCCAGCGGCGGCTGTGGTTCCTCAACCGGATGGAAGGGCCCAGCGCCACCTACAACATCCCCTTCGCCGTCCGCCTCTCCGGCGAACTGCGCGTGCGGGCGCTGACCGAAGCCCTCGGTGACGTGGTCGGCAGACACGAGGCGCTGCGCACCGTGTTCCCCGACACCGACGGCGAGCCCTGGCAGCAGGTCGTGCCCGCGGGCGTGGCCACGGTGGCCGTCGAGGTCACCGACGTGACGGAGGAGGCACTGCCCGCCGCCCTCGCCGCCGCCGGAGCCGTCGGCTTCGACCTCGCCCGCGAACTGCCCCTGCGCGCACGGCTCTACAGGACCGCGCCGGACGAGCACGTACTGTGCGTCGTCGTCCACCACATCGCGGGGGACGGCTGGTCGCAGGCCCCGCTCTCCCGCGACCTCGGCGAGGCCTACCGGGCCCGGCTCGCGGGCGAGGCACCGGACTGGCGACCCCTGCCGGTGCAGTACGCCGACTACACGCTGTGGCAGCAGCGGCTGCTGGGCGACGAGCACGACGAGGACAGCCTCGCGGCCGGCCAGCGGACGTACTGGGCCGAACAGCTCGCGGGCGCACCGCAGGAGCTCGAACTCCCCGCCGACCGGCCCCGCCCGCCCGTCGCCACCCACCGGGGCGCCCATGTCCCCGTCACGGTCGGCACGGAGCTCGCACAACGCCTGCGGGCCCTCGCCGCCAAGACGGACACCACGCCCTTCATGGTCTTCCAGGCCGCCCTCGCGGCACTCCTGTCCCGCCTCGGCGCCGGAACCGACATCCCGATCGGCACACCGGTCGCCGGCCGGACGGACTCGGCGACCGACGACCTCGTCGGCTTCTTCGTCAACACCCTGGTGCTGCGCACCGACGTGTCCGGCGACCCGAGCTTCATCGACCTCCTGCACCGGGTGCGCAGGACCGCGCTGGACGCCTACGCGCACCAGGACCTGCCCTTCGAGCGGCTGGTCGACGCCGTCGGCGCGGACCGCTCGCTGTCGCACAACCCGCTGTTCCAGGTGCTGATCGCGTACCAGAACAACACCTCGGGCGAACTGGAACTGCCCGGTCTGCGCCTCACCGTCCAGGACATGCTGCTGCCGGTCGCCAAGGTGGACCTGGAACTGAGCCTGGCCGAGGACGCGCAAGGCGCGATCTCCGGCATGCTCGGCTACAGCACGGACCTGTTCGACCGGGACGGCGCGGAGCGCCTGGCCGGCCACCTGGTCACGCTGCTGCGCGCCGTCACGGCCGACCCGCGGCTGCCCGTACGCCGCGTGGAGATCCTGCCCGAGGCGCAGCGCCGGCAGCTGCTCGACGGCTGGAACGAGAGCGACCGGGTGGTGCCGGCCGGCACCGTCCCCGAACTGTTCGCCCGGCAGGCCGAAGCGGTCCCCGGCAGGCCCGCCGTGATCGCGGACGGCACCGTCGTGGACTACGGGACGCTGGCCGGCCGTGCCAACAGGCTCGCCAGGCTGCTGATCGGGCGCGGTGTCGGACCGGAGGACCGCGTCGCGCTCGTCCTGCCCAGGTCGGCCGGACTGACCACCGCGCTGCTCGCCGTGATGACAGGCGGCGGAGCCTACGTACCGGTCGACCCGAACCATCCGGCCGACCGGATCGCGTACATGCTCCGCGACAGCTCGCCCACGCTCGTCGTCACCGTCGCCGCCCTGGCCGGCCGGCTGCCGGCCGGACACGGCGAGCCGCTGCTCCTCGACAGCCCGGCGACCGCCGAGGCGCTGGCCGCCCTCTCCGGGGCGGAGGTCACGGACGCGGACCGCCGGTCAGCACTGTCGGCCGACCATCCCGCGTACGTCATCTACACCTCGGGATCCACCGGGCAGCCCAAGGGCGTCTCGGTCACCCACCGGGGACTGGGCAGCCTCGCCGCCTGGCATGCCGAGCGGCTCGGGGTGGACAGGGAGAGCCGGATCGGGCAGTTCGCGGCACCCAGCTTCGACGCGTCCGCCTGGGAGACGGTCATGGCCCTCCTCAACGGCGCGGCGCTCGTCCTGACCCCGGCCGACGGCCCGGTCCTCGGCCAGGCGCTCACCGACTTCCTGACCGGCGAGCGGATCACCCACGCCACCCTCACCCCGACGGCCCTGTCCGGAGCGGATCCCCAGCACGCCCCCGCGGGCCTGACCCTGGTCACCGCGGGCGAGGCCTGCCCCCGCGACCTCGCCGCCCGCTGGTCACCCGGCCGCACGGTGATCAACGCCTACGGGCCGACGGAGACCACCGTCTGCGCCACGGCGAGCGGCCCCGTGGACGGCACCGTCACCCCGCCCATCGGCGGCCCGATCGCCAACACCAGGGTGTACGTCCTGGACCCTGCCCTGAACCTCTGTGCGGTGGGTGTTCCTGGTGAGTTGTACGTGTCGGGTGTGGGGTTGGCGCGTGGGTATCTGGGGCGTGCGGGTCTGACGTCGGAGCGGTTCGTGGCGAATCCGTTCGGGGTGGCCGGTTCCCGGTTGTACCGGACGGGTGATGTGGTGCGGTGGCGTGCAGACGGGGTGCTGGAGTTCGTCGGGCGTCGCGACAACCAGGTGAAGCTGCGTGGTTTCCGCATCGAGCTCGGCGAGATCGAGTCCGTGCTGTCGGGCTGCGCCGGTGTGGACGGCGCCGCCGTCGTCGTACGCGAGGACCGGCCGGGCATCCGGCAGCTCGTCGGCTACGTGGTGCCCGACCCGGGCACGGACCCGGACACCGGGGCCGTGCGCGCCTGGGCGGCCGAACGGCTCCCCGAGTACATGGTGCCGCAGGCGCTCGTGGTCATGGACGCCCTGCCCCTGACCGTGAACGGCAAGCTGGACCACGCGGCCCTGCCGGCACCCGACGTCACCGCCTCCGGTGAGGGCCGGCACCCGGTCACCGCGGCCGAGCGGATACTCGCCGAGGCGTTCGGCTCGGTGCTCGGACTGCCCCGGGTGGACGCCGACGCCAACTTCTTCGAGCTCGGCGGCGACAGCATCGTCTCCATCAAGCTGGTCGGCCAGGTACGCAGGAGCGGCCTGGTCATCACCCCCCGGGACGTCTTCGAGCACAAGACGGCCGCCGGACTCGCGGCCGTCGCCCGCACCGTCGACGAGGTGGCCCCGCAGGATCCCGACGCCGGGATCGGCGAGGCGCCGCTCACCCCGATGACGCACTGGCTGCGCGACCACGGCGGCCGCATGGAGCGGTTCCACCAGTCGGTGCTGCTCCAGGTACCCGCCCGGGTGACCCTGGAGACCCTGACCACCGCCCTCGGTACGGTGCTCGACCACCACGACGCCCTGCGGCTGCGGCTGGCGGTCAACGGCGACGCGTGGTCCTACGAGGTACGGGAGCGCGGCGCGGTGGACCCCGCCGACTGCGTGAGCCGGGTCGACATCACCGGCGCGGACGGCACGAAGGCGCGGGCCGTCATCGCCGAGGAGGCGGAACGGGCCGTCTCCCGGCTGTCCCCTACGGACGGTGCCATGGTGCGGGCCGTGTGGTTCGACGCCGGCCCCGAAGAGCCCGGACGCCTCCTCCTCCTCGGCCACCACCTGGCCGTCGACGGGGTGTCGTGGCGGATCCTCGTACCCGATCTCGCCGAGGCGTGGCAGGCGGTGTCCGAGAACAGGGAGCCCGCGCCGCAGCCCGTCGGCACCTCGTGGCGGAGCTGGGCGCAGTGGCTCACCGCACTCGCGGCGGAGCCCGCGCGCGCGGCGCAGGTCACCTGGTGGGCCGAGCAGCTCGGCGACGGCGACGTCCCCGTGACCGCCGAGACGCGCGACCCGGGCGTCGACACCATGGGCACCCAGGAAGCGCTCGTGCTGACCCTGCCCGAATCGGTCACCGAACCACTCCTGACGAAGGTCCCCGCCGCCGTACGGGGCGGCATCGAGGACGTACTCCTGACCGGGTTCGCCCTGGCCGTCGCCGACTGGCGGCGGCGGCGCGGACTCGGCGCCGGCACCGAGGTACTGGTCGACGTCGAGCGGCACGGCAGGCAGATCCCGCAGGGCGAGGAGCTCGACATCTCCCGTACCGTCGGCTGGTTCACCAGCCTGGCACCGGTGCGGCTGGACCTCGGGCCCGTGCCGTGGGGCAGGGTCCTCACCGATCCGGCCGCCCTGCACAAGGCCCTCGACCGGGTCCGGGAGACGCTGCGGCGGATGCCGGACGAGGGCGTCGGCTACGGCCTGCTGCGCCACCTCAACCCGCACACCCGCGACACGCTGGCCGCCCTCGGCAGCCCGCAGTTCGGCTTCAACTACCTGGGCCGGACCGAGGTCGCCGGGGAACCCGGCGACGGGGCCCCACCGCGCGGCGCCGACGACTGGACGATGTCCGCCGACGGCGAGGTGCTACGGCAGCTCGGCGGTGACCCGGAGATGCCGGCCACCCACTCGCTGTCCCTCAACGTCCTGGTCCAGGACGGCCCGTCAGGGCCGCGGCTGGTGGCCAACTGGACCTGGCCGCGCCGCCTGCTGAGCGACGACGCCGTACGGACGCTGGCCGAGGGATGGTTCCGCGCGCTCACCGCGCTCGCGGAGCACGCGGGCGAGGGCGAGCCGGCCGGCCTGACCCCGTCGGACCTGTCACTGATCGACCTCGAACTCGACGATCTCGGGGTACTTGAAGCTGAGTGGAGGAAGACCCGGTGACCCGCAAGGATCTTTTTGAGGACATCCTGCCCCTCGCACCGCTGCAGGAGGGCATGCTCTTCCACGCGACGTACGACGAGGACGCCCTGGACGTCTACACCGTGCGGCTGGCCGTCGACTTCGAGGGCCCCTTCGACCTGGACGTCTTCCGCGAGGCGGTCAGGATCCTCCTGATCCGCCGGAGCAATCTGCGGGCCGGCTTCCTGTCGGAGAACCTGAGCAAGCCCGTCCAGGTGGTTCCCCGCGAGTTCGGCGTACCCGTCGTCGCCCACGACCTCTCCGCACTGGACGAGGACGACCGGCGGACGCGCCTGGCCGAGCTGACGGCGGCCGACGAGGACGTACGCTTCGACCTCGCCGTCCCGCCGCTGCTGCGGTTCACCGTGGTGCGCCTGGGCGAACGCTCCTGGCGGCTCATGTTCAGCTGCCACCACATCCTGCTCGACGGCTGGTCCATGCCGATCGTCCTCGGCGAGCTCTTCGAGCTGTACGGGAGAGGCGGCGACACCGCCGGCATGCCGCCCGTGGTGCCGTTCAAGCTGTACCTCGCCTGGCTGCGGAAGCAGGACAAGCAGGAAGGGCTGGCCGCCTGGCAGGCCGCCTTCGAGGGGCTCGCCGGGCCCACCCTGGTTGCCCCGCAGGCCGACGACACCGTCGACGTCCTGCCCCGTCAGCTCACCCTGGACCTGGCCGAGGAGCAGAGCACGGCACTGACGGCACTGGCCCGCCGGCTGGGCATCACCGTCAACACCATGGTGCAGGTGGCGTGGGGGCTCCAGCTCGCCCGGCTCACCGGCACCGACGACATCGCCTTCGGGGCCACCGTCTCCGGCCGCCCTCCGGAGATCGAGGGCGTCGAGGGCATCGTCGGGCTGTTCATCAACACGGTGCCCGTACGCGTCCGGCTGGACACGGCCGAGAGTATCCGGTCGCTGCTCATCCGGGTCCAGGACGAGCAGTCCGCCCTGCTCGACCACCACTACATCGGGCTCACGGAGATCCAGCGCGCCGCCGGACACGGCGAACTCTTCGACAGCCTGGTCGCGTTCGAGAGCTATCCGGTGGACGCCGACAGCCTGCGGGGCTCGCTCGGCGACCTCACGATCACCGGCACCACCGGTTCCGACGCCACGCACTACCCGCTGACGCTCATCGCCGTACCCGGCCGACGGCTGCAACTGCGCCTCGGGTTCCGGAGCGCGCTGTTCACCGAGACGTCCGTCGCCGCGATCCTCGGCAATCTGGAGACGGTCCTGCGGACCTTCACCGGGGACGGCGCACAGCCGGTGGCCGACGTACTGCGGTCGGTGACCCTGCCCGTCGGCTGGACGGTCCCCGACCGTGCCCCGCGCACCGGTGCCGTCCCGTCGCTGTCCGGCCCGGCCGCCGGTGGACCCGGCACGGGGGGACGCGCGCCGCGGACCCCGCAGGAGGAGATGCTGTGCGGCCTGTTCGCCGAGGTCCTCGGCGTCCCGTCCGTGTCGATCGACGACAACTTCTTCGATCTGGGTGGGCATTCGCTGCTCGCCACCCGCCTGGTCAGCCGGATCAGGACCGCCTTCGAGATCGAGCTGCCGGTGCGCGCCCTGTTCGACGCGCAGTCGGTGGTGGCGTTGGCGGAGCGGGTGGTGGGTTCGTCGGTGGGTGGGCGTGTGGCGTTGGTGCCGATGGTGCGTCCGGTGCGGGTTCCGTTGTCTTTCGCTCAGCGGCGTCTGTGGTTTCTGAATCGTATGGAGGGGCCGAGCGGGACGTACAACATTCCGTTGGGTGTGCGGTTGTCGGGTGTGCTGGATGTTTCGGCTCTGCGTGCTGCTTTGGTTGATGTGGTGGGTCGGCACGAGTCGTTGCGGACGGTGTTTCCTGATGTGGGTGGTGAGCCGTGGCAGGAGGTTGTCGCGGTGGGGGA
>NZ_JBHXRD010000055.1:23212-32876 GCF_042717325.1 Streptomyces sp. NPDC058637 | reverse complement strand
CACCGACGTCGACACCGACGTCGACACCGACGTCGACACCGACGTCGACACCGACGTCGACACCGACCTCGACACCGACCTCGACACCGACCTCGACACGGAGCTCGTCCTGGCCGATGACTTCCGCTCGTTCGTCGAGGGCCTCACCGCGGGCAGCTCGTACGGGACGGCTCCGCCCCGGCCGCTCAGGTGGGCCCGCCCGGCCGACCGGAGCGGCCGGAGGGATCGCCTCCCCCGGCCAGGCCGCCGGAGGAGGGGAACCACCATGGCGTCCGGTCAGCGGGTGCCGAGCAACTCCAGGGTGTCGATCACGCGGTTCGAGAAGCCCCACTCGTTGTCGTACCACGCGACCACCTTGACGTGGCGGCCGTCCACGCGGGTGAGGGCCGAGTCGAAGATCGCCGAGGCGGGGTTGCCCGTGATGTCGGACGACACGAGCGGGTCGTCCGAGTACTCGAGGATGCCGGCCAGCGGCCCCTCCGCTGCGGCTCGGTACGCCGCCAGCACGTCGTCACGCGTCACGTCGCGGGCGACGGTCGTGTTGAGTTCGACGATCGAGCCCACCGGCACCGGTACGCGGATCGAGTCGCCCGACAACTTGCCGTCGAGGTGCGGCAGCACCAGACCGATCGCCTTCGCGGCTCCGGTCGTGGTCGGCACGATGTTGACTCCGGCGGCCCGGGCGCGGCGGGCGTCGCGGTGCGGACCGTCCTGCAGGTTCTGCTCCTGTGTGTAGGCGTGCACCGTCGTCATGAACCCGTGCTCGATACCGGCGAGTTCGTCGAGGACCGCGGCGAGTGGTGCGAGCGCGTTGGTGGTGCAGGAGGCGTTCGAGACGATCGTGTGCACGGCCGGGTCGTAGGCGTCGGTGTTGACCCCGAACGCGAGCGTGACGTCGGCGCCGTCCGAAGGTGCGCTGACGAGTACCTTCTTCGTGCCCGCGTCGAGGTGGGCACGGGCCGCCTCGGCCGAGGTGAAGCGGCCGGTGGCTTCCAGAACGATGTCGACACCGAGTTCGGCCCAGGGCAGCTGCGCCGGCTCTCGCTCGGCCAGCACCGTGATCCGACGGCCGTCGACGACGAGCGTGTCCCCGTCGACGTTCACCGGGCGCCCGAGCCGGCCGGCCGTGCTGTCGTAGGCGAGCAGACGGGCGAGAGCGGCAGGCTCCGTCAGGTCGTTGACGGCGACGATTTCGAGGGTGCTGTCACGCTCCAGCAGTGCGCGCAGCACATTGCGTCCGATGCGGCCGAATCCATTGATGGCGATGCGAGTCATGAGTGATGTCCCTTCCCTTCCACACCAGGTTCGCTCGCGGCCGACGCCGCTGACAGTGGCGGGATCGCCATGGTTCAAAAGGATCCCGCCATGCGGTGCCGGGCGGTCTACGCGCCTCGGGTGAAGGTGCGCCGGTACTCGCTGGGTCCGGTGCCGAGGATGCGCCGGAAGTGAAGGCGCAGGTTCGCACCGGTGCCGAGACCGGTGTCGGCGGCGATCTGTTCGACGCTGCGCTGCGAGCGTTCGAGCAGTTCGCGGGCGAGGTCGACGCGGGCGCGCATCACCCACTGCATCGGCGTGCAGCCGGTCTCCTCGACGAAGCGCCGGGAGAACGTGCGCGGCGAGACCCCCGCATGCCGCGCCAGTACGTCGAGGGTGAGCGGCTCACCGAGCCGGTGCAGCACCCACTCGCGGGTGGCGGCGAACCGCTCGCCGAGAGGCTCGGGGACGCTGCGCGGCACGTACTGGGCCTGGCCGCCGCTGCGGTAGGGAGCCGCGACCAGACGCCGGGCCGCGTGGTTGGACGCGGCCACCCCGAGGTCGCCGCGCAGGATGTGCAGGCACAGGTCGATGCCGGAGGCGGCGCCGGCCGAGGTGAGCACGCTGCCCTCGTCGACGAACAGCACGTTCTCGTCGACCCGGACGAGCGGATGCATAGCCATGAGCGCCCGCGTGTAGTGCCAGTGGGTCGTGGCGCGCCTGCCGTCGAGCAGGCCCGTTGCGGCGAGCGCGAAGGCACCTGTCGAGATGGCGGCGAGCCGGGCGCCACGGTCGTGGGCGGCGATCAGTGCCGCGACGACGGCCTGAGGCGGGGCGTCGCGGTCCGGGAACCGGTAGCCGGGGACGAAGACGATGTCGGCCCACGTGAGCGCGTCGAGGCCGTGGGCGACGGAGTACGCGAGGCCGTCGCCGCCGGTCACGAGACCGGGTGCCGCCCCGCACACCCGCACTTCGTACGGCATGCTCGCGCGGGTCGTGAAGACCTGGGCAGGAATTCCGACATCGAGCGGCTTCGCGCCCTCGAGCACGAGGACGGCGACGCGATGCGGGCGGGAGTCTGGCACAGGAAGAGGCTACGTGGGCGTGACTTCGGGACGCCCTCCCCGCGGGCCGGCAGTCCCCTTGACGTACTCCTGCCGGAATGCGGGGACGCTTCGCCGAACCGGGGTGCTCACCGGTTCGCTCGCCATGACCCATGCGGCTCGTGGATATCGTGAAGCCGTGACCGGTTCCGAACAGCGTCCACTGCTCTTTCTCGATGTCGACGGGCCACTCATCCCGTTCGGAGCGACGCCGCAGCGGTATCCGGACGGGTATCCGACATACCGGACCGACCCTGAGACGCTGGGATGCGGTTCGAACCCGCTTCTGGCCAGGATCAATCCCGAGCACGGGCCCCGACTGCTGGCACTGCCGTGTGATCTGGTCTGGGCGACGACGTGGATGGCCGACGCCAACGAGTGCATCGGGCCACGGATCGGCCTGCCGCAGTTGGCGGTGGTGGACTGGCCGGAGCCATCCGACGCCGAAGAGCAGGACGAGCGGGACGGACTGCACTGGAAATCCCGGGCCCTCGTCGCGTGGGCGGCGGGGCGGTCGTTCGTATGGGTCGACGACGAGATCACGGATACGGACCGGGCCTGGGTGGTCGCGCACCATCGAGGACAAGCGCTGCTCCATCGCGTGGATCCCCGACAGGGCCTGACCGACGCCGACTACGCCGCGATCGACGAGTGGTTGCGCAGGATGCAAGGGGCACCCTTGTCACCGGGCGTGGCTTGAAGTGCCCAAGGAGCAGGCAGTCCGCGCAGCACCGATCCATCGGACATCAGCAAGATCTTCATGGCCACCCACGGCCCACCCACGGTCGGCCGACGACGCCCGATGCCGGGGAGCGGCTTCAAGTCCATCTCGGTGAGCAGGGGGGTTCGTGCTCGCGGTCGGCTCGGCAGGCCGTCCGTAGGTGCTGAGGGAGATCTTGCGTAGCTCTATGGCGTCGCTCTTCAGGAGCGACTCCACGGCTGTACGTTTCTGCGGCCGGACGCAACGTCTGCCGACTCGGCGTTCTATCCCGTAGCCGGGTCCAGGACTTGCCGCGGATCGGGCCCTCGTGCCCTCCAGCCCCTTGTGCGTTCGAGGCCGTCGCTCGTCCGGTCCTCGCACGTGCGGCGGGCAGCAGCCTCGCGATGGACTCGTCGGGCCCCGACAGCCGCCGTTCTCAATCGGCGGAGGGCCCTGGGATGTCGGCGGGGATGTCCCGGATCCCTATGCGCAGGTGCTCCACGTGGTACAGGGCCTGGTCCAGGAGTTCGGCGACGTGGTTGTCGTAGAGCGCGTAGATGATCGAGCGGCCCCGGCGTTCGCCGGTGACCAGTCCGAGATTGCGCAGCAGCCGGAGCTGGTGGGAACAGGCCGAGGCTTCCATGCCGACTGCATCCGCGAGGTCGCCGACCGAGCAGGGCCCTTCCTGGAGTCGGGCCAGGATGTGGAGCCGGGAGGGCGTGGCAAGGGCCTGGAGGGTGGCGGCTACATCGGCGGTGCCGACGGCGTCGAGGCGCTCGCGGGTGGTGGCGCTGCTGGCGGTGTCGGTTCCGTGGCCCATGGAAGCCATCATACCGGCGACACCTGAAGAACTGTTCAGGTGTTCCTGTATGGTGAGTGCGTTGCCTCGCCTCCGCCCGTGAAGGGTCGTTTTGTCATGCCTCCTGTCCTGGATCAACAGCTCGCTCCACCCGCCGCCGGGCCGAGTCCGGCGCCCCCGAAGCGGCGGACGCGAGTTCTCGCGCTGCCCGAGGCCCGATGGGCGCTCGCCTCGCTGGTGTTGTTCCTGATCGCGCTCCCGCTCGATCTCGCGGGTTCCCCGGCCTGGTTGTGGGGGCCGATGTACGCCGCCGTCTACGTCACGGGCGGCTGGGAACCGGGGTGGGAGGGCTTGAAGGCGCTGAAGGACAAGACGCTCGACGTGGACCTGCTGATGGTCGTCGCGGCGATCGGTGCCGCGGCCATCGGCCAGGTCCTCGACGGCGCGCTGCTGATCGTCATCTTCGCCACCTCCGGAGCCCTGGAAGCCGTCGCGACCGCGCGGACCGCCGACTCGGTGCGCGGTCTGCTCGACCTCGCGCCGGTCACCGCGACCCGGCTCCTGCCCGGCAACACTGAGGAGAACGTACCGGCCGACTCCCTGGCCGTCGGCGACACGATCCTGGTGCGGCCCGGCGAGCGGGTCGGCGCCGACGGCAAGGTCCTGGACGGGGCCAGCGACATCGACCAGGCCACCATCACCGGAGAGCCGCTGCCGGTGGCCAAGGGCTCAGGGGACGAGGTGTTCGCGGGGACGGTCAACGGCACCGGCGCTCTACGGGTCCGCGTCGAGCGCGACCCGGCGGACTCGGTGATCGCGCGCATCGTGAAGATGGTCGAGGAAGCGTCCGAGACCAAGGCCCCCACCCAACTGTTCATCGAGAAGGTCGAGCAGCGGTATTCGATCGGCATGGTCATCGCCACGCTGGCCGTCTTCACGATCCCGCTCGCCTTCGGCTCGGACCTCCAGCCCGCCCTGCTCCGCGCGATGACTTTCATGATCGTCGCTTCGCCGTGCGCCGTGGTGCTGTCCACGATGCCGCCGCTGCTCTCCGCGATCGCCAACGCGGGCCGCCACGGCGTCCTCGCCAAGTCCGCCGTCGTGATGGAGCGCCTGGGCCAGGTCGACGTCGTCGCCCTCGACAAGACCGGCACCCTGACCGAAGGCACACCCCGGGTCACCGACGTCCGCCCCGAGCCCGGTTCCGGGCTGGACGAGGACGCGCTGCTGGCGCTGGCGGCGGCGGCCGAACACCCCAGCGAGCACCCCCTCGCGCGCGCTGTCGTGCGGGCCGCCCGCGAACGCGGCCTCACCCTCGCCGAGGCGGCCGATTTCACCTCCGCCCCGGGAGCCGGTGTCACCGCCACGATCGGCGGAAGCACTGTTGAGGTCGGTTCCCCGCATCGTCTTCTCGCCACCGGCGGCCCGGACGTCAGCGATGTGGTGCGGACGCTCGAGGACAGGGGCCGCACCGCGGTAATGGTCCTGCGTGACGGCGGACCGGTCGGCGTGCTGGGCATCGCCGACCGCCTCCGACCCGACGCGAAGGTGACGGTGGCCGCGCTCCGCGAACTCACCGGACGGGCCCCGGTTCTGCTGACCGGAGACAACGAGCGCGCCGCACGACACCTCGCCGGCGAGGCCGGGATCACCGAGGTCCGGGCGGGTCTGCTCCCGCAGGACAAGGCAGCCGCGGTCAGGGAATGGGAGGCCGAGGGCCGCCGGGTGCTGGTGGTCGGCGACGGGGTCAACGACGCCCCGGCCCTGGCCGCCGCCCACATCGGCATCGCGATGGGCCAGGCCGGCTCCGACCTCGCCCTGGAGACCGCCGACGCCGTCGTCGTCCGCGACGAACTCGCCGCCATTCCCGCAGTCGTGGCCCTCTCCCGCAAGGCACGCCGCCTCGTCGTGCAGAACCTGGCCATCGCGGCGGTCTTCATCGCCGTACTGGCCGCCTGGGACCTGATCGGGACGCTCCCGCTGCCGCTGGGTGTCGCCGGGCACGAAGGTTCCACCGTCATCGTCGGCCTCAACGGCCTGCGCCTGCTGCGCGAGAACGCGTGGACGAACTCTGCGGACAAGGCCACGGTCTGAACGTGTGCGCCGCAGTCGTACGGAGGAAACCACGGATCGTCGGCGGGCCCCGCCCATCCGACGGGACCACGGATCGTCGGCGGCCCCGCCCATCGGAGATCGGATACTCAGGAGAGTTGGATCACTACTACACGTACATGACTTCCTGGAGCTGGTCGGATGCGGGCCGCGTCACCGACATGGTGAAGATCAACGGGATCGACCTCAAGCCTGACCCCCCGGAGCCCGGCGAGGTGGTCACCGTGATGATCCCGGTCCACATCGCGAAGGCTGTCGAGCGCGGCGCCTGGATCGACGTCACGGTCAAGCTCGGCGCCGTCGAACTGGTCGGCAAGACCTACGACCTGTTCGACCGGATCAGTGAGGGCGATCCCGGAACGGGCTCCTGGAATCTGTCCGTGGACACCGGGGTCACCGGTGACCTCATCGAGGTGGGCGACGCCGCGCTGACCGTAAGGCTGAAGATCCCCAGGGAGGTTCCGCCGGCCAGGTTCGCCGTCGAGGCCCGCGCCTGCAACGCGGACGAACACGACCTCTTCGCGTTGAACATCAAGGTCGATCTCGCGTACTGGGCGACGGACCCGGCGGCTCTTGACGAACCCGGACCGGAACGGGTCCCAGGCGCGGCGGACCCGCCGGAGCCAGGTGGCCGTTCCGGCCTGCGGGGCCAACTGGCCGCCGGAGGTGGTCGGTGCGGTCAGGGGGGCGGGATGGGGCAGCTGTCGTAGATCCGCACGGTGCCGTCGCCGTTGGCCGTGAACTTCCAGCGTTGGGATGCCCGGGTGGTGTCCAGGGCGGCGAACCGGGTCACGGTGGCGATGGTGACGCTGCAGTCCCGCCGCGCTGGAGGGCGCCGCCGCCGTTGCCGAGCGCGTGGTAGGCGTTGTCGCCGACCACCGTGGGGCCGTAGTTGATGGCGTGCGTGTCCAGGGCGGTCGGTGCGGCGCCGGTCGTGGACAGCGGTGGCACGGCGGGGTCGGGCGGACGTTCTCGAACCAGTCGGCGAAGGTCGCGGGCGTGTGCGAGGCCAGGGTGGTGATGGTCCGGTCCCAGCTGCCGTCCACCTGCCTCCACAGCTGGAGCAGCGACGCGGCCATGTTGCCCTGCACATGGTCGCCGGTCTGCCGGCCCGCGGCGGCGGTGAACGGGAAAAAGTCACCGTTCGGGAACACGTAGCGCTGGTCACCCAGCAGGATCATCACCGGCCGTAAGAGGCGGCACCCCTGTGACCGCTCCGACAGGCGAGCAAGATATTCCTTGCCGCGAATATTCGCTACATTGAATACTGGTCGCCATGGATGTACTTCTCACCGCACTGGCCGACCCGGCCCGCTGGCGGCTTGTGAGCCTGATCGCCGAGCGGCCCCGTCCGGTCGGGGTCCTCGCCGAGCTCGCCGGGGCGCGCCAGCCGCAGACGACCAAGCATCTGCAGACCCTTGAGCGGGCCGGCGTCGTCACCTCCCAGCGCACCGGCCAGCGCCGCATCTACGCGCTCCAGCCCGGTCCCCTGCGGGAGCTGGCGGCTGCGCTCGACCGACTCGCCGACACCGCGGAGCAGGCCGGGGGCCCGCGCGCGACCTACGACCGCTACGGGGCCAGCCTCCACGCGGAGCGGCTCGCCGCGGAAGAGCCGGGGTGGGCCGACGGCCGTTCGTTCAGCTTCCGCCGGTTGCTGACGGGGCGCCCCGAGCTGGTGTGGCGCCACCTGACCGAGCCTTCCCTGCTCGCCCGATGGTGGACGCCCGACGACCTCCGCGTATCGGAGCTCGTCTTCGAGGCGCGAGAAGGCGGGCGCATCGTCCAGGAGTACCGGGATGTCGAGGACGCCGACGCCTCGGATCTGGTCGCCGGGCGTGCGGAGGGCGCCGTCGTCGACGTCCGTCCTGGTGAGCGTCTCGCCTACCGGCTCTCCCCGAAGCTCCCCGACGGCGGTCTCGCCTTCACCGCCCACGTCGCCCTCGATCTGCGGCCCACCGGGACCGGCACGGATCTCGACGTCCACTGGCAGATCACCGACAGCACCGTTGACTCCGCTGACTTCATCGCAGGCATCGAGATCGGCTTCGGCCAGAGCCTCGACAAGCTCGCAGCGGCCCTTGCCGCAGACCCGCACGACAGCGAACGCACCGAAAACACCGACAGCACCTACACGAGGAGCACGCAATGACTGTCCCGACCGGACGCAGGGTGACCGCGAACTTGAGCCTCTCCCTCGACGGGCGTTACCACGGTCCTGGCGGGCCAAGCGACTTCAGCATGTTCGCGCCGTATGTGACCTCCGAGGTCGCGCGGGGTCAACTCACCCGCATCTGGGAGGGCGCGACGACGGCGCTGCTCGGCCGGATCAACGCCGAGGGGTTCCTGGGCTACTGGCCGATGGTCGCCGAGGACGAGAACGCCGATCCGCGCGACCGCGGATACGCAAAGTGGCTGGTGGACACGGAAAAGGTGGTCTTCTCGACCACACTGACCGAAGCTCCGTGGGAAAACACCCGCGTGGTGAACGCCCCAGCCGCCGACGTGGTTGCCGAACTCAAGGTTACCGGCGAGGGCGACATCCTCGTCAACAGCTGCCCGAGTGTCATCAAGCCGCTCCTTGCGGCAGATCTGCTCGACCGGCTGTACCTCATGATCTTCCCCGAGATCGCCGGAGACGGGCAGCGACTGTTCGACGACGGGCTCCCAGCTTCGAAGTGGAAGCTCACTCACCAGGAGACCGGCGAGCTGGGCGAGATCGCCATGGTCTACGACCGAGTCCGCTGAGCCGGCCGATCAGCGCACGCGGTCGGCGAGGTGTTCACCTTCGCGGATCGGGACATCGTCACGCTGTGTCCCCGCGTCATGGATGGCGTCCATACCTCTCCGTCCGCCCTTGCGACCGGGCGCCGGGAATCGAGATCACCGACGAGGGCCACACCCCGTTCACCGAGGTGGTGGCCCGCGCACTGGGCATGCCACACCTGCGGGTGATCGAGACGGGCGGTGATGTCTACGCCTCCGAACGCCAGCAGTGGGACAGCGGCAACAATATGGTCGCGCTGAATCCGGGCGTCCTCTTCACCTACGACCGCAACACCCAGACGAGCGCCCTGCTGCGGGCCGGGGCGCAGGTCATTGCCATCGTGGGCGCGGAGCTGGGCCGGGGGCGGGGCGGCGGGCACTGCATGACCTGCCCGCTGATCCGCGACGCGGTGACCTTCTGACCGTCTGAGCAGCCCCGGCGCCCGCACGGACTGTCGGGGCCCACCGCGGACCGGTCGTACGCCAGTCAGGTTCGCGGGCGGGGCCGGGACCTCGAAGCCCAGGACCACCAGGAGCGGGGCCGAGGAGCCGGCCGGCACGGGGGCCGGGAGGTCGAGGAGCCGCCGCAGCCGATCCCCCGGACCGGGGCATCGGTGAGGCCGGCGCGGGGTCGGGCGTCCGGGTTCACCGCGGCGACTGCTGGGCTGCCGGCAAGGAGCTGCGGGCGATCAGCCGGGAGCGCGCCCTGCCGGAACCCGCCGACGGGTACCGGCCTGCGATGTGTGCCGCCCGGACAGACCCTTGGGCGTGGCGTGAGAGCCGGGACAGATGTTGCGGGTCTGGTGGGATGGGCGCGGTCCGGTTGACCTCGGAGGTCTCCGAGGTCAACCCGACCACCCACCAGGCGGGCGTGGCACCACGCGCGGGGGGTGATGGGAAATGAAATAAGGAGTGTGTTGTGCGGAGCGGGCA
>NZ_JBHXRD010000055.1:0-23202 GCF_042717325.1 Streptomyces sp. NPDC058637 | reverse complement strand
ACGAACCCCCCCTCCCCGCCCTCGGGGGCGGGGTGTGTGGGGGGGGGTTGTTTTTTTTTTATCACGCCCGCGGGGGGGGGTGCCCGTGGGCGCCCCCCGCCCCCCCCCCCACGACCGACCAGGCGGGCTTGGCACATCGCGCGGGGGATGATGGGAATGGAATGACGGAGTGTGAGGTCAGGAGCTGCCATGGCGAAGCGGATTCATCAACCCCGTGAGGACGCGGAGTTCGATTTCATCCTCGGGATGAGCGGAGTCCCGGTCCTCGTCTACTTCACCGGGACATGGCCCAAGGCAATCGAGCCCTGCCGGGCGATGGACCTCGTCGTGGGTGGCATCGCCGACGAGTACACGGGCCGCCTGACGGCCGTCCGCGCCGACATCACGCGTTGTCCGGCCGCAACCGAGCGATACGGGATCACGGAAGCCCCGTCCTACGTCCTGCTGAAGGAGGGAGAGGCGGTGGCGCACGGCACGGGGTCTATGACTATCGACGGGGTACGGCAGTTCCTGGACGGCCACCTCTGAGCCGCCGCCGCGGCTCATGGGCCGCGACGCCCGTCACCTCTCGTCGTGGGGGAGCTGCGCCGTCCGAGACACCTTGGGCTGACGCCGGGACGAAGGCCGGTCGGCCGATCACCGGGTTACCCTCGTCCTCCACCTGGTGCTCCGAGCCGAGTTCCTGACGCAGGCCCAGGCAGCAGCGCAGCCGCACACCCGGCTCCCAGGCCGCTCCCCGCGCGCGGGGCATGGACGCCGGGACCCGGCGCGCCGTGGTTCTGGTCCACTGCTGGCCGGACACGTCCGGCGGGTAGGCCTCGGCCACTGTTCGTACGACGGATCTATGGCCTGTACATGCCGTGCTGCTCGTTGCAGCCCTTTGAGGAGGAATTCTGTGTCATCACCTTGCGATCCCCGGCATGCTCCCGTCGGTGATGTGGGCACAGCGCTCTTGTTGATCGACTCCCGGCTCAAGGCAGTCAACGACGGCAAGATCGAGCCCGACCCCGAACAGCAGTTGCTGAACACCCAGTACACCGAATCACTGGGCCCTCAGGGGGCCGATGACGTACTGGACGGTGTGTGCACAATCATTTTCATGTTCATGACGTGGCTGCGGGCGGCCCACGAAGCACACGACAAGAACGTCATCGAGTATGTGGTGCCCAATCTCGTGGCCACGTTGGGAAGGATGCCCAAGAGTGTCCGCCCCGAGGCCATCCCCACCATGGCCGGCCTCGTCGTCGCCGCGGGCACCGACCTGAGCCCCAGCCTGTGGCGCAAGCAGTACGGAGACTGGACCGAGGAGGAGATGAATCCCCTTGAAGCCACCGCCTTCCTGCTCGCAGAACAGATCAACCGCATCACCGACGACCCCGACTTCGCCACCCGTCTGATCGCCGAAGCGCTATCCGGCGCGGACGACGAGGACTGACGTGCCGCATCCTCAAGTCTCATCCCTGTTCAGTGGCCGTCGGCTGCACGGGCCCGCCTCCAGGGATGCCCTCCAGTGCCTCCCTGGAGGCGGTCATGCGGCGGGCGAGGTGTTGCGGAGAGGCCTGGGAGTCGGAGCCGGCGCCGCTGTCAACGGCCCGCCCCCGCGCCCGCGATCGGGTCGTCCGCGTCGAGGATCACGACGATCCCGCCGAGATGGTCAGTGGCCCATGCCAGAGGGGCCGGTCTGCCAGGACGTCGCGTACGTAGTCGGTAACCTCATGACTCCCGGGGAGGGACACAGGGCCAGGACGAAGTGCACGACCGGCCGCGCCGACAGGAGGCGACGCCGCCGCTCGGCCCGGTCGTGCTTGGCTGTTGCCGTGGCGACCAGCTCAGCGGTGAACACCTTTGTCAAGAGCCCCATCCGCACCTGCCGGCCCGTGCCCCACCCCGTCACACGCGGGGCAACGACCCCCGCGGCTCGAAGGCAACCGCATCGGCCGGGTGCGGGCCCCCGTTCAGGGGCGCGTCACCAGTTCTTGTGGCGGACGTCGCCGAGGCCGCAGAAGGTGCAGCCGGCGCTCAGGAAGTCCTCCGTGCGGCGGAACTCCTCGTCGGCCAGGTGCCATCGCAGCCAGGCGGTGATGATGTGCTGGCCGTTGCGGGTGGCCAGGAGGTGGTCGGTGCCGTCGAGGATGTTGAACCAGACGGGCACATCGGTGTTGGTGTAGTCGCGCTCCATGTTCGCCGTGGCGAAGTCCTCGTCGCCGCCGACGTAGAGCGCCGGATTCCGCAGACTGTCCGGGCCCGTGCCGTCGAAGGAGCCGCCGGCCACGTGGACGGTGGTCTCCAGCCGCTGTTCGTCCGCCACGTCGAACGTGCCGATCGACCCGCGGGAGTGGCCGCCGAAGGCGACTTCGGAGATGTCGAGGTCCTGGTGAAGCGGGCTGCTCGGGCTCGCGTTCTGGTCCTCCAGCCAGTCGAGGGCGTCGACCATGTAGGCGCCGCTGCTGGAGGAGACCTCGCTGTAGACGACGAAGCCGTGCGAGGCCCACTGGCGCAGCATGTCCTCGTAGGCGGCGGGATCGGATCCCGCACCCGGGCCCCAGACGAGGACCGGGTGGTCCACGCCGTCCTGGCCGGCGTTCGCCGGGTACACCAGCCACCCGTCGTCGTCGGGGCCCGCGGTGCTGTCGACGGTCACCGCGTACGGCCCCGGCGCGGTGACGTCCGCCACCGGAGGCAGCGACCCGGGCGGCGGGTCGGTCGGACCTCCGCCGTCCGTGGCCTGCACGAGCACGTCGTCGACGGTCAGCGTCTCCAGGGCGCTGTTGGCGTCCAGGGAGAACCGCAGTCTAAGGGTGCGGTTGTCGACCGACGCCGGCAGGCGGAACGACGCGCCGCCCGTGGCGGTGCGCGCCGATTCCAGGGACGTGTAGGCACCGCCGTCCACGGAGTAGGCCGCGGTGAACGACTCGCCGAGGTCGAGCCCGGACGCGGCACGGGAGTACGAGACCGACACGCCGCGGTACCCGGTCAGGCTGAGGGGAGCGGACGTCAGCACCGGATCGGTACGGAGCGACCCGCTCAACCGGGCGGCGCCGGTGGAGGTGCTGACGGAACCGGAGGCGGTGTAGGCGCCGAGCCCGTTCGAGAAGTCCTCACGGTGGACCTGCGTGGCGGCGGAGGCGGGCGCCGCAGCCGAGCCGATGGCGCCCACGACCAGGGTGCTGACGAACACGGCGCCTGACACACGCAGGCGGCGGCTGATGCGAGACATATCCGGGGTTCCCCTCTGAACTGCGCCTTCCGACCGGCCAGGCGCTCCGTTGCGGCACGTACGCGGGGTGGTACTCGTGCCCGACGGCCGGAGAGCGTTCCACCGCCATCGGCGCACAGCGATTCAACCGGCAGTCGCGGCGTGGGGAATCAGTGAAATCACCGGTGCCCGCACGGGGACCTCCGGACGGCGGAGGCCGCCCCACGCCCCCGCCCGTCAGTAGGCGAGCTGCTCGATCTCTCCGACCGCCGCCGCGCACGCGTCCGACGCCGGGTCGACGACGGCGAAGTGACCGGCCCCGGCGAGCAGTGTCAGGCCGACGATCTCACCCGCCCTGGCCGCTGCGTCCACGTTCGACTCGGCGATCGCGGGCGGCACCACGTCGTCCGCCTGCCCCTGCACGACGGCGGTCGGGACGAGGGTGGCGGGGTCCCGCGTACGGCCTCCGGTGCTCGACCTCGGCCTCCCCGCCGGCATTCTGGCCGGCGGAGGTGGGGCGCCGGGGCGAGGCCCCGGCCGCTGCCGAGCAAGGGCTCATGTGGCGCGACGTAGCCCAGGGGTGATCCGTTGCCCCCTGGGATCCGAGGTCCCGCCGTACACCTGGCGGCAGAGGTCGCGTTGCAGCGCCGGGGAACTGGTGTGGCGAACGCCTAACTGTCGCGGGTCAATACGTTGTTGACGGTGCTGTTGGCAACGACTTCGGCGCGTAGCTGCGCAGGACGAGTGAGGTGGTGACCGGTCCGTAACGGGCTAGGGAGTCCACGACCTGTTCAAGGCGTCCGGCGTGAGAACAGTGAACGTCGAGCAGCAGACAGTCCTCGCCAGTCAAGCGGAGGGTCGAGACGACCTCGGGGGTCTCGGTGGCAAGGGCGAGTGCTTGGGACAGCCGCGCGTGGGTGGTGCGGAGCCGGACGATGGCGTGGATGTTCAATCCGACTGCGGCTGGGGCGATGACGGCACGGTAGCTGGTGATGATCCCGTTCTTCTCCAGGCGTTGTATGCGGGCGCTGGCTGCTGGCTGCTGGCTGAGACAGCCCGACTCGGCGGGGTGTGCGGCCGCCCGCCGCGATCTCGCTCCCCGTGTCCGAGGCCCGCATGCTCGCGGGCAGCGCGTCGGCGAACGAGTCGACCCCGAAGGCCGGCGGCGGTGTCGGTGGAGGCCGGCCGTTCACGCTTCACTCGGCCGGCGGCCTGACGGGTACGAGTGCCGCACCGCCGGTTCGGGCCCGCGTCGGGCGTGTTCTCACGCGGTCACTCGCCCTGAATCCGCTTCCACTCCGCCTGGGCCTCGTTCAGCTTCTCGGCGAGGGTGTCGAGGAACTCCTTGGCCGTCATCTTGCCCAGGATCACCTTCTGGAAGCCCGGCTCGCTGTCGGCCTTGGACAGGGTGTTCCAGTCCGGCAGGTAGTACGGCAGCTGCACGATCCTGGTGTCGCCGGAGAAGAGGGCCTCGGCGCCCAACTTCGTTGCCTCGGCCTTGTCGAGCCAGGCGTCCTCGGCGGCATCCTGGTTCGCCGGGATGAGGCCTGCGGATTCGCCGAACTTGGAATTCGCCTCGTGGGATGCCGCGAACTCGATGAACTTCCAGGCCGCCGCCTTGTTCTCGGACGACTTGAACAGACCCAGGCCGGACACGGGGTTGGAGACCATCACCCGGGTGCCGTCGGCGAGTTCGGGCTGCGGGATGCCCCGGAACTTGTCGGTTCCCAGCGCCTTCACATGGTCCTGGTAGGAGCCCAGGTTGTGGTTGAGCATGCCGATGCTGCCGGAGTCGAACTGCGCGACCATCTTGGTGAAGTCGTTGTTGAGGTCGGCCGCGGGCGTGGCCTTGCGGTACAGGCCTACGTACTTCTCCAGGGCTTCGACGTTCTCGGGATCGTTGACGGTCGTCTTCTCCTCGGCGGAGTCCCAGAAGGAATCAATGCCTGACTGCCCGTACATCGCGTCCAGCGCCTGGGCGATGGAGCCGGGGCCGCCGCGGATCGTGTAGCCGAACACGTTCTTCTTCTTGTCCGTCAGTTCCTCGGCGGCCTTGTAGAAGTCGTCCCAGGTCCTGGGCTCGTCCAGTCGCGCCTTCTCGAACAGGTCGGTGCGGTAGTAGAGGACACCGTTTGTCGCGGAGATCGGCACCGTGTACAGCTCGTCCCGGCCGCCGGCCGACTTCACGTTGTCGAGCATCGCCTTGTTCAGCTTGCCCTTCAGGCTGCTGTCCGCGATGCGCTCGTCCAGCGGCTCCAGTGCGTCCTGCGCGGTGATGCCGGCGATCATTGCCGCACCCACGCCGCCGACGTCCGGCAGGCCGCCGCCCTGGATCGCCGTGTCGTACTTGGACTGCGCCTCGGTGGACGCCAGGCCGACGTACTCCACGTCGATATCGGGGTTGGCCTTCTCGAAGTCGGTGATGATCTCGTTCCAGACGGCTGTCCGGACCCCGCCGTTCTCGTCCCAGAAGACGATGCTTCCGGTGCCGGAGCCTTCGCCACCGCCGTCGGCCAGACCGCTTCCGTCGTCGCCGCAGGCGGTTGCGGTCAGGGCCAGGGCGGAGGCCAAGGAGATCGCGGATGCGAGACGGCGACCGTGGTGCGTCTTCATGAGGGGCTCTCTTCTCTGAGTGCTCACTGCCCTGCTGTCCAGGCAGCCGGGTGCGGGACGAAGCCGTGCGGGATGTGTCGAGGGTTCTTTCGGCAAGCCGGTGGCGCACGGAGTGCCGTCCGGATCGATGCTGTTCAGCGGTGGGGCGTCCTCGACGGGGGCGCCGCGGCCGAGTCGGGGTTCGCCACCGGGAAGCTGCGGGCGAGGGTCGGAGCGTCACCGTCATGACGCCGATCGGCCCACGTTCCGGCGGTGCACCGGCCTTGGCGGCGCGCGACGGGGCGGTCAGCGGGCGGAGCGCAGAGGCCCGACTGAGGTGCTCATCCGCCCGCCGTGAGGCTCACGCCCTAGGGTCCGATCCGGTCCGAGGTCTCAACGCCGTGCGTACCGGTGCCGTGAGGTGGCCGGTCCGCGGTACCTCGGTCTCTCCGATGCCCTGCCCGCGGACTGTCGTCCTGCGGGAACACCGATGTTGAGCGCTTCGGGCACGCACCGCGTGCGGGAGGGGACAGAGGGCGGGCTTGTCGGCATGGCGGCTCTCGGATCTCGTATCGCGTCTCATATATGACATATGAAGAACAACGCGATGAAGGTAAATCGGCCCACGGGTGCCGTCAATGCGCTGGACAAAAGAAAGTTCCCCACCTGACATCCGGGCAGGGGGAACGTCATGGTTGGGGTGGGAATCTTCCCTGGGGGCGTGAGTGCGGTTGTAGGCGACGGGTGGCCCTTCGCGAATGCCACTGGCTGCCGCGGTCGTTCGGGGGCGTTGCCCGTGCGGCGATCGGCGTGCACGGGCGGCCGGGTCCGGGGGAGAGGTGTCCGTGCACGGCCGGCGCGGTGCGGGGGAGAGGGGTTGGTGTACGGCCGGCGCGGTGCGGCTCGGTCGATCCAGGATCTGCGGCGGGTGGCGAGGGGGGAGGGGGAGGGCGACTCGGAGTGCTGAATGCGGAGTGCGGAGTGCTGGATTCGGGTTGGACGAGTCGTTCGTGGTCGCGGGGCGACGAGGCCGGTCCCGATCGAGGTGCTCGCGGGTCCCACAGGTAGCTGAATCGATCAGGAATCGAGAAGCGCGGGTCACCCCCCGCACCTAGCATGATCGTCATGGACATCACCATTCACACGAGCTTTCTCCCGCATGACGACCCCGACGCGTCCCTGGCCTTCTACCGCGACGTCCTAGGCTTCGAAGTCCGCAGTGACGTCGGACAGGGCAAGATGCGCTGGATCACGGTCGGCCCCCCAGGGGTGCCCGGCACGTCCATCCTCCTGGCCCCGCCCGCCGCGGACCCCGGAGTCACCGAGGACGAGCGCCGTACCATCGCCGAGATGATGGCCAAGGGCACCTATGGCTGGATCCTCTTGGCCACCCCGGACCTCGACGGCACGTTCGAGAAGGTGCAGGCCGGCGACGTCGAGGTGGTCCAGGAGCCGACCGAGCAGCCGTACGGCATCCGCGACTGCGCCTTCCGTGATCCCGCGGGCAACCTGGTCCGCATCCAGGAGGTCCGCTGAGCCGCCCGGCCGTTCCCCCGGTGGTGGCAGGGCAATCGAGGGGGCGGTGCGGTACGTGTACGACGACCGCCCTCGGCCGTCTCGTCGACCTCGGCAAGCGGGTCATCGTCATGGAGCCCGTCGTCGCCCACCCGGCCCGCGCTTCAGGTGCTCGCGGACATCGAAGAAAGGACTCCTCCGATGTGCCACCCCTCGTGGGCGCGCGCACGCACCGAGGCCAAACGCCTGAGCGACCTCGTGCGGCTGCGCCGGATCCGTGACCGCATCGACCGGGAGTACGCGCAGCCGTTGGACGTCGAGGCGCTGGCCCGGGGCGAGCACATGTCGGCCGGGCACCTCAGCCGTGAGTTCCGGCGGGCGTACGGCGAGTCGCCGTACGGCTATCTGATGACACGGCGTATCGAGCGCGCGATGACGCTGCTGCGCCGTGGCGACCTCGGCGTCACCGAGGTCTGCTTCGCGGTCGGGTGTTCGTCGCTGGGCACCTTCAGCACGCGTTTCACGGAGCTGGTCGGTATGCCGCCCAGCACCTACCGGCGCGAGGCTGCCCGGGCGACCGCGGGCATGCCGTCGTGCGTGGCGATACAGGTGACCGGACCGGTCAGGAATCGAGAAGCACCGGCCACCGAGCCGCAACTAGCTTGATGACCATGACATCAATCGAAGCAGTCACCCTCGACGTGGCCGACTCCACGGCCGCCCGGCATTTCTACGCCACCGCCTTCGGTCTGGACACCCAGGTCCGCCTCCGGGCCTCGCAAGCACCCTCGACCGGCTTCCGGGGCTTCACGATGGCACTCACGGTCTCCCAGCCGGCCGACGTCAACGGCCTTGTCGACGCCGCACTCGAAGCCGGCGCCACCTCGCTGAAGCCCGCCACGAAGTCGATCTGGGGCTACGGCGGCGTCGTACAGGCCCCTGACGGGACGATCTGGAAGGTCGCGACCTCGGCGAAGAAGGACACCGGACCCGCCACCCGGAAGATCGACGAGATCGTGCTCCTGCTGGGAGTCGCGGACGTGATCGCGAGCAAGCGCTACTACGTGGGCCAGGGCCTCGCCGTGGGGAAGAGCTTCGGTCGCGTGTACGTCGAGTTCGGGGCCGGGTCGGGTCCGGTCAAGCTCGCGCTGTACCGGCGCCGCGCCCTGGCCAAGGACGTCGGTGTCTCTCCCGACGGCACCGGATCGCACCGGCTCGTGATCGGCGGCGATGCCGGAGCGTTCACCGACCCGGACGGGTTCGCGTGGGAAGCCGCATCGCCGGCACCCACACCCTGAGGTCTCACTGATGCCCCCACTGCCCCGCCCGGTTCGGGCAGACACGTGAACCGGGCCCAGCACCTCGGGCGATCGTCGGGGCTGAAGCCTCGGCCGGTCGCGGGACGGAGTCAGGGACTCGACGTGCCTCGGAGTGATGCGTACGCGCCTTCCATGGGAATGCTTCCGCTCCGCTGACGGAGGGGGGCTGCTGTGGTGGCGACGGTGACGGCGATCGGTGGGCTGCTCGGACTGGTGGTGTCGCTGCTCTTCCTGGCGGTCCAGACGCGGGCGGTGTCCCGGCAGGTGCGCGCGGCCAACAACCTCGCGGGCACGCGCGCCCTCGACCACTCCCTGACGAGCCTCCGCGAGGTTCACTTCAAGATGCTGGAGTACCCCGGGACGCGCGCGCCTACTTCTACGACAGCAAACCGTGTCCGCGTCGGGGTGCGGAAAGAACGGGTACTGATGTTCTCGGAGTTGCTCGCCGACGTCCTCGACACCGGTATCCAGGCCACGCGGCGCATCCCCGAGAACGAGTCGGACGAGGACTGGCTCAGTTACTGCCGTTTTCTCCTGCACCGCAGCCCCGCCCTACGCGCCACGGTCACGGAACACTCCAACTGGTGGCCGGACCTCGCCGCGCTCTGCTGAAGCGAACGGCCGGTCAGCCATGGGGCGTGGGGCTCCTGGGACTCCGAGCTGCTCGTGTGGTGCCCAGCGGCACACGCGCAGATCCCAGCCCCACCCGGAGTGGCCGAATCGCGCCCTACCCGGCCTGACGGTCCGTCCGGACCCTTACAGACATGGGGGACATTGAGAACACCCGGACCGATCCCGGCAACGATCCCGACCACCTCACCCACGCCTTCCACGCGCTCCTCGAAGGCGCCACCGCCCCACATCCGCCCGCACCGCCCGACTGCCCCTTCTGCGATCTCCCGCAGGACCGGCAGCGGACCGGATACACCGGGCACTGGATCCTTCTCGAACCCCGCGTACTCGTCCCCGCCCACACCGTCCCGCCGCGACGTCGGTGGATCATCACCGCGCAGGGCATCGCGATGAACCTGTGGGATGCCGAGCCGCTCCCCGGCACCCTCTGCCGCATCCCGCACCGCAGCGCCTGCCCCCGGCTCCGGCCCGAGGACCACTGGCCGTGGATGACCGCCCTGCGGCACCACAACGAGCGGCGGGTGCAACGCCTGTTCGACCTGCCCGACGAGGAGTTGCCGGACACGGGGTGACACGCGGGCACGTCGCCCCGTGTCCGGCGGGCACGTCACCCGTGTCACGCGGGCGTGCCGTCGTGCTGCGTGAGTGGGTCGGCCGGTCGAACGGTCAGCCCGTCCTCCGGCGGGAAGCGATGCGTCGCCGCAGGTGACCGCCGGCCTTACCCAAGACGATCACCAGCACCGCACTCGCCGCACACCGCGCGAGGTCTGCCGACTGACCGAGAATCCAGGCCAGGAGCCAGAAGGTCGCGGTGAGGGTGCCCCCCACATGACTCACGGGCCGATCGCGGACCAGCGATGCCGTCTCTGTACGGCATCAAGATGAGGGCCCGTCGTCCCTCGACCCGCACGGCCCCGACCAGGCACGCAACCAGCACCCAGCGGATGCCGGGGCCCCGTCGGCTCACGTAACTCGCGCCGCGTCGCTTACGGGCGACCGGCCCCCCGCGGTGGGGAGGACCGGTCGAGGATCCCGCGTCCGGGTCGGAGCCGCTTCCGCGATCCGCCCGGTTCAGCTGCACTCCTGTGCTCAGCCGCGGATGAGCAGGACCAGGCCGGCGGTCACCGCACCGAGCGCCACGGCTGCCACACCGTACGCAAGGCGGTGCGCCCGCAGCCACGGCAGGAAGCGGTCCACGGCGATGCGGCCGGGGCCGGTCAGGGCCAGAGCCGCCGCGCCGGCGGCCAGCAGGATCTCGAATTCGATGCCCTCGGGGGCGAAGAAGCCGCCGCCCCACTTGACGGCCACCGCGTTGATCAAAGTGCCGAAGACAGCCGCGCCGGCGAGCGGAGTGAGCAGGCCGAGAGCCAGCCCGAGCCCGCCGAGTACCTCGCTGAGCCCGGCGATCACGGCCATCGTCCCGCCCGAGGGGTAGCCGCTCATCTCGAAGAACTGGCCGGTGCCCTCGATCCCGCCGCCGCCGAACCAGCCGAAGAGCTTCTGCGCACCGTGCGCGGCGACGGTCAGGCCCAGGACGAGGCGCAGCAGGAGCAGACCTCCGTCGTAGGCGTGGAGCGACGGAACCCCTGACTGCGGGGTGCTGGACGGCAAGCCGGTGGTACGGGGGATGGCAGGCATGGAACGCGGGCCTCTCAGTCGCGGGCGACAATCTGCTTGAAACTTAAAGCTTGCGATGAACGTAACAGAGTGCGTGAAAGTTCAACAATTGGGGCTGAACGTCGGTGAACGGAGGGGGCGGGCGGACATCGCCGTGTGCCACGCATTCGGCGGAAATCCCGCCAGGTCACAGGTGTCGGGGCCGCGGATCCGATCCGGCGGCCCGCTTCCCCCGGCGTCAGCATCCGTTCCATGTCGGACGCACTGTCGCGCCCCGAGCCATTCCACCCGCAGACCGCCCCCGAAGCGGTCGAGGACCTTCGGACGCGGCTGCGCGCGACGCGCTGGCCGGACGCGCCGGAGGACGCCGGGTGGTCGTACGGGACCGACCTCGCCTACCTCCGCGAGCTCGTCACCTACTGGGTGGACGGGTTCGACTGGCCCGCCCAGGAAGCGGCGCTCGCGCGGCTGCCCCACTTCCGCGTCCCCCTCGGCGGCCTCGGGATCCACTTCGTGCACGTCCGGGCCGCCGCCCCGGCCGGGCCCGTCCTGCCGCTGGTGCTCAGCCACGGCTGGCCGGACTCGTTCTGGCGCTACGCGAAGGTCATCCCGCTCCTCACCGACCCCGGGGCCCACGGCGCGGACCCCGCCGACGCGTTCGACGTCGTCGTGCCCGACATGCCGGGCTTCGGTTACTCCGACCGCTCCACGGGGCCACCCCTCGACTCCATCGCCGTCGCCGGACTGTGGGCCGAGCTCATGGACGTCCTCGGCTACGAGCGCTACGGCGGCCGGCGCGGACGTCGGCAGCCACGTGAGCCGCTATCTCGGGCTCGACCACCGGACCGGGTCGTGGCCGTCCACCGTACGGACGGGGGCGTGCCCTTCTTCACCGGCGACCTCGCCGGCCTCGCACCTGAGGAGAGGGCCTGGATCGAGGGAGCCGCGGCCTGGGGTGCGACCGAGGGCGCCTACGCCTCCAGGCACCGTACGACACCGCAGACCGCGGCCTTCGGGCTCACCGATTCACCGGCCGGGCTCGCCGCCTGGATCGTCGAGAAACTCCGGGCGTGGAGCGACTGCGGCGGTGGGATCGAGAGGAGCTTCACCAAGGACGAGATCCTCACGAACGTCACCCTCTACTGGCTCACGGGAACGATCGGCTCGTCGGAGCGCATGTACCGCGCGAACGCCGCGATCCCGCCCGCCCAGCTCGCGCGCCGGATCGAAATGCCCTCCGGCTTCTCCCTCTTCCCCGGCGACATCGTCCGTCCACCGCGGGCATGGCTCCATCGCACTGCGAATGTCGCGCGGGTGACCGAGCCCGCGCGTGGCGGGCACTTCGCGCCGTTCGAGGAGCCCGAGATCTACGCGGAGGAACTGCGCGATCGCTGGTGGAGCCGGAGCCGGAGCCGCGGATCGTGGACCGTCTCCGGGGCGCGGCAGTCGCCAGGTGCCCGGCTGCGGTGCGGGCGGTTCACCCACTCCGGTGGCGATGGGTACCGCTTGGTGCGTGCTGCTCAAGCCCGCCTGGAACGTGGCCTGTTGCCCAACGCCTGTGCGCCAGGGCTGACGTCTTTTCGCCGCACCCGTCGCGTTCCGCCGGGCGGGACGGGTGTCGGGCCGAGACCCCGCTCGCCTGCCCGGCCGTCCCTCCGGCACCAGGGGGCGTTCGAAAGCGACCTAAGGTTAGGCTAGCCTAATCGACATGAGAGCTGGTGAGAGCACTTCCGGTGCCTTGGATGCCCCGGTGGCTACCGGTGTGCCACGTACACGTGGTCACGGACTGTCCGCCGCCGGGGTGAGCGTGTCGTACGGCCGGGTCGACGTCGTACACGAGGCGGCCATCGCCCTGCGGCCCGCCGAGGTGACCGCCCTCGTGGGCCCCAACGGCAGCGGCAAGTCAACGCTGTTGCGGACCCTCGCCCGGCTGCAGTCCCCACGTACGGGTTCGCTCACCGTCGACGCGGGGACGGACGAGGCCACCGACGGCTTCGCCCTCGGCGCCCGCGAGTTCGCTCAGCGCGTCGCGCTCCTGACACAGTCCCGGTCGACACCGGGCGGGCTCACCGTCCGGGACGTGGTCGACTTCGGCCGCTATCCCCACCGGGGCCGCTGGGGCCGTTCCGACCCCCGCGGCGCCGCCGCGGTGGACCGGGCGCTCGGCCTCACCGGTGTCACCGACCTGGCCGGACGGGGCGTCGAACAGCTCTCCGGCGGTCAGCTCCAGCGCGTGTGGCTCGCGAGCTGCCTCGCCCAGGAGACGGGCGTCCTCCTCCTCGACGAACCGACCACCTACCTCGACCTGCGCTATCAGGTCGAACTCCTCGACCTGATCCGTGATCTGGCCGACGACCACAAGATCGCCGTCGGCGTCGTCCTCCACGACCTCGACCAAGCGGCGGCCGTCGCCGACCGGGTCGCCCTGCTCCACGCGGGACGCATCGTCGCCGACGGTGTGCCCGAAGACGTGTTCACACCGGAGCTGCTGTCGGATGTCTACGGCATCCGCATCGACATCGGCACCGATCCCTCGACCGGCCGGTTGCGCACCCGCGCGATCGGCAGACACCACGCCAGATCCGAAAGGCTCAGCACCTCCTCATGAGACGCCACCTCCTCACCACGGCCGCCGTTGCCGTCGTCGCCCTCTCCCTGGCCGCATGCGGAACCACGGAGCCCTCCGCCGAGGACTCCGCCGCGTCCGGCAAGACGGCCGAGAAGATCACCCTCACCGATGACACCGGCACGAAGGTGACCCTCGACGGCCCCGCGAAGAAGGTCGTCGCCACCGAATGGAACGTGGTCGAGGACCTGATCACCCTCGGCGTCGCCCCCGTCGGCGTCGCGGACGTCAAGGGATACACCGCGTGGAACACCGCGGCGCCGCTCACCGGTGACCCCAAGGACATCGGAACCCGTGGCGAGCCGAGCATCGACACCGTCGCCGCCCTCGCACCCGACCTCGTCGTCGCCACCACCGACCTCTCGCCCGCCGTGGTGAAGCAGCTCCGCAAGGTCGCCCCCGTCCTGGAGATCACGGCCGCCGACGCCGCCGACCAGATCGGCACGATGACGGAGAGCCTCGACCTCATCGCGAAGGCCACCGGCACGACGGACAAGGCGGACGCCGCGAAGAAGGACTTCGAGGCGAGTGTCGCCGAGGGCAGGAAGGCCCTTGAGGACGCCGGCCTCGGCGGCGCCGAAATCGCCTCCGCCGACGGCTACGTCGCGTCCAACCAGGTCTCCATCCGCGCCTACACCGGCGGTTCCCTCCTCGGCGCCGTCAACGAGAAGCTCGGCCTGAAGAACGCCTGGACCGTCGAGGGCGACGAGAGCTACGGCCTCGCCACCACCGACGTCGAGGGCCTCACCGGCCTCGGCGACGTCCACTTCCCGTACGTCGCGAACGACGCCGACGGTGACGCGTTCGCCGGCCCCCTCGCGAAGAACGCCGTCTGGAAGTCGCTCCCCTTCGTCAAGGACGGCAACGTGTACCGGCTGCCCGACGGCGTCTGGATGTTCGGTGGCCCCCGCTCGATGGAGGCGTACATCGACTCCCTCGTCGACGCCCTGACGAAGAAGTAGTCCGCCGTGGCCGTCATCGACAAGACCGCGGTCGGCCGTGACCGCACCACCGCCGCGGCCACGACAGGCGCGGTCGCCGTGACGGCCACGCTCGTACTGCTCGTCGCGGTACTCGCCGCCGTCGACATCACCCAGGGCACCGCCGACGTCGGCGCCGCGGATGTCTGGAGCGCGCTCACCGGCGACGCCGGGACGGGGGACGCCTCCGTCGTCGTCGCGTCCCGGCTCCCGAGGATGGCCGCCGCCGTCCTCGTCGGGCTGGCGCTCGGCGCGGCCGGCGCGGCCCTCCAGGCGGTCAGCCGGAACGTGCTCGCCTCGCCGGACACCCTCGCGGTGAACGCCGGCTCCTATCTGGCGCTCGGCGTCGTCGCCGTGACCGGAACCACCCTTCCGCTCCTGGCCTCGTCCGGCGCCGCGTTCGTCGGCGGACTCGCCGCCGCGGCCGTCGTGCTCGGACTGTCCGGGCTCGGCAAGGGCACCGTCCGGCTGGTCCTCGCGGGCAGTGCGCTCGCCCTGGGGCTGAACGCGGTGACCGAAGCACTGCTGCTCCTGTTCCCCCAGCAGACCGAGGGCCTCTACCGGTGGGGCCAGGGAGGCATCGGCCAGAACGGATTCGACGGTGTCGTCCAGATGGCCCCGGTCGTCGCCGTCGGCCTCGTCGGACTGCTCCTCGTCGCCCGCCGCGTCGATGCCCTGGCCCTGGGCGACGACGCCGCCCGAGGGCTGGGCGTACCCGTCCGAGGGACCCGGATCACCACCGTCGTCCTCGCCACCCTGCTCGCCGCGGCGGCCGTCACACTCGCCGGCCCGATCGGCTTCGTCGGCCTCTGCGCGCCCGCACTCGTACGACCCCTCACCCGCCGGTTCCGAGGGCTCGTCAGGTCACGGGTGAGCCTGCCCGTCGCCGGTCTCGTGGGCGCCGCGCTCGTCCTCGGCTCGGACGTGCTGCTGCGGGCGATCGTGCCCGCCGACACCGCCGTCGAGGTACCGACCGGCGTCGTCACGACCGTCGTCGGCGGCGCGTTCCTCGTCGTCATGGCGCTCCGGACGCGGGACACCGTCGCCGCGGAGGCGCCGGACCGGCTCCGGATACCGGGGCGCAAGGCGTTCATCACCACCGTGGTCGTCCTCGCCGTCGTCCTCGTCGGTGTGATGATCGCGGCGGTGCTCCTCGGGGACGCGAAACTGCTGCTCGGCGACGTCGTCAACTGGGCGCAGGGCCGGGCCGGCCGGGTCGTCACGTTCGTCCTCGACACCCGGGTGCCCCGGGTGGCGGCCGCGCTCCTCGCCGGTGCCGCGCTGGCCCTGTCCGGCACCCTGGTGCAGGCCGTGACCCGGAACCCCCTCGCGGAGCCGGGCGTCCTGGGCGTCTCCGGGGGCGCGGGCCTCGGCGCGGTTTTGCTCGTCACCACCGCGCAGGCACCCGGCTCGTGGGAGGTCGCGGGAGCGGCGTTCGGCGGGGCGGCCGTGGCCGCGGCGATCGTCTTCGGACTGGCCGCACGGGGCGGATTCCGGCAGAACGGGCTGGTCCTGCTCGGGGTCGGGGTGTCCTCCGCCGCGGCTGCGCTGATCAGCCTGGTCATCGTCCTCAGCGACCCGTTCGACACGACGAAGGCGCTCACCTGGCTGTCCGGTTCGACGTACGGGCGGAACATGCCCGATGTGCTGCCGGTCGCGGTGGTCCTCGCCGCCGGCATCGTCGTGGCCGTCGTACGCCGCCGGGAACTGGACCTCGTCGCCCTCGACGAGGACACCCCGAGGCTCCTCGGCCTCGGCCTCACCCGGGCACGCTTCGGCCTCCTCGTCGTAGCGGTCCTGCTCAGCGCCACCGCCGTGGCGGCGGCCGGCACCATCGGCTTCGTCGGCCTGGTCGCACCCCACGCGGCACGCGCCCTCGTCGGCCGGAGGCACGTACGCGTGGTCCCGGTCGCGCTCCTGCTCGGGGCCCTGCTGGTCTGCTTCGCGGACCTCGCCGGCCGCACGGTGATCGCCCCGGCCCAGCTGGGCGCCGGCCTGATGACGGCCGTCATCGGCGCCCCGTACTTCGTGTACCTGCTGGTCCGCACACGACGCTGATACGGAGGCGGGGCGGGCCCCGGTCACAGAACCGGAAGCCCGCCCTGCCGCAGGCAAGGCCCCTGCGCACGTGCCGCGCCTCAGCGGCGCCTGATGCCCGTGGCCACGGATCGGCGTCGCAGCCCGTCGGCGATGAGTTCCCTCTCGACCGAGGTGCCGACCAGGCCGGTCCGTCGGAGGACTTCGGCCGGCTCACGCGCCTGTTCCAGGGGAAGACAGAACGTCTCGCGCAGGACCCGCATGACCGGGACGAGGCCCGCCTCGTTGTCCGCGAAACGAAGCTCATCCGTGCTTGAGCTGCGGTCCGTCACCGCCGGATAAGACCGCCGCGCCCCTGTCGTACGCGATGTCTCCCTGACCGTCCAGCCGGGCGAGGCCGTCGGCCTGCTCGGCCCCAGCGGCTGCGGCAGGTCCACCCTGGCCCGGGTCGTGGCTCTGCTGCACCGTCCCGACTCCGGAACCCTCCTGCTGGACGGCGAACCAGTCCTCGGCCGGCGCCACCACGCACCACGCGCTCCGCGGACCGCCTTCGGCGTCGTCTTCCAGCAGCCCAGGCTTCCCTCCGACCCCCGCCTGCGGCTCACCGACCTGATCGCCGAACCGCTCCGCGCCCCCCGTGCCTAGGGCCGGTCTGGACCCGGCGGCCGTGTTCGCGGCCGGTGCGGCCCTCGCCGACGAGGTGGGCCTCGCCAACCTCACCATGGGCATGCTGGCCGAGCGGGTGGGCGTGCGGACCCCGTCCCTGTACAAGCACGTGAGCAGCCAGGAAGACCTCACCCGGCGGGATCGCCGCCCTGGCCCTGGGCGAGGCCGCCGACGCCGTCGGTGGCGCGGTGCGCGGGTGCACGGGACGCGAAGCCCTCGCAGCCGCTGCACAGGCCTTCCGTGCCTTCGTCCTCGAGCACACCGGCCGGTACGTCGCGACGATCGGCGTGGAACCGTCCGGTCCGGACGATCCCCTGGCCACCGAGGGAGAGCGGCTCCTCGGCGCGTTCACGGCGGTCCTGCGCGGCTACGAGATCGCCGAGCCCGACGTGGACCACGCCCTTCGCCTGCTCCGGAGCCTCTGCCACGGCTTCGCCACGCTGCAGGCGGGCAACGGCTTCCGGTGGAGCGCCGACGTCGACGAGAGCTTCGAGTGGCTGATTACTTTCGCCGACCGGGGCCTGCGAGCCATGTGAGCGTTTTCGGCCGTGCCGACCACTGCGTCACCACGGGTCGGTACGGCCGCGTACGCCCCAGCGTCCGCCCACCCCGGCATCCGCCCGGCACCCCCGCCGTATGGCGGCCGTCCGGGGCACGGAGCAGACTGGGCAGGGACTACGGCAGTCCGGAAGGGCCGGGATCATGGGCGACTACGCTGACCTCCCTGGTGTCAGGACGTGGTACGAGACCGAGGGCGCCGGCGATCCGCTGGTCCTGCTGCACGGTGGCTTCTGCACCAACGACACGTGGGGCGCGCAGCGCGCGGACCTGGCGGCCGCCTACCGCGTACTCCTGCCCGAGCGGCGCGCTCACGGACATACCCCTGACGTCCCGGGGCCGCTCTCGTACCAGGACATGGCCGACGACACCGTGGCCTTCCTGGAGACGGTCGTGGGGGAACGGGCCCATCTGGTGGGCTGGAGCGACGGGGGAGTCGTCGCGCTGCTCGTCGCCCTCGCTCGGCCCGACCTCGTACGCAAGGCCGTGGTGATCGGAGCCAACTTCCGTCCCTCTCCCGAGTGCTTCGTCGAACCCGCGATGCTCGACGAGATGACCCCCGGAGGAGCCGAACTCGCGATCTTCCGGGAGATGTACGAAGCCGTCGCACCGGACGGCGCAGGCCACTGGCCGGTGGTGGCGGCGAAGATGATCGACATGTGGCGCACCCAGCCGACGCTCACCACCGAGGACCTCGCCCGTGTGGAGGCACCCGTCCTCGTCATGGTCGGTGACGACGACATGATGACGCTGGAACACACGACCGCCCTGTACCGCGCGATTCCGGGAGCCCGGTTGGCCGTCGTGCCCGGCGCCTCCCACCTGGTCCCGCTGGAGAAGCCGGACCTGGTCAACCGGCTGATCTCGGAGCACCTCGCACAGGACGAGGTGGAGGCGATGATGCCCATCAGGCGCTCACCGACCTCCGGGGCCGAAGCCGGCGGTGCCGCGGCCTGACCTCCGCCGACGCCCGCGCCGAACAGACGGCTCGCCCGTGAGGAAGCCGTCGCCGGGGAAGGGGCGTGGCTCGGTATGGCCTGTGTGGGGCCTCATCGCCCCCTTGCGTTGCCGACCGGGTCCCCGCGTCCGAGGCGGCCCGACGTCAGGAGTCCGCGGGAGACGGGTTCCGTCGCTGCCTCCGGTCTCCGTTCCCACCAATCACACACCGGTCAACCGCATTCGAGGAGGGCATGATGACCGCCACCTACACCTTTGATGTCTTTTCCAGCCTCGATGGCTACGGTGCCGCCGGCGGCAACTGGACCGGATACTGGGGCAAGCAGGGCCCGGAGCTGCTCGACCACCGTCTCGCCCTGTACGGCGATGAACAGCGGATGATCTTCGGGGCCAACACCTATCGGGTGTTCGCGCAGATGCTCGCATCGAGCACCGAGGAGTCCGATGTTCGTGACCCGTGGGTCACCCGGATGAGGAGTCTCCCGGCCACGGTGGTGTCGACCACCTTGGAAGGGCCCCTCGACTGGCCGGATGCGACCGTCGCACACGGCGACGCCGTGGACGTCGTCGCCCGGCTCAAGAGGGAGTCCGACGTACCGCTGCGCTCGCACGGCAGCCTGTCGATGAACCGGGCGCTCATGGCCGCCGGTCTGGTCGACCGCGTCCAGGTGACGCTCTTTCCTGTGATCACCGGCCGGACCGGGCTGGACCCGATCTTTCGGGGCGCGGCCGACTTCGACCTTGAGCTGACCGAACACCGGACGCTCGACGGCCGTGTCCAAGAGCTCGTCTACCGGCCCACCCTGCACCTCTGAGCCCGTCCGGGAACCCATAGCCCGTGGAGCGGCCGAGTCCGCCGTTCCCGACTTCCGGCTCGGCCCCGTGATGGCGACGAGCGCCTGTCAGGCCCGCCGTCTGAAGAGCGGGCGGCCTGGACAGGAGGCTTCAGGCCGCCGCGGTCGTCTGCGCGTCCAGTGCAGTGAACAGCCAGTCGTGCGCGGAGCCGGGGGTCGGTTCCGGTGGACCGCCCGACGGGGTGATCACCTCGGCGACCAGATCCCAGTAGTGGTCGATCCGCGGATCGACCGCGAGCTGTCCGACCAGCAGCCGACGGAACGCGGGGGTGTCCCGGCTGCCGTACGAGCTCGCGTACGCGTCCACGAAGCTGTCGAGCTCCTCGCCCGGGCAGGGTGCCCGGCCCCGGCGCAGTGGTGTTCCGGCCAGCTCGTACGCCTGGGCCAGACCGGCGTACAGCACGGCCGACGCGCGTGCCCCCGCGCCCTTGTGCGCCTCGGGCTGCGGTCGTTCGGCGCCGGTGCACGGGCGGGTCACGAAGGCGTTCAGCCGGGCGAAGGCGAGGACCTGGGCCGGTTCCGGATCCACGGGCGGCTCGGGAACCGCAGCCTGCAGGAACGCCGCCGTCGCCCCGGCCGGCATCCGAGGTGGCAGCCACGCCCGCCAGAACCGGGCCAGCGGTGCCGTGCTCGGCGGGGCCGCCACCGCGCCGATCAGTCGCAGCCGGTCCGCCCGGTCCCCGGGCGGGCACTCCTGCACCAGCCGTAGGCCCGCCTCCCGCCAGCGCAAGGCCCGGAGTTCCGAGCCGAGTTCGCGCAACTGGCCCGCGACGGCGTCCTCCAGCACACTGCCCGCCCCGGCCTCCCCCTCGTCGATGACGCGGTGCACCTCGCGCACCGGCAGACCGAGGGCACGCAGCGACCGGATCAGACGCAGCCTGTCCAGCGCCTCGGGGCCGTACCGGCGATGCCCGCCGGCGCTGCGGGAGGCCTCAGGCAGCAGGCCCTGGTCGGAGTAGAAGCGGACGGTCTTGACGGAGACGCCTGCGCGCTCGGCGAGTTCGCCTATACCGCACAGACCGTCGGGCGACGTGAACACTTGAACCTCCCTCAGGGGGAGCTCCTACCGTACCGGCGAGCGCGGACGGACGGTCTTCGCCGGTCCGCCGACAACGCCGTCCCTAGTACCGCTTGCTGAGTACCGGGTACCGGGTGCCACTTCCCGTTCCCGATCCCGATGACGAGTACCGAGGAGAGGCCCATGGCCGTATTCATTCTGGTGTCCGGCATGTTCACCGGCCCACACGTATGGGAGGACACCGCCGCGCAACTGACCTCGGCGGGGGCCGAGGTACATACCGCGACCCTCACCGGACTAGGACCGGGGGAGACCCGCGGTGCCGCACCGGCCGGCACCGACCTCGAAACCCACATCGCGGACGTGCTCGCGGTGATCGACTCGATCGGTGCCACGGGTGACCAGCGCGACCAAGGTGACCAGCGCGACCACGGGGACCAGCGTGACCAGGAGATCGTGCTGGTCGGACACGACTACGGCATCCACCCGGCGCTGGGCGCCGCCGACCGGCGTACTGAGCGCATCGCACGCGTCGTCCACCTGGACTCCGGAAGGCCACAGAACGGCTTTCCCGCTCTGGCCGCGGTCCCCGACCAGTCGCTGCGCGAGGAGCTGACCGCGCACATCGGAACGTACGGCGCCGACGGGGAACTGCCCTCCCCGGCCCGTGACGAGTGGCAGCGTTGGGGCAGCACCTCGGGCATCCCCGACGCGGCGCTGGACCGGCTCACCGCCCTGGCGGCACCGCAGCCGCTGCGGACCCTCCACCAACCACTACGGCTGACCGGCGCGGCGGCCTCGTTGCCCGTCACCGGGGTCCTGTGCCACGGGAACGGCGCGAGCATCGAGATGGTCCAGATGCTGGTGGGCTTCGGTGACCCGGCCCTCCGGGCCCTGACCGAGCCCGGGGTGACCTTCTTCGAACTCCCCACCGGGCACTGGCCGATGCTGTCTCTCCCCACAGAACTGGCCCAGGTACTGCTGCGGGCCGCCGCAGGCGAAGGGCACCGGCTGGTGGCACCGGGATCCGCAGAACTGCCCGCACACCTGAGGCCGTTCCTGCTGGACGTCCCCGAGGTCCCCCGCGAGCGGACCGCGAACGTCGACCTGCACCTGCCCGACGCCGACGGACCCCGCCCGGCCGTCGTGTTCGTGCACGGCGGACCGGTGCCCGCCGAGGCCCGGCCGACTCCGCGGGACTGGCCGACCCTGGTGGGATACGCCAGGTACGCGGCGGGGCAGGGCGTGGTGGGCGTGACCCTCGATCACCGCCTGCACGACATGGCCGACTACAAGCGCGCCGCCGCGGACGTGGCCTCCGCGGTGGACCTGGTCAGGGCCGATCCACGGGTGGACGCGGACCGGGTCGCCCTGTGGTTCTTCTCCGGCGGCGGACTGATCGCGGCGGACTGGCTGAACCGCCCTCCGACGTGGCTGCGCTGCCTCGCGGCCACCTATCCGGTCCTGGCACCGCTCCCGGGACAGGGACCGGTCGACGGACGCTTCCGCCCGGCGGAGGCGGTGGCGAGCGCCGGGGCTCTGCCTGTCGTGATCACCCGGGTCGGACGCGAGATGCCCGGGATCGCGGCAACGGTCGAGCAGTTCCTGACCGCGTCCAGGAACTGCGGGGCGGACGTACAGGTCGTCGACGTACCGCACGGCCGCCACAGCTTCGAGACCCTGGACAGGACGGCGGAGTCGCGCGAAGCAGTACACCGCGCCATGCGCTCGGTACTGGCCCACCTGGAAGCCTGAACACGGCCTGAACAGAGCCGGTCGCGGCCCGGCCACCGGTCCTGTCCGAGGTGGGCCCGGGCGGCGTGTCAGCACACTGCTGCGATGAACCCGAGGGCCCGACTGCCGCCGCCCGCAGCGCCGCGACCTGCGAAGCCGCACGCGTCCCGCAGGGGTCGCCCCGGACCGACAGGGACGACCTCGCCCGGGGCCGCTCCTGCGCGCAACCCAGGCGTCCGTCAAAAACCGGCGACGCCGGAGCACCGATGCCTCGTACCGTGGCCCGATGGGGAACGTATTCGGCGGTGGGGAACAGAGTCTGTGCCTGTCCAACGGCGGCACCGAGGTCTTCATCGACGTCCTGATGCTGGCGGTGTCCGAACTCGCGGACGACGAATGGGACTTCCGCTTCGCGGGCCTCCTGGCACTTCAGGATCAGAACGTGATGGGACGCGGGTGCGTCGGATTCGACCTACGGGACATCGCGTGGGGCACCACTTCGAGGCGGCGCGCTCGGTCGAAGGCATTCGTGCTGCGCACGACCGCGCTCGCGTTGAACCGCCACCGCTGGAGCGATCTGGGGTACGAGCCTCCTTACGCCCAGCAATACCTGCACCAGTTCCAGGACATGGTCGAGGGCTATGTCCCTACCGGCGACACCGAGCGGACCGACGTCTTTCCCGGCGTTGAGAACTGTGTGCCGGCTTCGTGCGTGCGGCATCGGATTCTGAGCGCGCTTCCGCACTGGGAGGGTTGTTTCCTGTGTGTGAGGTGAGGGCTCTTATGAATTTTTCCTTTTTCTTTCTTTTTTTACCAGCCGGTTTTGATGGTGTGGGTGATGTGTTTGAGGTGGGTGGGGGTGAGCCACCAGCCGACGGGGATGGAGATGTGTTGGTGGGT